>JBITAB010000310.1:0-6235 GCA_044439825.1 Phycisphaerales bacterium JB064 | reverse complement strand
TCAACCTCGACGGCAGGCTCGACATCGTGATCGGCCAGTGGTACACGAAGTATGGGGCGGGCTACGAGGGCTATGCCAACGACGTGCTGTTGCAGCAAGCAAATGGTTTGTTCGATCGCATGCCGCTGCCGGTGGATGGTGTCGAGCTCGATCCAGAGACCGATGCCGCAGGACGGCCGACGTATGGCGTGCTCGTCGCGCACGTGCTGGGCAACGGCGCCGCGGGCAACTACCCGCAGATCCTCGAACTGAACTATGGACGCCGGTGGAATCGCCTGTGGGTGCGGAGCGAGGACGGCCAGTGGTCCGATCAGGCGCCGCAGACCAAGCTCGACGGCGATGCCATCCGCCACGGCCGCCATCCCGAGTGGCTCATCGAGCGTGGCAAGATCGACCCACGATTCGATCGCGATGACGAGCCGCCGTTTCGCGCCAATGGCAACACCTTCGATGCGGCCATCGGCGACGTGGATGGCGACGGGTCCTTTGACGTGCTCCTCGTCGAGATCGCCCATGGATGGGCGGGCGAGAGCAGCGACCCCAGTCGCGTGCTCGTGAGGCGTGACGGTATTGCCGGGCCGCTCTTTATCGAGCAAGAGGACCTCTCGCTCGATCGCTCGCCGGCCGACCCGACCATCCAAAGCTGGAACCAGGGCGACATCTATGGAGCGTTGGCCGACTTTGACCTGGATGGCCTTACCGATGTCATGTTGTGCTCGAGCGACTACCCAGACAACCAACGCCTCCGCATCTGGCGTCAGCAACCCGATGGCTCGCTGATCGACATCACCAGTTGGGTGGGCATCGATCACATCGGCGCGGCCCAGCCGGCCCTGCTCGACTTCGACGGCGATGGCGATCTGGACATCGTCGTGGGCCAGGGTTTCAACCGCCTCGATGCCGCTCAGCGTGCGGGCCGGACGCCAAGGCTGCGCGTGTTCGAGAACCGCGCCGCCGATACGCTCGGTCGGACAGCCATCACGCTGAGGCTCGAAGGCGACCCGCAGCACGGCATCAATCGTGACGCCATCGGCGCCATCGTTCGTGTCACGACAACGCTCGATGGCGAGCACGTGACCCGGGTGGCCCAGGTGGTCGGTCCGGGCGGACATCAGGGAAAGCAAGGGACCTTCGCCCTGCGGTTCCCCGTGGGAGCCGATGGCGCCGAGGCGATCGAGATCGTCTGGCCCGATGAGGCCGGCACGACCACCACGCTGCGCGATGTGGCTGCGGGCACGCATGCCATCACGTTCTCGCCAGAACGCTAACCCGATTCCAAGAACCAAGGGCGCACAAGAAAACCGCCGAGCGGCCCAGAGGGCAGCGCTCGGCGGGGCGGGATGGGCTTGGTCATGCGGCCATCAGGCCGCAGCGTGGCTTAGAACCGCAAGAGGATCTGGTCCAGCAGCGACTGGGAGTTCTGCTGGCCAAGGAAGAACTGCGTGTCCGCGAGCGGATCGAAGCGGCTGGAAAGCGGACGGCTGAAGGATGGCACCACGTATGAGCCACCGCCGGTGGGCAGGACGGAGGGGCTGTTGGCGGCGAACACATCGACCGCACCGGACGGGCCGGTCTGGAAGGTGGTTCGCAGGCCCAGCAGCTCGCCCACACGGCGACCCACCGCCGCGGCGAGCGAGTCTGTCAGGTCCCGGACATCGCCCTCGCTGGGGTTGAAGCCCAGGCCGGTCAGCTGCGGGACGAAGACGACGGCCTCGTCGTTCTTGTCGGCGTTGAAGGGGTCCGAACGCTCGGAGTAGCCGTAGATCTCCTCGAAGGACAGGCCGAAGTCGCCGATGCCGAACGTGAAGGGGTTGAAGAAGAAGTTATTCGAGTCGGCGGCGAACGTGAAGTTCACCGGATCGTTGCTGTCAGAGATGTACACGGTCGAGAAGTCTTCGCCCTGGAAGGCGCCCGGCGTGGCCGAGAAGGTGATGTCGTAGCCAGCGCTCTGGAAGATGGCGTTGAGGTTGTTGACGACCTCACGCTGCACGAAGGTATCGACGGGCAGGCCATCGATGGTGCCGCTGAAGCCCAGGCCGCTGCTCGAATAGGGCAGCAGGTCGGTGGACACGCCGCCAACCTCGAGCCAGTCGATCGAGCCACCGTTGAACTCGATGAACACGTTCTGGCTCTCGGTGATGAGCTGGGCCTCGACGCTGTCGTCGGCCGTGCCGGCGGTGCCGTCATCGCCGCGGTTGAGGGTGTAGCGGAAGCGGCCCTCGATGACGCGCTGGATGTCGTCGAACGTGCCGAAGACGCCGTCGCTGCCGGCGAAGGCCTGCACGCTGGGAGCGACCGACTGACGCTGGATCTCGACGACGTAGTCGGCGTTGAACACGCCCTGGAGATAGAAAGCGTACGTGCCGGTCTCGGGCACCTGGGCCTGGATGAAGAAGTCGCCGTTCTCGTCGGTGCCGTAGGTCAGCAGGCTGTCCTGGGCGAGGATCTCGGCGCCGGCGCCAGAGATCGTGCCGAACTCGCTGGGCGAGAAGACCAACTGGCCATCGCTGATCCCGTTGGAGTTGGAGGTGTTGAACAGGCCGAACTGCACGGCGCCCGAGAAGTCTTGGATGATGGCCTCGAGCGAACCGGTGGACTGGCGGCCACCGAGGTCGGCGCCGGTTTCGGACAGCTTCAGCGTGATGCGAAGCTCTTCGCCGGCACGGATGTTCTGCCGGTTGTTGAGGTGGTAGATGTCGACATCCGGAGCGATCTGGCCCGGGATGCCCGCAGCACCTTCCGCACCGATGGCCGACATGACTTCGGTCACGCTCGTGCCATCGGCCAGGCGAGTGGAGACCACACCACGGCCGTCGGTGCCGGTGATGATGCCGGTCTCGTTGTTGCGAGTGAAGGTGTACGAACCCACGGTGACGGCCGCACGGTCGTCGGCCGTACCAAGCTGGCCGTCGGGGCCGGCAAACTGGTTCGCGAAGGGCGCCTCGATGAGGTTACGGCCATTGCCCGAGTTGGTGCTCGCGCTGAAGCCCGAGTCGCCGTCATCGAAGACCTCGATGGTGAACGAGTAGCTGCCCACCTCGCCAGCGTTGGGCTGGATGTCCTCAACGGCATCGGGATCGAAGGCCGTACCCGAATCCAGGAGGTTGGAGACGAGCAGATAGAACGTGCCGGTCTGGGTGATCAGGTACGTGTTGCCGAACGTGACCACGCCCTCGAGCAGCTGGCTGGTGTCGGCGGGCAGCGTTGTGGTGTCCGCGGTGATACCCAGCTGCGACTGCTGGCCGGGCGAGAGCAACTGGACATTGGCGTTGAACGCCGAGCCGGTATTCGGGCCAAGTCGCAGGATCTGCCCTGCCTGGAGGGTGATGGTGTACAGGTCCGCATCGCTGCCCAGCGAGAAGCCCTGGGCGTCGTGATCGGGGTGATCGCCGATGAAGCCACGCAGCGTGAACTCGCGGTTGATGTCGGGCAGGGCATCGGGCTGGAACTTGTCGTCCAGTGCGGTGTCCAGGTTGCCCGGGCCATAGAAGTCCACGGTGCCGGGGCCCGAGAAGCCACGGTCGATGATGACGGTGTTGGGCGTGATCTTGTCGCCCACGTCGCCCACGAAGGCATCGCCCGCGAAGAAGCGATCCTCGTCGGCGAAGCCATCGGCGTCGGCGTCGAGGCGAGCGGCCGAGTTCTGGCCGCGAACCACGCCGGGATCGAGCTCGAAGCGGTACAGGCCCGGTCCGGCAACACCCGGAAGCTGCGGCAGGTCGCGACGCGTCACGCTATCGAAGAAGGTGATGACGGCGGCGTTCTCGGCCGAGTCATAGCTGAACAGGTAATCCTCGCCCTCATCGAGGCGGATCTTGATCGTGCCACCGTCACGAACCTCGCTGATGATCAGGCCATCGCGGAGGGTCTGGGCGTTCATGGCCTGGTTGAAGAAGACCCGAGCGGTGTAGATGCCGCCGTCGTAGGTCACCTCAATGTCATCGACCTGCACGACATCGGGCAGGGTGGCCACGCGCTCGACGCGGAAGTTGCCCTGCTGGGTCAACGCCGCGCCGTTCACGGTCACGCTGCCGATGGCGCCCGTGGCGAACACGCCGAAGCTCTCAGAGCCGCGGCTGGAGCCGAGCTGGGTGCCGGCGATGCTGACGCTACCGATGGTCGAGCGACCACCAGACACGATGTCATCGCTCGTGCCCAGGAAGCCGTCGACGCCGCGGAGCACGCCCGCCGCGATCGAGCTCTGGGCGAAGTTTCCACCCACGGTCACGGTGCCGATGTTGCCACCGTTCGTGCGATCGGCATTGACGCCCTCGCCACCGAAGGCCGCATCGCGACCGAGGTCGACACCAGACAGGATGTTGCTGGCAAAGACGCTGCCGGTGGTCGTGACGCTGCCAAGGTCGTTGGCCGCGGCGATGGTGCTGCTGGAGATGTCGAAGGCCGTCACGCTCAGGATGTCATGGCCCGAGCGGATGACACTGTTGTTGATCGAACCGGTCACGGCCAGGGCGCCGCGGATGCCGTTGTCAACGCTGAGGTTCGCACGCATCGAGCCCTGCACCGTGATGCCCTCGGTGCCGAACAGTCGCAGCGTGGGCGTCACGAACTCGCCGGGAAGCTGGGGAGTCGCCCCACCCAGGTCGCCGTTGACGACAAGCTGACGCATGAGCGTGGCACTGATGGTGCCGCTGGTCAGCAGCGAGCCGGTCTGCAGGAGTTGGACGTCGTTGCCCACCAGGATGTCGCCCGTGCCCTGGAAGCCGCCCAGGACGATCTCGCGGGCGTAGCCATCAATGACGATGTTCGAGTTGCCGAACATCACCGCCTGCACGTCGATGCTGCCGATGGACGCGTCGTCGTTGCTCAGGATGCTGAAGTCTTCCAGAGCGCCGGTGTCGCTGGTGACGGTGACGCTGCTGTTGATGCCCGTGCTGATCAGCAGGAGGCGACCGTTCGCCGCGTCCCACACCGCGGTGCCCGGGCCGCTGAAGCTGATGGTGCCGTTGGCGGCGCCACGCGTGAAGTTGAGGGTGGTGCCCGAGGCGATCACCTCGCCCAGCGTCGTGAAGTCGAAGTTGCTCTGGTCTTGCGTGAACGGGAGCATGAACAGGCGACCGCCAACGACAGGAGTCGCCTGGCCGGCCGTCGTGATGCCCGCCGAGCGGCTGGGCAGACCGGTGTCCGCGTTCGCGCTCACGTTGGTCACGGTGCCGCCAACGGTCACGTTGTCGATGACCGAGACGCCCAGGGTGTGCAAGTCGTCGGCGGTGTTGTACACGCCGTCGGCGCCAGCCACCATGCCAGCGGCCACGCCCACGTTGGTCGCGTCGCCGGCGATGCTCACCTGACGCACGCGGCCGGCCTTGGTTACGTCCTCGGCCAGGCCCGTGCCGCCCGCGCGGCCATCGCTGGCGAGGTCGTACAGGCCCGCGGCGACCAGCATGTTGGCGGCCGAGCCCGTGACGTTGACCAGACCCACCGAGTTACCGGCGACGATCTGCGTGCCAAAGCCGGTGGTGTTGGCGTCGTTGGCGACGTTGCCGGTGACGTTGATCTCGCCGATGGCGTTCTTCGCGTGGAAGACGGCCTCGAAGACCGAGCCGCCAGTCACGTTCACCACGCCGATGTCACGCCCGGCGGTGATGCTGGGGCCGTCGTAGCCGCTGGTGATGCCAACGCCAGGAGGCAACTGGTTCCGCAGGCTGGTCGCACCAACGAAGCCGGACAGTTCGGGATTCACGCCGATGTCGCCGAAGACGCCGTCCTCGGACGCGTTCACGGTGATGTTGAAGATCGTGCGATCGGCGTGCACGTCGCCCAGCAGGTGGCCCGAGTTGATGACCAGGCTACCGATGTCGTTGTTGAACGCGGACACCGAGCCGCTGGGCAGCAGCGAGCCATTGTTGATCGTGACGTTGCCGATGCCGCCGGAGTAGCTCATGATGCTGCCGGCATAATCACCATTGACCACGATCGAGTTGATGCGGCCATAGGCCTCGATCGACCCGGTCGGGATGAGGTTGTTGTTGGGCAGGCCGGGCCGGGCGCCGATGATGATCGACCCGGTCACCGCGTTGGCGACGCGGATGTCGGAGTACAGCCCGCCGTTCTCGATGCTCACCCCGGTCAGATCACCACGCACGAGCAGCACGCTGGGGTCGTTGATGTCGCCCAGGTTGCGGCCCACGGTCACGTTGCCGAGCGTGCCGCTGATGTCGGTGCTCATCAGGATGTCGCGCGACGCGATGAGGTTCGCGACGTTGCCGCGACCCGT
>JBITAB010000309.1:3235-6235 GCA_044439825.1 Phycisphaerales bacterium JB064 | reverse complement strand
CGCCCAGCTTCTCGAAGCCGCTGTGCAGGTAGCCGATGTGGGGCGTGCAGCGGGCCACGCGCTCGCCGTCGAGCTCGAGAACGAGCCGCAGCGTGGTGTGGGTGGCCGGGTGCTGGGGGCCGAAGTTGAGCGTCCAGCGGTCGCCGGTGTCGGGGTGGCCCTCGAGGTAGCTGGTCGATTCGACGTCGAGGTCGTAGCCCTGGTCCGGTCGCAAGGTGTACGGCATGCTGGCTCCGCGTCTGACGGGTCTGATCGGCCTTTTCGATACCATCTGGAGGCCGCGAAGGGCCATGATAGACAGCAGTGGTGGGGAGATGGGCGGTAGGTAGGGGAGGCGGTATGGCCCTACGATGGGGCTTCCCGGGCGTTCCCTCCCGCAGCTCCATCCCACCCCCCTTCCACGATGAGCCCCCGCCGCATGCGCATCTGCCTGGTCAGCAAAGAGGTCGCCCCCTTCTGGGGCGCTGGCATCGGGGTCTATGTGTCGCTGATGGCCCGTGCCTGGGCGGCCGAGGGCCACGAGGTGCACGTGCTCAGCGAGCCGCATCCCGGCCTCTTGGAGGATGGGCCCAGGACGCACAAGGGTGTGCAATTCCACGCCGTGGACATCGCCGCGGGCCAGTGCGCCTTGGACGGCTACCGCTGCCCGCTCGAACGGCACTCGATGGCGGTGCACGAGACGCTCAGCGAGCTGCACGGCAGGCACGCGTTCGACTACATCGAGTTCCCCGATTTTGGCGGCGAGGGCTGGCTGGCCCTCAAGGCCCGGCGGACGCTGGGCATGTATGCCGGGGCCGTGATGGCCATCAGGCTTCACACGCCGCTGGCAGACTGCATCGAGCTGAACGCCGACGCGATGCTCGACCGCGAGACGGCGACCATCCTGGCCCTCGAGGCCCAGGCGATGCGCGACGCCGACGCGTTGATCTCGCCGTGCACCAGCCTGCTGGAGCGCGTGCGGGCCCGATACGGCGGCGACGTGGCCGAGGACCGCAAGCCCGGATTCGTGGTTCCGTACGCCTTCGACATGGCCAGCGTCGATGAGCTCGGCAGAGGCGAGCCCGAGCGGCGCGAGCGTCCCTACGTGCTCTTTTATGGTCGTGCCGAGCGGCGCAAGGGCGTGCATCTGCTCGTGCCCGCCGCGCAGCAACTGATGGACGAGGGGCTGGACTTCGACGTCCGGTTCATCGGCGGCGACACCATGACCGGCCCCGCGTGCGATTCCATGCGGCGGTATCTGGAGAAGCTGGCGGGCCGGGCGCACGCCGATCGCTTCCAATTCGAGTCGCCCCGCCCGCGCGTCGAGCTCGGCCCGGCCATCCGCGGCGCGGCGGCGTGCTGCTTCCCGTCGCTGTGGGAGAACTATCCCAACGTGTGCCTCGAGGCCTTGGCTCTAGGGAAGCTGGTCGTGGGCAGCAATGCCGGCGGCATGAGCGAGCAGATCGAGGACGGCGTGAGCGGCTTGCTCTTCGAGAGCGGCAGCATCGAGAGCCTCAAGGACGCCCTGCGACGGGCTCTTACCGACGATGGGCTGCGTGAGCGGGTCAGGACGACCGGGCCCCAGCGCGTGGCGAGCGTGTGCGAACCGGCCCGCATCGTGCAGCAGACTTCGGCGGCGATCGAGAGCGCCCGCGGGCGCATGGCTCAAACGACCGAGTTCGTGGATGCGTCACCCGCGTCGGGCAATGGCGCCCGTGTGACAACCAACGGTCGCGAGCCGGACGCCTCGATCATCATTCCGTTCTACAACATGGCCCGCTGGCTGCCGCAGACGCTCGAGAGCGCGCTGGGCCAGACGCACGCCAACACCGAGGTCGTGCTCGTTGACGACGGCTCGACCGACCCGGCCAGCATCGCGATGGTCGACCAGCTCGAGCGTGCCGGCAGCGTACGCGTGCTCCGCAAGCGCAACGGCGGGCTGGGAGACGCCCGCAACTACGGCATCGCTCGCGCTCGTGCGCAGTGGGTGGTGCCGCTCGATGCAGACGACCTGCTCGACCGGACGTTCGTCGCCAAGACGCTGCATGCCGCGCGGCAGGCGAGCGCGTCGGGCAGGCCGCTGGCGATGGTGACCTCGCTGGTGGCGGCCTTCCCCGATCGGCCAGAGGATGCGCCGTGGATCTGGCTGCCGCTGGGCTTCGAGCGTGACATGCTGCCGGCGGCGAATGTCGCGTCGTGCTGCGTGGGGCTCATCGATACGCAGGCGTGGAAGGCCGTGGGCGGGTACGACACGTGGCTGACCAGCTACGAGGACTGGGACTTCTATTGCGCCCTGGCCAGCCGCGGCTATCGCTGCGAGATCATCCCCCAGCGTCTGATCTACTACCGCCAGCGCCAGGACTCCATGCGCCACGCCATCGGCGAGCCCAACCTCGTACGCTTCCGCGCGCTGATCACACAGCGCCACCCGACGCTGGCCGAGAAGCCCGACGTCGCCTTGCGCATCCTCGCCGGCGAGCTGCGCCAGCATGAGTCGGTCTACCTACGCAACCCGCGATACCAGGTGGTCGACCGCATCAACGACGCCTTCAAGCGCACGCCGCTACACCGGCCGCTTAAGAGCCTGGTGCTGCGCACGCTTGGTGTGGGGGCGATGGACTGAGCCGGATCGGTGATCGCGCTGTCTTTGTGTGACGCCGGTCGAGTTTTCATGACAGCGGAAGGCTGATACCGAACTTCGTTGCGGTCGCGATCATTCGTCTGGGCCTTAGAATGCTCGATGCGTCGGCTGATCGTCCTGGCCATCCTCTTTGGCGTGCTCGGGCTGCTGTCCAGCATTCTTATCGCGTGGGCGGGCGTCACGATGCACCGCGGCGGCTGGCCCGACGTGCCGCTGACGAACACGCCCATCAACGAGCCCGTCGTGCGGATGGCCGAGGTGAACCGGTGGAAGGTGATCGAGTGGCACGACGCCACGCTGACGCGGCGGGTCGGCTGGGGCTGGCGGCCACAGTGGCGCGAGGACCCATGGTCGGCCCGCGTGCGCCTCGACCCGCTTCG
>JBITAB010000309.1:0-3135 GCA_044439825.1 Phycisphaerales bacterium JB064 | reverse complement strand
CGACGGGACCATGGCGGTCTGTCCAGAGTGCGGATGGACAACGGGCCGGCGACCACGCCTGCGCCTGCGAGGCATCTTTGTGATGGCGATCGCGATGCTCATCCTGCTCATGTTCGCGTGCGCAAGCCTGGTCACCATGCGATTTACGAGTGTCGAGAGCCTGCCCGCGTTGCACCATGCCGCCGCGGTGGGCGATACTGAAACCGTCCGTGCGCTGCTGGACGCGGGCGAGTCGGTCGACGCCGTCGCCCCACGGCTGAGCGTCATCAACACCAGTGCGCTCCAGCAGGCTCGCGCCATCGACTGGGCCGCCGCGCACGGGCACGCCGGTGTCGTGCGCCGACTGCTTGACGCTGGCGCCGATCCCGGGATGGTCGGCACCCAAGCAAGCCCGCTCTCTCTCGCCATGGCGGGTGATCATCACGCGGTCGTAGACATGCTGCTGGACGCCGGCGCTTCGGTCACCGAGCGGCCGAGCGTCTCGCTCGCACCGATCGCGATCGCCGTGCTGAACGAAGACATGCCGTTGCTCGAGCGGATGTTCGAGATCGAGCACGCCCACAGCGGGGCAGCGGTTAACCTTGGCCTGATGAGCACCGTGCTCGCCAATCGACCGCCGTCGGTGCAGGACATGGTGCTCGAACGCACCCGCACCACGCCGCAGATCGAGGCCGGCCTTGGCGTCTTCGCCTTCCGCATGGGCGACATCGATCTGCTCGACGCGATGATCAATCGCGGATTCGATCCGTCCGCGGCGTCGAGCTACTTCATCGGATATCTCACCCAGGCCCGCGATATCGTGGCCGCCATCGATGTCCTGCACGCGCGCGGTGTCGACCTGGGCGCGACCGTGACGGCCAACCTCACGGCCCTGCACCTGGTCGCCAGCGAGGCCGACGCGCCCGAGGCCATCGCGCGGCTGCTCGAGCTGGGCGTGCCGCTCGAGGCGACCGATACCAACGGCCGCACTGCGCTGCACTGGGCGGCGTCGACGGGCCATACCGCCAACGTGCGGGCCCTGCTCGACGCGGGCGCGAACGCCGACGCCAAAGACCAGTACGACAACACCCCACGCGACCTCTGGTGGCATTCGGCCCGGGGCCGAGACGATACCGCCGAGATCCGCGAGATGCTCGAGGCCGCGCAGTCCGGCCCGCCGTGATCGCGTGTGGTGGCCAACGATTGTCGCATGCGTCGCCCCGCGATCATGCTGGCCCTGCTCGCGATGCTCGGGCTGGCCACAAGCCTGGCTATCGCCTGGGCGGGCGCGCTCGTCGATCGCTCGGCCTGGCCCAATGTGCCCCTGACCAAGGGGCCCACCGGCGAGCGCACCGAGTTGCGCGGCTGGCTCGTCGAGACCGGCCGCGACGCGACGCTCACGTGGCGCACGTTTGAGGCTTTGGACCTGTCAGATGACCCGCCCGAGTTGGGCACGCCCACGCGGCTGCCCGCGTGGAGCGTCGGCTACCGGCTGCCCGACCAGCCCGGCCCCTTCGCGCCCGCCCGCGAGCGCACACGCGACCTCGCGTGGGAGATCTCGGCCGGCTGGCCCATGCGCTGCGTGCGCGCCGAGCGCGGGCCGGGGCCGGCCGAGTTCGCGTTGCCCGGCGAGTTCGTCCGCGGCGGGCTGGCGGCGATGGCGTTCGAGTGGCCGATCCCCCACGGTGAGATCAAGGAGACCGAGCGTGCGATGGTCCCGCCGTGGCCGATCGTCCGCCAGCCCTCCATCGTTCCCGTGCGACCGATCGCGCTCGGGCTGCTCGTGAACTCGATCGTCTTCGCCATTGCCTGGGCCGTGCTGCTCACGCCGCTGGTGCTGCCGGGCATGCTGCGCCGTCGCCACCGGCGCAGGCGTTGTCGCTGCGTCGGCTGCGGGCACACCCGCGAGGGGCTGCCCACCGACGCCCCCTGCCCCGAGTGCGGGCGTCCTCGACGGGCGCGCACGCCGCTGCATTGGATCGCCTGCGGTCGTGGGCCCGCGCTCGGGGCAGGGCTCGCGCTGTGCGTCTTCATCGCTGGCGGATCGGTGCTGATCGTGCAGCGATGGATGTCGCTGGCTCCTCTGCCGCCGCTGCATCGGGCCGCGGCGGCGGGCGACGCCAGGCAGATCGAGCGGCTGCTGGCGGCGGGCGCAGATCCCAACGCTGCGCACGGCCACAGCCACATGTCGCGCTTCATCGTTGACGACACGACCGCCCTGACGCGCGCCGCGGCGCTCGGCCACGCGGATGCCGCCATGGCGCTGCTCGCCGGCGGTGCGCGGGCCGACGCGGGCAGCTACGCGACCAACCCGGTGGCCGTCGCCATGCAGTACGGGCACGACGGGCTCGCCATGCGGCTCCTCGAGGACGTGCCGCCAGAGGTGATGCCCCTTGGCTTCCCCGCCGTGTTCCCCTCCGCCGACGATGCCATGCGATTGCGAATCCTGGAGCATCTTGCGTGGTCCAGCGAGGACCTGACCATGGCCGCGGCCTGGGCGCTGCGATCCCACGATCGCGCCGCGGTCGAGTTGCTCGTCGCGCACGGCCTCGATCGCGCCCTGGCGACCGGTCAGAACCTGCTGGTGGACGCCGTGTCGGCCGACGCGGGCGCCTGGTGGGGCCGGTGGAAGCACGACGCGGGCATGACCAGGCTCGCCATCGCCCTGGGCCTGGACGACGCCCCGAACGCCGCCGCCGAGGCCATGCGCCACGCGATCCTCTCGGGCTGCCCGCCGGCACTCGATGCCCTGCTGGAGGCCTATCCCGATCGCTTTGAGAACACACCTCCGCTCACGGCGGAGGATCTGGCCACGGCGGCCCTGCGGGGCGGCCCGGAGATGCTCGCCCGCCTGGTCGAACGCGGCATCGACCCCAACGTGGCGCCCCGCCAGCACTTCAACGCGCTCTGGTACGCGGCGGTGTGGATCGAGCCGGACGCGCTCGAGGCCCTGCTGATCCACGGCGTCGATCCGACGCTCACCGCCGATGGCCAGACCCTCCGGCAATGGCTCGTCTTCCACCGCGATCAGGCGCTCGCCGATCCAGCCGCATATCCCGACCACCCGTTCCTGGCCGACCCGCCCGCGTTCGAGCGCATCTGCGACCTGCTCGAAGCCGCTGAGGCCCTCTGGGCCCAGCGCGAGGCGCGTCCGGG
>JBITAB010000308.1:0-6258 GCA_044439825.1 Phycisphaerales bacterium JB064 | reverse complement strand
GAAGTATCGGAACGCGTCCGGATGCGACTCGTCGACGCGCTCCAGGACCGACTGACGCAATCCCTCCTGGCGCTGGGCGGCCAGCAGCATGTCGCCGATGGCCTTCCAGTCCTCAGGGTTGTGGCTGTTCAGCAGGGCGATGATGGTGTGATCGCCGAAGCGGGCGGTCTCGTGCCGGCCAGCGACGGTGTCGAGCAGGACCTCTCGCACCTCGTCGGCATCGGGGCCGCCGGCATTCAGCGTGGCGGCGAGCAGCCGGCCGAGCGGCTTGTGCCAGATGTGGTCGTACCGATCGAGCAGCAAGGCCGCGTTCTCGGCGATCCATCGCGGCGTCGGGTCCAGCCCGTTCAGGCAATCGACCAGCCGCGTGAAGATCTCGGCCCGCTGGAACAGCAGCGTGCTCGCACGCGACGGCGCCCGGAAAGGCGGCGACTCGTAGTCCGAGCCATAGGGCCGACGCGTGGCATCGTGCCACAGTTGCTCGAGCGAGGGACCAAGGTGGGTGAACACACCCTCGAAAAATCGGGGGCGAGACGTCTCTCTCAGGGCGCCGAGCACCTCGCCGGCCGCCTTCGTTCGATTGTTGTCGTGGCCGTACTCCCACGGGTTCTTCTTGAACGATCCCAGTGCGCGCTGCAGGTCGCTCCTGCGCTTGTCGCCCGCGGGCGCGAGCGCGTCGAGGCGCTTGTCGACCCATTTCTTGTCACGGAGCTTGTTGATCTGCTCTCGGGCATCGTCGCTCTGCGCCATGCCTGCTCTCCCCACACTTGATCTAGATTCGCGATCCCGTCATGCCCCGGCCAGGAACGTCAGCCTGACGAACACGAGGCGGCTGTTGGTCGACAGGTATACCGGCTCGTCGAGGCTGCGTTTCTCCACCTCGTCGATAATCACCAGGTACATCCCGTCCTCGAAAGCCTGCAGGGCCGCCCCGACCGCCTCCTCGGCGTCCGCTTCCTTGGGATCTTCCTTCGATGCAGGATCGACCTTGCCCTTCGCGCGACCTTCATCGATCTGGGACTCGCTCAGCACGCGATCGAACCGCATGGCCTGCTGGCGGGCGTTGAAGAGCTTCACCTGCTCGCGCACGACATGCTCGATCAGGTCCCGAAGCGTCATCGCCCCATCGTCGCGAGCATCCTCGGGCGGCGGCACGTCGAAGCCGGCCGCTTCCCGCTTGCGGCTGCCGAGCGTTCTTGTGGTGATGGAGAGGGCCATGGCAGACGAGTGTAGTTGTCGCGCCCCTACGGACAACCCGCGTCGAACGCGTTCTGGTATGCCAGGAAATCAAAGACCGTCAGCACGCCATCGCCGTCGATGTCGGCGGCAGGTTCGCCCGCGGCGAAAAGGTTCTGCAACTCCAGGAAGTCATATACGTCCGCCAGGCAATCGCCGGTCAGGTCCAACGCACACCGCTCGCCCGACTTCCAGCGAACCAGGTAGCTGGGCCCACCCGAGAAGTCGCGGAAGCCACCGCCCACCAGAAGCGCCGGGCCGGATCCGTCGTCGAAGACGAAGAACTCCCAGGCCGAATCGTTGATGCCCGGCTGCATCGGGTGCAGCACACCATCTCGAACGACGCCTACGCCCGAACGGTCCGTGATCCTGTTGCCCCCGACGAATAGCGACTCTCCACGGCCATCGTCGAAGACCGCGACATCGATGACCTGGCCGATCAGCCGGTCGTCGTCGATGATGGCGCTCCAGCGCGTGCCGTCCCACTGGGCGAGGTGCCCGGCGATGAAGTCATCGTCCTGATCGATGGCGAACCGACCACCGGCCAGCAGCACGCTGCGGCCCTGCCACTGGGCAACCTCCAATGGCCAGAACTCCACACTCCACACCCGCTGCCCTGGCCCGGCTGGCACCGACCACGCCGTACCGTCGAAGCGGGCGATGCCCCCACCCTGGTCCGCGCCCAGACGGGAGAACAGTCCCGAGGCATAGAGATCACCCTCGTACGTCGCCAGTTGGTATACCGAGCCGCTGCTCGGCCCATTTTCGCCCACGGCCGACCATTGCGAGCCATCCCAGCGCTGCACGCTCGCGATCCGCTGCGTGCTTGCCGAGGCGATGAACTCGCCACCGGCCACCAGCATCTCACCATCGGCGAAGCGGTGGGGGTGCAGGTCGATCACTTTGTAGCTCAAGCCCTCTCCCATGCTCGACCACGAGGCGCCGTCCCATCGCGCCACCGCCCCGGTCTCCATGCCCGCGAGTCGCGAGAACTGCCCGCCGACGTACAGCGCCTCGCCCGTGCCGTCGTCCCACACCTCCAGGGTGATGCCGCGGCCGTCGGGCTCGAGTTCCGGCGCGTCCAGCCCGGGCAGAGGCTCCCAGCGGTCGCCGTTGAGCCGTGCGAACGCCACCGCCCGCACCTCGCCGTGCAGCGGATCGATGATCGACTCGAAATTGCCCGCGACGTAGAGCATCGGCCCATCGCCCGCGTCGAAGACCACCATCTCGCTGATGCGGTTGCCCCCGGCGGCGGGGAAGCCGCCGGCCAGACCATCGACCATCGGCTGCCACTGGCCGCACTGGCTCGGCGGCTGTGTCTGGCCAAGGGTCGGGTGCGCGAGGGCAAATGCTCCGATGAGCGCGAGCCGGTGGACAATCGGCAGTTTCATGGTGGCGGGCTCCTTCTGGCAGCCAGAGTACCAGAAACGCCGACTCGATGCAAGGACTTTTCGATCAGCTTCCGGGCGGGGCGCTGAGCCCGCGATAGACTGCCGCCATGGACCTGCACGTCGTTCCTATTCCCTCGATCGCCAGCCTGCTGTTCTGGATCGAATCTCGCTGCAGAGCACCGCTCGGCCCTGACACGGTGTCATTTCTCGTGCGGCATGTACCCAGCATCAGCCTGCCGACCACTGCGATGGATGATCTGGCCAAGACCCGTGGCTACAGCGATATCGATGTCCATGACGCATGGGCGCAGTTCGAGTTCCTGCGGACGCGAGCTGTCGCGCAGGGAGCGGAGATGGGCAGCGCCATCCCCTCCCCACAGGCCCAACTCGCCAAGGATCTGGTCGCACTCGAACGGATCATGACCGAGATCGACCCGAGCGATCTTCTTGCTCCAGCACAGCCGTCGCAAGGGTTTGCTCCGGAGCAGGCCCATGAGGTCTGTGCGTCGGTCGAGAGCCACGCGCTCCGGTTCATCCAGCGACTTGCGTACGAGTTCGATCAACAGCGTCCTCTGGGCGAGATCCTACTCGGGTTCGTGGACATCAACGACGACGACTTCTCGCCGCTCGAGCCCAACGCCCACATGCTCGCGTGGCTCGGCGAGCGTCCGTTCCAATTGATCCATCAGCGGCTGGAGGCCGGCCTACAGGAGCAAGCGCCGGGGTGTACGCTCGTTCATATCCATTGCGAGGGCGAGCCGTACTACTTGACGGGCTTCCGCGAGGATGGTCCGGAATCCGTGTTAAAGCGGATGGGCGTTGCCTGCCGCGCTTCATTGAGCGCGAGCCTCGGTGATAGGCAGGAGCAGGATCTCGACCTGGTCCTGATGATCGTCGGGGTCGACCTCGACAGTGACCCCCGCGTGTCCGTGGGCATGGACCATCCCGAAGTCTGGAATGACATCCACTCCGCGCTGACCGCGAGGATGTATGGAATCGACGGCTGATCGTTCCCGCCGCTCAGCCCCCGCAAGCCTTGGCCGCCCCTGCCGGCTTACCCTCAACTTGCGCCCTTGCCTTGGCTTCCGCCTCCGCGCCAACCGCCGGCATCGCCGACCCCGTCGCGCCGCCGATCGCCCCGGACGGGAAGCTCCGCTCGCTCGACCACTCGTCCACCTTCCCGTTGGTCCGCAGCGCTCGCACCTGGTAGGCGATCGATCGCAGTCCGTTGGGCACGTCGGCGTCGACGATGGTCCGCTTGGGCGTCACCGCCACGGGCTCCCACGGCGTGCGCTTGCGGGCTTGAGCATGGGCCCTTCCGGGCGGGCTTGACGATGCCGACCGGCGCGACCCTGGTCCCCCCAGCGGCTACCTGGCGCCCTGTGCGGGTGGCGTTGCCCACGTCGGGGGCGACCGTGCCCCACCCCACAAAGAAGCTGCCCCGACCGACGGGGCAGCTTCTCCGGCGAACCGCTCCCCCAGCGAAGAAGACGCTTCCGGCAGGCACTGGGAACGTTCCGCGAGGCAGCAGGGTCGTCCTCCCAGCGAGGCGGACGGCTCCCCGAGCCAGGCACGCCACGATCCGAGTGCCAGATCTCTACTCGCACCCCGCATCGAAGGCGTTCTGGAACGCTAGAAAGTCGAAGATCGTCAGCGAGCCGTCGCCATCGAAGTCGGCGATCGCGTCGCCGGCGTCGAAGGCATTCTGGAACGCCAGGAAGTCGAAGATCGTGAGCGAGCCGTCGCCGTCGATGTCGGCGATGCACGGCAAGACGATGTTCGCCAGATGCAGGACGATTTGGTCGGCGTCATGCTCGATAGCCCACTCGTACCGCGTGTCACCGTCGATCGTGACCGGCGCCGCGTCGAAGGTGCCGCTGACGCCACCGACGGCGGTGAGGATGACGAATTCGTCGCCAACCTGCGGCGTGAAGGTGCCGGTGTCCAGGCCCTCAAGGTCAACCTCGAGAGCGCCACCGACCACAGCCTGACCGCTCACGGCGATCTGGTCATGCCCAGTCGCGGGCACGAGCCCGCCCACTGACACACGCCACGTCGCGCCGGCGATCTGCTGGAAGCTGGCGACGCTGGCGCGGGCCGAACCTGTAGCCATTTCGGGCTCGCTCGAGGCAGCGCCCAAAGCGAGCACACCCTCGTTCTCGAGCGAAATACTGCTCATGAGCGCACCAGCGTCGATGGACATCCTGCCCTCGGGGCCGTTGCGCAGCGTGCCGAAGCCGGTCACGCGAGCGCCAGGCTCGATGGCCGTGTGACCCTGCATGCGCACGAGGCACGAGGGCAGGGTGAGGCCGATCTCGCCCGTGCCGGCGAGCGTGAGGTCGCTGATCACGTCGGCGATGCCCGAAGCAACGTCGAGGTCGCCGGTCACGATCACGGGCGAGCCAAGCAAGCGGCGATTCAGGAACAGCGTTCCCCCGCTGAACGTCAGATCGCCCGAGAGCGTCCACGCGGCGGCAGGGTCCGCCAGGTTGAGGCGCAGGCTCGCAAAGCTGGCGGTGTCGATGTCGATGCTGCCCGCGAAGATGTTGGCGCTCGAGCCCAGATCAGTCAGGTTGATGGTGGCCTGATTGCGGATGTTCCAATGTGTGTCGCCCGAGGATCCGTCCATGTCCAGGCGGGTGGCATGGATGGTCGTGCCGAGCAGTCCGGTTGTGGTGGCGGTCCCGTTGTGACGCGCGGCGCCGTTGATGGTGGAGTTGCCGGTCCAGGTCGTCGGGCCGCTGAAGAAGATGGCTCCATCGGCCAGCGTGCCCGAGGGAGTGGAGAACGTCGCGCCGGTGATGGTCGTGTTGCTCATGAAGGTGAGCGAGGCATCCTGGCCCAGCGTGAAGGCACCTCCCTCGATGCTCGCCGTCTCGGCGAAGGTAAGGATGTCCTCCTCGTTGATCGAGGCCGTCATGCCGGGCAGCCCAATGAACGGCACGTCAAAGCGCAGGTGGCCCACGTAGCCCGTCGAAACGATGTTGCCAGCGACGGACACCGGTGCGCCCTGGATGCGGGCCGACTGGAAGGGGTTGCCGTTGCCCGACGCGATGATGCTGCTGCCAGGTCCGGTCCGCCACGATGTGGACAGGTCCATGTCCAGCACGGCTTGGCCGCCCAGCAGGATGTCGCCATCGAAGTCGTCGGTCAGGGCGCTCGCGACGATCTCGAGCCGGTCGGCCGGCTGGCTCACGCGCAACTCGCCGTTGCCGTTCGAACCATCCAGATCGATGACGTTGAGCGTGGTCGAGCCCTGGCGGACGAGCAGCCCATCCCCCGTGCCGCCATAGATCACACCGTCGTTGCGGAACGCGCTCGCGAGGTCGGCCATGCGAAACGTGCCGACGCCGCGCAGCGTGCCGTAGTTGATCGACTCGCCTTGGATGTGCGCGAGAGCGCCATCGAAGAGCTCGACGCGAGCGCCGGCGCCGATGCCGATGGCCGAGCGGAAGTCGTCGCTGGCCGCGCTGCGCGACGGGCGGATGAGCAGGGCCGAGCCCGAGCCAGCGATGGTCGAAGCCTGATCGATATTGTGCGTCCGCAGGCGTGTGCCGTTGGTGTCCAGCGTGACGCCGCTGCTGATCTCGAAGCGATCAAAGGCGGTCGTGAGCAGATCGCCCATGAGCAC
>JBITAB010000307.1:2912-6258 GCA_044439825.1 Phycisphaerales bacterium JB064 | reverse complement strand
GCGAACACGCTGCGGCCGCCGCCATCCCACTGCACCGTCAGCACGCCACCCTTGGCGCTCCACCGGCCGCGCTCAACGTTGCCGGCCGTCTCGCCGGTGGCCGTCCACACAAGATCGCCCGTGTAATCTCGGCCCGATCCGCTCATGGCCGACTGCGCGCCGTACAGCACCACTCCGTCAGCGCCAAGCGCGTACACGAGCCGCGTGCTCACCGTCATGCCGACATCAACACCGCCCGCCGTCGCCTCGCCGCCAAACATGCCGATGAGACGCCGGTCGTCGGTCTGGGCCGTTCCGCCGGCCGCGGCAGGTTCGCTCTTTTCAATGTGCAGCGTCGAGAACATGGTCTTCAGCGTTGGCAATCGACGCTCGATCACCTCGCTGTGGCCGAGCGCCGAGAGGCTCATGGCCACCCCATCGCCCACGCGCACCAGCGCCACGCTCATGGCCTTGGTGCCGTCGGGCATCGTGCCGCGATAGGTATACAGCGCGCCGTCGCCGCCGAAGGCCTCGAGCGCCTCGGGCTCGCCGCTGCGCTTCAGCATGGGCGCGTACTGGGCCACGGTCGCGTCGAGCTGCTGGCCCACGCGCGCATCCGTGGCCGACGAGATCCCGGGCGCGGGCATGCCGGCGCCCACGATCAGCTCGCGGTTGGCGTCGAAGCCCTCGGGATAGATCATGACCCCCTGAGCGCCGGCCTGCACGCTCCACGAGCCAGGATGCTGGAAGCTCGCGCCGCTCGCCGGCTCGGTGAACGTGCTCCAGCCCTCGACGTGCGGTGGCTTGTTGGCGCCGTCCGCGGCGGGCGCGCTCTGCTCTTTGGCGGCGACAACCCTCTGGCTGCCGCGCTGGGTCAGAGTGCCCTTGCCATTCAGCGAGTACGCAACGCCCTGCTGCTCGACGGTGCTCTTGGTCGTCACCGGCCCGGTCAGGTTCGTCCGCGCGGGCAGGCCCGTGGCCATGTCCACCGTCATCGTGCCGTTGAGCTCGGCCGACACCCGGCTGCCATCTTCTTCGAGCTTGTACGTGCCCTTGGCCGAGAGCCTGACCAGCCGCACGCCATCGACCTCGGTGAAGCCCAGCACCTCGAAGGTCATCTCCAGCGTGGTGTTCTCACGGTCGCCGCCCAGCACGGCCGTCCAGCGCGAGCCGGCCCCGATGGGCTCGCTTGGCGGGAAGCTCGGGTCGGGCACCACCAGTTCCTTGACGCTCAGGCGGTCGTCCTCGGTCAGCTCGGGCAACGGCCCCGCGTCGTCGGCGGGCTCTATGGTGAACGCCCCATCCTCGCCCACGTCGAGCTTCACGGTCCGCCCGGCCAGCGCGAACGGCATCCGCGGCTGGGCCTGGCCCATCGAGGTGGACTCACGGCCGCTGGCCGCGTCGAACACCACGCGCGCCGACGAGGGCACGCCGTTCCGCACCGCCAGCACCTCGATCGTGCCCTTCATCAGGCCCTTCCCGGTCTGCCGGGCGTCGAAGTTCTGGCCGCCGCCGGTGATCGTGATCGTCAGGTCGGTGTCCGACGCCTCCTCGAAGGCCCAGGTATGGCCGACGGGCACGTTGTACCGCAAAGCCTCCTGGGCGTGCACCACGCCGCCGAACGCGGCCAGCGTGAGCACCGCAAGTAAAAGCACGAGTCGCCGCATGGTCCTGCCTCCCATTCCTTGGCCGATGCGGGGCGCGAGAGGCCCCCGATCCAGATGCGAGATGATTGGCCCGCCCGCGCACCGGCGCTCGTACACGATCTTCCCCCACGACACCCCCATGCCGGCCGGATACGCTGGCCCGATGGACGAGCACCGCTACGCGATGGTGATGGCCGGGGGCAGCGGCACAAGGCTGTGGCCCATGAGCCGCAAGGAACGCCCCAAGCAGCTCCTGCGCTTCCTGATGGAGGCCGGCCACGAGCAGCCCCGCAGCCTCATCGAGGTCTCCGCCGGCAGGCTGAGCGGGCTCGTGCCGCCCCAGAACCTGCTCGTCTGCACGCTCGAGCGCTACCGCCAGGCCGTCGCCGAGGTGCTGCCCGCGCTGTCGGAGGCCCAGATCCTGGGCGAGCCCATCGGCCGCGACACCGTCAACGCCGTGGGCCTCACCGCCGCCGTGCTCGCGCGGCACGACCCCGAGGCCGCCTTCTGCGTCATGACCGCAGACCATGTCATCGAGCCGGTCGAGCGTTTCCAGAGCGTCGTGCGCACCGGGTTCGAGCTCGTCGAGCGCTCGCCGCGCACGCTGGTCACCTTCGCCATCGAGCCCACGCACCCGGCCACGGGCTACGGCTACGTCCGCCGGGGCGAAGCGATCGACAACACCGATGGCCTTGGCTTCCACGTCGAGAAGTTCGTCGAGAAGCCCGACGAACAGACCGCAAAGCAATACCTGGCCGAGGGTGTCTATGGCTGGAACAGCGGCATGTTCGTGTGGAAGGCCTCGACCTTCCTCGACTGCCTGCACTCGTTCCTGCCCCAGTCCTACCAGGGCGTCATGGAGATCGCCCGCGCCTGGGACACCCCAGAGCGCGAGGCCGTGCTGCACCGCGTCTATCCCGAGCTGCCCAAGAAGAGCGTCGACTACGCCATCATGGAGCCGGCCACCAGCCACGCCGCCCAGAACGCCATCGGCGGCGCGGTCTCGGTCGCCACGCTGAAGATGGAGGTCTCCTGGCTCGACGTTGGCTCGTGGGCCAGCTACGCCGGCACGGTCGCCAGCGACGAACGCGAGAACCGCGTCGCGTCCATCGCCCAGGGCGCGCACGCCATCGCCCACGACAGCACGGGCAACCTCATCGTCAACGATCAGCCGGGGCACGCCATCGCGCTGCTGGGCTGCGATGGGCTCGTCGTGGTGCACACACCCGGCGCCACGCTCATCATGCCCGCCGCCCACGCCGAGAAGCTCAAGGACCTGCACGCCACGCTGCCCGATCCCCTGCTGTAACCGCATCGATGGCCTTCGCCCGACCCATCACGCGCTACATCGCCGTCGATCTTGGCGATCGCCGGACCGGCCTGGCCGTCGCCGATTCGCACACGCGCGTCGCGGCCCCATGGAAGACGCTCGAGATCCCCATCGAGCACGAGGGCGGCCAGAAGCTCATCAACGCCATCGAGAAGGAAGTCACCCGCGACTACCCCTCGGCCCGCAACCTCGAACTCGTCGTCGGCCTGCCCCTCCACCTCGACGGCCGCGAGAGCGACCGCTCCAAGCTCGCCCGCGTCTTCGCCGATCGGCTCGCCCAGCACATGGGCAAACCCGTACACCTCGCCGACGAACGGCTGACCAGCCAGCAGGCCGACTGGGCTATGGGAGGATCGGGGTTAACCCACCTCCAGAAGAAACGCCGGCGCGA
>JBITAB010000307.1:0-2812 GCA_044439825.1 Phycisphaerales bacterium JB064 | reverse complement strand
CGACCCGCCCGGCAACGACCCGCCCGCGCATCCCAATGATCAAACTGATCAAAATGATCAAGACGACGAGGATGGCCACGAAGGCCCCCACCCCGGAGACTGAACCCATGCGCACGGACGCCCTCACGCCCCTGACCCTGTGCCTGCTGCTCGCTGCTGGCCCCTCCGCGTGCGCCCAGCAGCGCGATCTCGCCGTGGCCGCTTCCGATACTGCCATCGCGCAACCCGCGCAGCAGTCGCCGACATACAACTCCGCCGAGCAGGTCCTCAGCGCCCTCGAATCGGCCGACGAAGACCTCACCACCTTCACCAGCGGCATCGCCTACACCACCATCAAAGACCTCGGGGGCGCGCTCACCCGGCGGACGGGCCAGATCGCCTACGACACCAACGAGTCCGCCGATGGCGCCCAGCAGCGACGCTTCGCCGTGCACTTCACGACGCTCCTCCGCGGCGACCGCTACCTCGAAGACGACCGCGCGTTGCAGACCATCGCCTTCGATGGCCGCTGGTTATGGGAGAAGCTCCACAGCGAACGCCAGATCAACAAGCGCGAGATCGTCCGCCTGGGTGAGACCATCGACCCGTTCGAGCTGGGCGATGGCCCCTTCCCGCCGCTGCCGATCGGCCAGCAGAAGGACGACATCCTCCGCCGTTACCAGGTGCAACTCGTGCCGTGGGACCAGAGCCTCACGCCCGATCCCGAGCTCGATCCGAGCTATCCCGACGAGAAGCGCGAGATCGACATGGCCGAGTCGCTCATGGAATTCGCCGAGGGCTCGGTGCAGCTCAGGCTGATCCCGCGAGCCGATGATGGTCGCTTCGCCGAGATCCGCCTGTGGTACAAGCCCGATGAGACGGGCCGCCTGCTGCCCCGCATGAGCCGCACGGTCGATGCGTCCTCCAACGACATCTCCATCGTCCAGCTCATGCACCCGCTCACCATCAACGGCCCCGCCCGCGAGGACCTGCTCACGATCAAGGCCGACGACGACCCGGAGAACCCCTGGAACATCACCGAGACGCGGCTGCCACCCCCTCCCGCGTCGCGGCAGCCAGCCGGAACCACCCGCACAACCCCTCGGGACAGACCCTAAGACGGCACATTTCCCGCAGCCCGCGGCCCCGAATGGGCGAAGAACAAGGCATCGGAGGGCGTTGGCCCCATGGTGCTGAATCCTGCTCACAAACCGATCACGACCCTGGCCGCCCTGCTCGCCCTCGCCGGCGCTGCCTTCGGCCAGATCCGCCAGCAGGACCAGGCCATCGAGCCCTCCGCCGCCGTCCAGCGGGCAATGGCTGCTCCCTACCTCACCGAGGACGAGCGCGTCGACCTTCGGCTCTTCCACGGCCAGTGGCTGCCTGTCGACCTCGCCGACGCACGGGTCCACGCTCGCGCAGCACTACTCGCGGGCGATCTGACCAACCCGGCCCTCGATGCCCCCGCAGCCGACGTGCTCGACCGCGCCGAGGGCATGATCCTCCGCGGCAACATCCGCGAAGCACTCGAAGCCATCAAAGCCGACGACTCGATGCGCGCCCTGCGCCTTCGCGCCCAGGCCCACGAACGGCTCGGCGAACTCGACGCCGTGCGCAATGTCACGGACATCGCCGCCAATCGCCTCGCACACAGGCAGGCTGAGTCCGCCGAGGAACTCACCGAGGGCGTGCGCACGCTCATCATCCGCTCCCGCAGCGTTGGCGTTGAGCAAGGAGCCGAGGACTACCAGCTCATGGTCCGCCTGCTCGCCAGCGTGCGAGACGAGATGGACAGGCTCTATTGGCCCGCGCGCCTGGCCGAGGCCCAACTGCTCGACGCACGCGACAACCGACCACAGGCGCGCGAAGCGCTTCTCGAAACGCTCTCGCTCAACCCACGCTCGGCCGAAGCATGGCACACGCTGGGCGAGAACCACGTTCGCTCGTACAACTTCGACGCCGCCGAGGCCGTGGCGGTCGAGCTCGATCGCATCGCAAGCCGCGTGCGCGAGGGCGCCACCTCGCCCTACGCCACACTCATCCGCGCCCGCTCGCTCCTGAAGCAGAAGGAGCCGCGCCAGGCCGGCGAGATGCTCGACCCGCTGCTTGAAACCTACCCGCGCATGCGCGAGGCCCTCGCGCTACGCGCCGCCATCGCCGCGGTGTATCGCGACAGCGAGGCCGAGCAATCCGCACTCGCCACGCTCGACGAGCTCTCGCCCAACACGGCCCTGGGCCACTTCGAGGCCGGCCGCCAACTCGCCGACTGGCGCCAGTACGCCCCCGCCATGGCCCACCTGGCCGAAGCCACCAAGCGTCAGCCGGCATGGCCCGAACCATGGATCGAGCTGGGCCTGCTTGCCATGCAGGCCGCCGACGACCAGGCGTCCATCGACGCGCTCACACGCGCGACCGAGCTCGATCCCTTCAACGTCCGGGCGAAGAACACCCTGCGCCTCGCGACCGAGCTCGCAAACTACGAGCGCGTCGAGACCGACCACTTCACCATCCGCTACCGCCCCGGACCGGACGCCGTGCTCGCCAAGGAGATGGCGCCCGTCATGGAGCACATCCACGCGCGCGTGACCGGCCAGACCAACAACGGCCTCGCCCACGAGCCCGATCGCAAGACGGTCATCGACCTGATGCCCAGCCACGACTGGTTCGCCGTGCGCATCACGGGCATGCCCGACATCTTCACCATCGCCGCGAGCACAGGCCCGGCCATCGCGATGGAGAGCCCGCGACCAAGCCCGGGCAGCACCACGCAGGGGTACGACTGGCCGCGCGTGCTCCAGCACGAGTACGTCCACACCGTCGGCCTCAGCCGCAC
>JBITAB010000306.1:0-6276 GCA_044439825.1 Phycisphaerales bacterium JB064 | reverse complement strand
GCGAGGGCGACGACCTGCCCGAGAGCGCCTTCATGTACGTCGGCACGCTCGACGACGCGCGGGCCAAGGCCGAGAAGATGGCGGCGAAGGCTTAAAGAAGCAATCACCACGCATAGAAGAACAAGGACGGCCCAGGGCCGTCCTTGTTCTTCTATGCCGATACAGTTTGCCATGGGTGTCAGCCGGGCTGCCCGCGCGATGGAAGCCAGACCTGTACGAAACGGGCAGCCCGTCTTCCGTGCCCGCGGCATCTCTAAGATCTACCATGTCGGCGACGTCGACGTGCATGCGCTGCGAAGCGTGGACTTCGAACTCCTCGCGGGCGAGTTGGTCGTGCTACTCGGGCCCAGCGGCAGCGGCAAGTCGACGCTGCTCAACATCCTCGGCGGCCTGGACACCCCCACCTCGGGGACCCTCGAGTATCTTGGTAAGGATCTGACCGGGGCCGACGACGCGGCGCTGACCCGCTTCCGCCGCGCGCACGTTGGCTTCGTGTTCCAGTTCTACAACCTCATACCCAGCCTGACCGCCCGCGAGAACGTGGCGCTCATCACCGACATCGCGGTATCGGCGATGGCGCCCGAGGCCGCCCTCGACCTCGTGGGCCTCTCGCATCGGCTGGACCACTTCCCCAGCCAACTCTCCGGCGGCGAGCAGCAGCGTGTCGCGATCGCACGAGCCATCGCGAAGCGGCCACAAGTGCTGCTGTGCGACGAGCCGACCGGCGCGCTAGATGCAAAGACCGGAGTCATCGTGCTCGAAGCCCTCGAACACGCCAACCGCGAACTGGGCACGGCGACGGCGATCATCACCCACAACGCGGTCATTGCCAGCATGAGCGACCGTGTCGTATCGCTCTCGGGCGGCACGATCGCCAACGTGCAGATCAACCCTGAACGCCGGCCAGCGAGCGAACTGGCGTGGTAGACCAATGAAGGCCATCCACCGCAAACTCGTGCGAGACCTGTGGCGCATGAAGGAGCAGGCCTTCGCCGTCGCACTCGTGCTGGCATGCGGCATCGCGACCTTCATCATGGCCTTGAGCATGCTCGACAGCCTCCAGCGGGCCGCCGAGACGTATTACGAGCGCAACCGCTTTGCCGACGCCTTCGCGCACGCACGCCGGGCTCCCGAGTCGCTGGCCCACCGTCTGGAAGCCATTCCCGGAGTGTCTGCGATCGATACCCGCATCGTCGATCGCGTGCTGCTCGACGTGCCGGGCATGCTCGAACCGGCATCGGCGGCGATCGTTTCTTTGCCACGACCGGGCCGTCGCGGGCTGAACGAGATCCACCTGATCCAGGGCCGGCTGCCCGAGGGGCGACGCGATCGCGAGGTGATCGTCAGCAACCGATTCGCCGATGCCCACGGCCTGCGTCCTGGCTCGACCATCCGCGCCATCATGGGTGGTCGAGCGCAGACGCTGCGCATCGTGGGGCTGGGCATCTCGCCCGAGTATGTCTTCCTGATCCCGCCGGGCGGCATCTTGCCCGAGCACGATCGCTACGCCGTCTTCTGGATGGGCCGGGAAGAAATGGAGGGCGCGTTCGATATGGAGGGCGCGTTCAATGACGTCTCGCTCCTGTTGAATGCGAGCACCGATGAGCGCGTCGTGATCGCTGCCGTTGATCGTGTGCTCTCGCCCTTCGGCGGCACCGGGGCGTACGGACGCAGCGACCATCCGTCCCATCAGATCGTAGAGAACGAATTCAAAGAACTCAGCGGCACGGCGTTGATTGCGCCGCTGATCTTCCTATCGGTCAGCGCCTTCTTGCTGAATCTGATCCTCGGTCGGCTCATCGCCCTCCAGCGCGAACAGATCGCCGCTCTGCGCGCATTGGGGTACACCACGAGGGAGATCGCGCTGCACTACCTGGGTTTCGCCATCGCTGTCGCGATACTTGCCTCGGTTCTGGGCGTCGCCGGCGGCGCAATCATGGGCCGCGGGCTGACCGCGATGTACGCAGACTTCTTCGACTTCCCGGTGTTCACCTACACGCTGCACCCCGGCCTCGTCGTGCTGGGCTTTGTCGTGGGCGTGGGCTCGGGCGTGCTCGCCGTCTTCTTCTCGCTGCGGCGCATCATGCGCGTCCCGGCGGCCGAGGCCCTCAAGCCGCCAGCACCCATGGCCTACCACCGAATGCTCGGCGAGCGGTTGGGCTTCTCTCGCCTGCTGCCCACATCGATGCGGATGATGCTGCGTTACCTTGAACGCCGACCGGGGAAGACAGCGATGTCCGTGCTAGGGGTGGCGCTAGCGACGGCGATCCTCGTCGTCGGCCGGTTCACCGAGGACTCGATGGCCTATCTGCTCGAGTTCCAGTTCGAGCGCGTGCAACAGCGCGACGTCGAGGTCGTGTTCGCCGCCGATACCGACGGCCAGGCGATTCGCAGCGTCGCCATGATGCCCGGCGTGCTGGCGGTCGAGCCCTATCGCGTCGTGGCCGTCCGTCTGCGCCATGGCCCCCAGGAACGGCGCGTGGGTATCATCGGCCTGTCGCGTCGCGACGGCATGCACCACCTGCTGGACATGGACGGCAACCCCGTGCCCCTGCCCGAGCAGGGCGTGGTGCTCTCAGCGCAGCTCGCCAAGGCGCTTGGCGTTCGGCCGGGCGAGCATGTGCGCGCCGAGGTGTTGCATGGGCGTCGGCCGACGCTTGAGCCGTTGGTTGCCGCGACCATCGACGATTTCTCGGGGCTGGCTGTGTACGCACGGATGGACGATCTGAACCGCCAGCTCCGCGAGCCGAGCGTCGTCGACGGCGTCTACGCTCGCGTCGATCCGGCGCGGCTCGACGCGTTCTACGAGGAGGTCCGGCGCACGCCGCGCATCGTCGCCGTCAACGCCAAGGCCGCCACCCGGAAGGCCTTCACCGACATCCTCGCCCAGAACCTGGGCCTCATGCGCACGTTCCTGATCGGCTTCAGCGTGGTCATCGCCATCGGTGTCGTGTACAACGCCGCCCGCACGTCGCTGTCGGAGCGCGGGCGAGACCTGGCCACCCTGCGCGTGCTGGGCTTTACCAAGGCCGAGGTCGTGGGGCTCCAGATCGGCGAGTTGGCGATCGTGACGCTCGTGGGCGTCCCGCTGGGCCTGATTCTCGGGTACGCCCTGGCGCGGCTGACCGCGTGGGCCAGCGCGAGCGAACTCTTCCGTATGCCTTTCGTGATCGAGGCAGCTACGTTCGCGCTCTCGGCGATCATCGTGCTGGCCGCCAGCATCGTCACCGCCATCGCCATCGCCCGCCGCGTGCGCGGTCTCGACCTGATGGCCGCACTCAAGGCGCGCGAGTAGCCTCTCGCGTGGAAAGCGCCACCAACCGGAGCCCGCATGGCCACCACCATCCGCCGCATCCTCCTCGTGCTGCTCGCCCTGGCGATCGTCGCCGCGCTGGCCTGGGCGCTGCGGCCTCGACCCATAGATGTGGACTTGGCCGTCGCGACCCGCGGCCCCATGGTGGTCACCGTCGATGAAGAGGGCATCACACGCATCGCCGAGCGATACGTGCTCTCAAGCCCCCTGGCTGGCCGGCTGCGCCGCATCAGGCTCGACCCCGGCGATGCGGTGACGGCCGGCGAAACGGTGGTCGCCGTCATCGAGCCGGCCGATCCCGACCTGCTCAACCCCCGGGCGATCGCCCAGGCCGAGGCGCGCGTGCGGGCGGGCGAAGCGGCCGCGCAGCGGGCGCGGGCCATGCTCGAGGCCGCGCGCACCGCCTACGACCTGGCCGAGACCGAGCTGGCGCGCCTCGCGAACGCACAGCAGGACGGCGCCGCCACCCAGCAAGAACTCGACCGGTCCATGGCCGCCGAACGCACCGCCGCCGACGCCCTCCGCGCCGCGGGGTTCGAGGCCGACATCGCCGACTATGAGCTGGAAGTCGCCAGGAGCGCCCTGCTGCTGGCCCGTGGCGAGCCGGTCGATGGGAGCGCACCCGCCACAGGACGACTCACGCTGGCCAGCCCGATCGACGGCCTGGTGCTTCGCGTCTTCGAGGAGAGCGTACGCGTCGTCGCGGCGGGTGATGCGCTCGTCGAGGTGGGCGACCTGGCCGACCTGGAGCTGGTCATCGACGTGCTGAGCGAGGATGCCGTCGCCATCACCCCCGGAGCGCGCATCTCGATCGACCACTGGGGCGGTGAAGGCACGCTGGAGGCGATCGTGCGGCTGGTCGAGCCCAGTGGCTTCACGCACGTCTCCGCCCTGGGCATCGAGGAGCAGCGCGTCAACATCATCGCCGACTTCGTAACCCCGCGCGAGGGCCGGCTGCTGCTGGGCGATGGTTTCCGCGTCGAGGCCAGCATTGTCGTGTGGGAGGGCGCGAATGCTCTGACAGTGCCCGCGACCGCCCCCTTCCGCCACGACGGCGGCTGGGCCGTGTTCACCGTCGAGGGCGACGAGCGTGGCGGCGTGGCGCACCGCACTCCGGTCACCCTGGGCCGGCGTAACGCCGAGGAGGCCCAGGTTCTCGATGGCCTGACCGAGGGACAGCTCGTGGTGTGCTACCCGGGCGACGAACTGGCCGATGGCGTGCGCGTCCGCGCCCGCTGACGCGATCCACGCTACCAGTCTCCCGCGTACACGCAGGTGAACCGCCCCGCCGCCCGCTCGATCATCTGGTGGCGGCGCTTGACGATCTGGCGCGCGTGCAGCGCATCGTGGTCGGCCCAGGCGCACAAGAGATCGCCCGCGCGGATCGTGAAGCCCCGCGGGTGGGCGTGCGCGTTGTCCCAGGCGAGCTCTTCGAGCGGCCCGAGCGACTCCAGCCAGGCGAGGTTGTCCTGCCGGGCGCGCACGAATTCCTCGAAGAAGCGATACACGTCACCGTCGATGTCCTTGTGCCTTGCCACGTCGCCCTCGGGATCGATCGGCGGCCACGCCTCGGTCGGATCGCGCAGCGTGCGTTCCAGGCGGGGACGGAAGTCTTCGCGCTCCTCACGCGCAAGATGCCCGAGGATCTCGACGATCGCCCAGTCGTTGGGGCTCGGCTTCCACCGCCAGTCGCGCCGTGGCACGTCGTCCACCAACGTGATCAGGAGCAACGAGAAGCGTTCGAGGTTATAGACGTGAAAACCTGGATCGAATGTGCCATGCGCCATGCGGTCGGTCCTCCAACCCGGGATGCTAGCTGGGGGTGCGAGGCGGTGGTTCGCGGGAGCGTGGCCATTGGCATTGGGCACTTGGCAATTGGGAAGCGGGGGAGCATGCTCCGCCGGGCGTAGGCTTCGCGCATGCGTTGCCGCCGGGCCATTCGGACGCTGCTCGTGTTCGTCCTGCTGGGGGCGGTCGCGACGGTTCTTACGTCGTGGTCGATCCATGCGGTGCAGTTCCGACGCGCGTGGGCGGGCAGGAACCAGACGATCCTGTTCGTGCCGAGCGTCCCTTGGCCCGTCGAGCACGACCTCGCGCGGGAGCATGGCATCAACCCAATCGCACGCGACGGCGAGCCGGCGGTCGATCGTGCGCATTGACGCTGGGGGTCCCTGGACAAGGGCGACCCATTCCTGGGTCCGGCCCCGCCGATGGCGGCCGGAATCGATGCCGATCGCGCCTGGCGGCGGTACCGCGTCCGGGCTGCCGGCGCTCCCCCGATCCCGGACTACCCCTTCCCGCACGCGCTCTTCGAGTTCGGCCACCCGCACTTCGGTTGGCGCGTGCTGCACAGCTGGGCCCGCATCTACAGCACCACGTTGCTGCAGCCCGACCACTGGACGGAAGAGTCGCTGTTCGTCGTGCTGGCGGGGTGGCCGCGGCCCGCGCTCGCGTGCGGCGCGCATCACGCCGAGCTCGTGGAGGATTTTCCGAGAGCACCGGTACCCGGCTCGAGCGTCATCGGCCACAAGAGCGTGTCCCCCTTGCCCGACCAGCCCGAGGTCTCGCTCACGGGCGGCATCGAATTGTGGCGCGGTACTCCGGTCGCACCCCTTCGGGCGCTCAATTTTCCCACATACTTCCACCCCACCGACCGCTTCGCCCTCCCCTTGCTCCCCCTCTGGCCCGGCTTTCCTATAAACACGCTGCTCTACGCCCTGCTGCTCTTCATCGCGTGGCGCACACCGATCTTCGTGCGTCGCACGCTGCGCCGGCGGCGTGTTCGCTGCGGGTATGACCGGGGCGGGCTCGACCCCGGCGCGGCGTGCCCGGAGTGTGGGGCGTTGGTCGGGCATGGCGCGCGGGGGGCGGCCTTGGCGGGCTGAGGGGGAGCGGCTACGGCGCGTGGCGTCGTCGTTTTCCTCCCGTGCGTCGCCGCACCGCTCCGGGACGACGGCGTGCCG
>JBITAB010000305.1:0-6317 GCA_044439825.1 Phycisphaerales bacterium JB064 | reverse complement strand
TCGTGGCGAGCAGGCGCGAGCCATACCCCGTGCCGCTGGCGATGTCGGCGATGCGCCTGGCGTTGTGTTGCAGCGCGACGTCGGCGGCCAGTTCGTATCGGCGGGCGTGCAACTCGGTCCGCGCGGGGGGGATGATGGGCAGCAGCGCGTCGTGACGCTCGCCGCGGTTGTCCACCAGCCAGCGTGCGTCCTCCAGGCTCAGGCCACTGGCGATGAGCCGCTCGAGCGTGGCCTCGGCCTCCCACAGCGTGTCGTCGGGCAGGTACAGCGAGACGACCTTCACCGCCGTGCCGGCGAACGCGGCGTGGGCCCGGTCTCGCAGCGCGTCCTCGTGCTCGGTCGTGCTCAGGACGACCGCCTGGAAGGTGGGTGTTTTTGCGGCTTCGGCCGGCGAGAGCACCGGCACGCCCGCGATGGCGTCGCGGCTCGGCTGATCATCGAGCACGGCGGCGACCTGGATGCCGTGGAACAGCCAGGGCTGGCGGATGATGGCCCGCGTGTGCCGGCCGCCGGGGTAGAGTGCGATGCGTGTGACGCCGCACGAGGCCAGCCACGCGGCGGTGCGATCGAGCAGTCGCTCGCGGAGTTGGGGCACCAGCGGCAGCCGCGGGGCCTTGGGCCGCCAGGCCTCGGTGCTCGGAATGTCGGCGTGCACGGCGCTCACGGCCACGTCATCGGCCATCTTCTGGTGTGGGCACGAGCCCGGGGCCGATGGACAGGGCATGTCGGCTGTCCCCGCTGTCCGTGCGCCCGCCGGGTCTGGTCCTCTGCTGGAGGCCGCGCGATCGCTGTGGCCGCTCGTGGGCGAGCAGTGGGGGCTCTCGGGCGGTGTGCTCGAGGGTGTTGGCGGCGCCTTGGCCCATGCTCCCATGGCCGGAGGTGAGGCGCCGATCTGGCCCGAGAATGAAGGTTTCGCGCCGCCGCTGGTGCTGGTGGGGCTTGCCTCGGCAGACATGGTGGCTCGTGCGGTACGCGAACGCACAGGCTCGCTGCAATACCTGCCCCACATCTTTGTGATCGAGCCCAGGGCCGAAGTGGCGCTCGCCGCGTTAGCCCGGCTCTCGGCCGCCGATGGTGAAGGCGCTGTCCAAGAATTGCTGCAGGCGCCAGGGGTCGAGTGGTTCGTCGGGCCAGAGGGCATGGCGAACTTCGAGACGTGGCTCAAGGGGCACGGCGACGATCCGCTGCCGAAGCAGGTCGCGATGTGCGGCGCTCCGCCAGAGGTCGGCCAGGCGGTGGCCAGGCTGCTGGGCGAGGCCCACGCAAGGCAGCAATCGCTGCTACGCGAGCAGGCGGGCACGCTTCGTGAGTGGGCCAACAGCCGCCAGCGACGCGAAGCGGTACGCCGGCGCTGGCGCGATGGTGAGTCGCTGCGCGTGCTCGTGTGCGCGTCGCGATTCTCGACATACATGCGGCACTCGGCCGCCGATCTGGTGAAGACGCTCGAGGGCTTGGGGCACCAGGCCGTGCTGCTGACCGAACCCGATGATCACACGCGGCAGACGCAACTGCACTACACGCGGGCGATCATCGGGTTTGATCCCGATGGCATCGTGCTGCTCAACTATTTCAGGCCACAGCTCGGCCCGGTGATGCCGCCGCACATCCCGGTGATCACCTGGGCCCAGGATGCGATGGGCCATTTCTTTGCGGGCGCCGACACGCCGAGGGCGGGCGCACTCGACTTCGTGGCGGGCATGCTGTACCCAGAGCTCCGCGACAGGCTCGGCGTGCCCGAGTCGCGCATGCTGGCGTGGCCGAACGCGGTCTCGACCGTGAAGTTCCATCGCGGCCCGGTGGGCGATGGCTTCGAGCACCTGCGCTGCGATGTCGCGATGATGACGCGCCATAGCGAGCTGCCCGAGGTCTACATCCGCAAGCGGATCTCCGAGATCGGAGAGCAGACGCCAGCCGGTCGCTCGATCGCCATGCTGGAATCGCGCGTGCCGGTGGTCCTTGTTCGAGCGGAGCGAGACCAGTTGTGGCTCGTTCGTGCGATGCGTGCAGAGTGCGAGGCGATCCTGCGCGAGGCTCACGGCCGGCCCGCGACGCCTTCGATGATCGAGACGCTCTTGCAGCAGATCGCGATGCCCCTGGCCGATCTGCACTATCGCCAGCAGGCCGCAACCTGGGCGGCCAGCGTGTGCGAACGCAACGGGTGGTGTTTGCACTTGTATGGCTCGGGCTGGGAGGATCATCCGCAACTCGCCAAGTTTGCGCGTGGTGAGTTGGCCCATGGAGAAGAACTGCGCGCGGCCTACCAACTTGCGGGCGTCACGATCCACGCTTCGGCACGCGGCATCTACCACCAGCGCGTGGCCGAGGCGGCGATGAGTGGTGGGCTGCCGATCGTGCGGCGCAGCTTCGAGGAAATCGATCGGGCCCGTTGGTTCCAGCTCAACGCGATGGTCGGCAAGGTGCAGCCACACGATCAGACGAGCGATGGGCGTCCCAGGTTCATGATCGCCGACAGCGATGGGCTGATGCGCGTCGCTTCCTTGTGGGGGCGGTGTGGGCTCGAGCTTGGTGCCGATGGCCTCGTGTCTCCCACGGCCTACGAGATGGACGTGCTGAAGAACTGCGCGTTGGGGAAGCCCAAGCTGCCCCACGAAGACTCGGCCTGGCCCCTGGTCGACATCGGCGAGGTCGGCTTCGCAAGCGAGGCGGAACTCGAGGCCATCGTGCGTAAGGCCAAAGGATCGAGTTGGCGCGACGCGTGGTCAGCCGCGATCGACGCGAGGATGCGCGAGCGATTCGCCATGGACCGCTTCGCGCAGGGCATGATCGACCTCGTGCGCACGAGCTTCCTCTAGGTCGACTAGCTCGGTCGGGAGCCCAGTATTCTTGCAACGAGCAAGGTCGCTCTCGTGCAATGCGATGAGGGCGTCAGGTCGCAACGCATCGATGCCTTCAATGAATGGATGCGCTGGCAGGCCCAGGTGTGTGTCAAAGGCATGGGCAGCGTCGTCGAGGAAGCCGACGATCGGTGCGCCGTGGCGGATGGGGGCGATGAGCACCGGCGATCGGCCTGGCCAGAGCGCGACGGCGATGCGTGAGCAGCCCCGGGCCACCAGTCGAGCGATGGCGCGTTCCACGGCGTAGACGCCGTGCTCGACATACATGTTGGGAGAAAGAGCCACGCCGAGGCCACGGTCGCGCCACTGATCGATGTGCGCGGGATGAGGCCGCAGAGAACCGGCACGCACCAGCACCGCGTCGCAATCCTCAGTCGGCCCATCGAATGCGATGTGCTCATAACCTGAAGCCCGGAGCTCGTGTTCCAGCCAGGCGTCGGCCGCGGCCTCTTCATCGGGAGACTGTGGCGCCCAGGGCCAGCGTTCGATGCTCCGCACGGCGTGATCATTGCGAATCGTGAGCCGCGGATCATCGCACCGAACCCCACGCGCGACGAGCTGGGCCGCCAAGGCCAGTACGCGGTCGTCATCAAAACTGACTCGTGATGGCTTGAGCGCGAGAGCAGCGTCAAGCACGGCCTGCGCACGCTCGTGCGTGGAAAGCGTGGGATCGGGTACGACCTCGTGGGCCCGGTCGTGATCAAGTGATGGTGTACGGGTATCGGCGAAGTTCAACGGGCTCAGGCCGATGCACAGGACGTGCGAGAGCGGATCGGCCGCGATGTCCTCCATCGCACGATCGACGATGGCCGGACGCGCACTTTCGTGATCGCACACAGCGACATAGAGCGTCTCGCATGCGCTCGGATTGGTGGCCGCGCGGCCCATCGAAGGGATGGAGTTGGTGTTCCCCGTCCAACGCACGTCGAGCAGGGCACGCGCCACACGGTCGGCCGCGTTCTGCGTGCTGATATCCTCGAGGATTCTGTCTTGTCGGTCGAGCTTTGGGTTGCTCAGTAGCGCGTCAAGCGTCTCGCCCGACGTTGCCAATCGCTCGACGGGGAGGTCATCGATGGTCGAGTCGCCCGCCGAGCGCCGCCACACCCAGGCCGCGGGAACCCACAGCGGATGCGGATGCGGGTGGGCGATGGCCGTGGGCACGCCGGCCAGCATGCTCTCGACGGCCAGCGTGCTGGCGGTGGTGATCGTCGCGCGGGCGCCGGCTAGGCTGTCGAGCAGGGGGGCGGCGTCGACGGCCACGCCGAGATCGTTCGCTAGCGATGCGTCGATGCGCCATCGTACAGCGAGATTGCGTGAAGATGCCTCCTCGCGCAGTTCAAGCAGCATGGCTCGCACACGCTCGAGCCCATCGCCATCCATCGCCGGTGTATTCGCCGTGGCGATCACCAGCCACTGGTTCGCTTCGATGCGCGACCGGGCATGCGCGATGCGGTCCTCGAAACCGTCGAGCCTCGGCAGGCCGGTGACGGTCACGCGGTTTCCGAGATCGGTCAGGATCTTGCCCTGCAGCGGCCCCATCGCCAGCACGGCATCATGAGGCGTGTTCTGCAGGTGGCTGGAGCCAAGCCAGGGATTCTGGAACGTGTTGGCGTACTCGACGACGCCGTCGACCAGCAGCACGGTGGGGACCTTCATCGCCCGCGCAACACGCGTCGGCGCGAGGTGGGCGTTGTAACTCAGATCGGCGAAGGCGATCGCCCTCGCGCCGCGGATCAGCTCGGGCAACGCATGCTGCCCGAAGCGCAGCTCCCGATCCCAGAGCCGCTCGTAGCAGACCTCGACGCCGTGCTCGCGCAGGATCTCGGGCACGCCGGCGAAGGCGTCCAGCGGGCGGCGGCTGCCGAAGAGAACGATGTGCCCCTCGCGCGTGCGCATGGCTCAGGCGCCCGCGTGGATGGGCAGGACGCTCGCCGCGTCGGGCGGGGGCGCGCCGTCGACCGCGCGCAGGAAGCCGGCGGCGCGGGCGGCCATCCGCCAGGGGCGGGCGCTCGCGAAGACGTCGTGCACGTTGACGCTCAGGGCGGGTTGCTGCACGGTGTGCTCGAATTGGGCGTACGCCTCGTCGGCCTCGGGCGTGATGAGGGCCTGCGCCTCGGCGATCGAGTGGGGCGAGCCGTCGAAGCGTTCGCCGAAGACCGCCGTGGCGCACGCTGCATTCACGCGGTGGAGCGTCAGGGCCTGGTGGCCCAGCAACGCCTCGCGCGCCAAGATCTGCCGCGGCTCGTAGCGATGGTGGTGGGTCACGATCGCCTCGGGCCGGTACACCAGCGGGGCGGCGTGCGCGGTGCACACGCGGTAGGCCCACTCCAGATCGTCGAACATCGGGAACGCCAGCCCGGAATCGAAGGGCGCACAGATCGCCCGCGGCAGCGACAGGTTCAGCGTCCACGCGTGGCGGAAGCCCCAATCGCGCATCGGCTCGTGTGCGTCCATCGTGTTATAGAAGAAGAGCAGGCTCGTCTCGCGCGTCATGCGGTCGAGCACGCGGTCGGGCTGGGTGATCGCGAAGGGCGCCGCCCCCAGCACGAGCTTGGGCGCACCATCGGCGTGGGCCGCGCGGTGACGCTCGATGAGGTCGGGCGCGGGCTCGACGTCGTCGTTCAAGAAGAGCACCAACTCCTCATCGCCCACCGCCAGCGCGCGGTTGCGCGCCGGGCCGGGCCCGCCGCGCTCGCCCGTCACGATGGTGACCGAGGGCTCGCCCGCGAAGCGCTCCAGCCCCGCCGGCGCTCCGTGGCCGTCCACGCCCACGACGATCGACAGCTCATGATCCCGAAGCGAGACCAGCGCCGCGACCAGCGACACCACCCTCGGGTTGTCGCCCGCCCGGCATGGGATGATGGCCGCCACGCGCATGCACAGGGTGTAACGGCCGAAGCGGCCGGGCTTCTCGATATTTCAGCCCGCGCGAGCGCCCGCGAACAGCCCGCCCGTCACCGTCCGCTCGTGGTCGATGAGCCAGCGCTTGCGATCCAGCCCGCCGCCATAGCCGTGCATCGAGCCGTCGCTGGCCACCACCCGGTGGCACGGCACGACGATCGCCAGCCGGTTGGCCCCGTTGGCCGCGCCCACCGCCCGGCTGGCCCCCGCGTCACGGCCGATGCTCGTGGCCAGCTGCCCATAGCTGATGGTCTGGCCAAAGGGGATGGCGAGCAGCCCCTGCCACACTGCCGCCTGGAAGGGCGTACCCGCCAGCTCGAGGGGCACGGTGAAGCTAGTGAGATCGCCCACGAAGTAGGCCTGCAGCTCGCGGATCAGCAGGGACAACGCCGGGCACTCGGGCGGGTCGACGCTCGGCCTGACCTGCGCATCGAACATCGTCGCCAGGGCCTCCATCGCCGCGGGGGCCCGATGCCCGAACTCCACCAGGCACACCCGAGGCCCATCGACATCGGTGATGCTGGCGATGGTCAGCTCGCCGACGGGGCTGGGCAGGGTGGT
>JBITAB010000304.1:0-6335 GCA_044439825.1 Phycisphaerales bacterium JB064 | reverse complement strand
GGCGGAGGGGGACCGCCAAGGCGGCTTTGTGGCAGGACGGATACCGGCGCGGCACAGCGCGGCGGCCGGGCGCGGCGCGCGATGCAGCGAGGCTTCTTTCGGAAGTCTCAACCCATCGCGCAAGGCGTTCGGCTTGGCCTCGCTCACTGCGGCGCCTCAAGGCCTGCCCCGCAACCGACGCGGGCGCGGCTCGGGGACTGGGACTCGCCTGGCTTGCATTACGGGACATCGTGCGTCCGCGGATCTCAGCGAGATCGTGTTGATCTCTGTGTGTTGTGTGGTGTGTTGTGTGCTGAAGCGCAGAAAGGAGCTGCAGCCATGTTGAAGACCATCCGTGTGCGCACGCTCGAGGTTGGCTTGTGGTTCCACCACGGCGACCTCCACCGCGTGCTCGAGCCCGGCGTGTACCGGGTGCCGAACGTCTGGCCCTGGAAGGGGCGTGACCGTATCGAGGTGATCGATACGCTGCGCCCGCGTTTCGAGCACGACCGCCTGCGTGCGCTCGTGCGTGATGCGCGCCTCGCCTCGCGCCTCGAGATCGTCGACCTGAAGGACGACGAGCGGGCGCTGGTGTGGGTCGACGGCCGTCTCGGTGCGATCCTTGCCGGCGGGTTGCATGCCTTCTGGAAGGCGCCCGCCGTGATCGAGGTCGAGCGGTACAGCGTGAGCGAGGGACGCTTCGTGCACCCCAAGCTCGAGGCCATCCTGGCCCATCCCGGCGGCTCGGTGCTGCTGGGCGGGCTGCGTGTGGAGAGCCACGAGCGCGTGATGCTCTTCCGCGACGGCATGCTGGTCGACCAGCTCGGCCCGGGGCTCTTCGTCTACTGGAAGGGTGGCGCGAGCGTCACGTGGAAGTCGGTCGATCTGCGCGAGCAGGTGGCCGACATCCAGGGCCAGGAGATCATGACGGCTGACAAGGTCACGCTGCGCATGAACCTGGTGGTGACCTACCGCGTGGCCGACCCGGTCAAGGCCGTCACGGAAGTGGCCGACTGGGCCCAGGCGCTCTATCGCGAGGCGCAGCTCGAGCTGCGCACCGCGGTGGGCGGGCGCACGCTCGAGCAGTTGCTTGCCGACAAGGACGAGGTCGGCTCGCAGATCCGCAACCGGCTCGCGTCGCGTGCGGCGGAGTTTGGTGTCTCGGTGCTGGGCGTCGGCCTGCGGGACGTGATCCTGCCGGGCGACATGAAGGTGATCTTGAACGAGGTCATCGTCGCCCAGAAGCAGGCCGAGGCCAACCTCATCCGTCGCCGCGAGGAGACGGCGGCCGTCCGCAGTCAGGCGAACACCGCCAAGCTGCTGGCCGACAACCCGGCGCTGGCGCGCTTGCGTGAGCTTGAGGCCCTCCAGGAGATCTTGAAGGGCGCCAAGACCACCTTCGTGTTCGGCTCGGGAGAGGGGAGCCTGGGCGCCCAGGTGACCCGCATGATCCGCAGCGATGCGGAATCGGCAACCCAGTAACCCGCCGCCCGCGAGAGCGGGCGCGGCGTTTTCAAGGATGTTTCGACAAGGAAGCCCCGTAGCTCAATGGATCAGAGCGCCGCACTACGAATGCGGAGGGTGCAGGTTCGACTCCTGCCGGGGCTGTTATGACAAAGACTCAATCTACAAAGCAAGGCTCCGACCGCGACTACTTCACGGCCGACCTCCACCTGGGCCACCCGGGCATCCTCAAGCACGCCGCTCGCACCGCTTTCATGACCGACGAGGACCGCGCAAGCTTCGAGCGTCGCGCCGCCAACGGCGAACTGAACAGATGGAAGCCTTCGAAAGCAACCATCACCGCCATGGATCGCGGCCTCATCGACAACATCAACAGCGTGGTGCCAGAGGACGCCACGCTGTGGGTCCTGGGCGACTTTGCGCTCGTGCGCGATGAGCGATCGTTGCGACGCTATCGCGATTCGATCCGCTGCCGCGACGTGCGCCTCGTGTGGGGCAACCACGACCGCCGGCCGATCGCCCGGCCGCACTTCACGGCGTGTTACGAGGCGGTCATGCTCCACATCGGGGCCGAGAGCACCATGACCGAGGACGAGAAGTGGGGCCCGGGCTCGTCCGCCTCGCCCGGGCGAAACGCCCGGCGTGTGTTCCTCAGCCACTATGCCCACGCCGTGTGGCACCACTCGCATCGCGGCGTGTTCCACCTCTACGGCCATTCTCACGGCAACTTCGAGCCATGGCGCGAGGCGAACATGCCCAGCGCCCTGAGCATGGACATTGGCGTGGATTGCTGGGATTACATGCCGTTGCCGTGGTCGCGCATCCGTGGCATGCTCGACGAGAAGGCCGCCCGGGTGCCGCCGCACGTGGTCGACCACCACGCGCACGGGTGATGCTCAGTCGAGCACCTCGCCCAGCGCGATGAGCGTGTAGGCCGTGATGAGCACGGGGTTGTTCTCCATCCAGCGGTCGTTGACCGACTGGAAAGATCCGTCCTCGTTCTGGAGTGTGGCCAGGCGATCGATCAGGTCGTTGGCCCAGTTGGTCTCACGCGTCGAGCCGTCTTCGGCCGTCACTTCCAGGATGGGCTCGCCAAAGGCGTCGAGTGCACGGGAGAAGGTCAGGAAGAAGTAATACGTGCCCTCGGCGCCAAGGCCGGGGTTTTCTTCGAGCGTGTAGTGCTCGCCGATCCACTTGCGTGCCTGCGTCACGCGCAGGTCGTCGGCGGGCAGCTCGGCGTAGACGTAGCTCTTAAAGCCCGCGTAGGTCATCGACCCATAGCAGCGCAGGCGGCTGATCTTCGTGCCGTCGTCGAGGGTCTCCTCGATCATGCTGGCCTTGCTCTCGCCCGCGCCCACCTGGTCTCCGCTGGGGCTGGTGGCATAGACGAAGCCGCCCTGGCGAGAGCCCTCGGCGTAGGGCATGTCGTTGATGCGGTCGTCCATCTGCGTGCGGCTGAGGAAGACGAGCGCCCGCTGCACGGCCGGGTCGTCGCTGGGCACGCCGGCTTCTTCCAGGGCCATCATGAACATGTGCATGTTGCTGTTGTCGGGCCGGCCGCTGCCGCCATAGCCGATGCCGCCATAGAAGGCGTGCGATCGGGAGACCTGCAGCTCGGGGTTGGGGTTGTCGTCGCTGTATTGCAGCGTGCGCAGATAGGCAAGGGCTTTCTTCGAGGCCTCGTCGGCGCGCTGGGTGTCGAGACGCGAGAGCGCGGCCAGCGAGATGGCCGTGTTGTATTGCGGCAGGATGCGGTCGTAGATGCCGCCATCGCCTTGCTGGTAGCCATAGATGAACTCGTACGCCTGATCGACGGCCTGCTTGGTGGCGTTGTCACGCGTCGGCAGCGCGTCGTCGGCGGTCATTCCCAGCAGCACGAGCCCGGTGATCGCCGGCAGGTTCGGGCCATCGGGCCTCACGCTCCAGCCGCCGGTCTGCTCGTCCTGCTGGCTGAGCAGGTAGGCGACCGCCTTGTCGCGCATCTGCTTGGCCTGTGCTAGCTTGTCCGCGCTCGGCTGGCCACCGGTTTGAGCCAATGACATCGATGCGACGCACAACGCGCACGCGCTAGCCGCAAGCTTCTTGATCATGGTCATGGTTCTTCCTCCGCGTGCCCGAATCGTTTCAGATCAGATCAGATCAGCCGGATGAGCCGGCGCCCCACCCATTCCATCGCCAGCAGCACCAGCAACACCACGAGCACGATAGGGCGATCCCACAGCGGCTCGATCTGCGGCTGGCCGGCGATGACCACCTCGCGGCGGGGCAGCACGTCGGGCAACTCGCCCAGCGTGTCGATGGTCAGCACCCGTCCACCCGTGCGGTCGGCAAGTGCCGTGAGTAAGCCGTGATCGGCCATCGGATCGCGCAGCTCGTCGCTGTCGGCCAGCACTTCCACTTCCTGACGCAGCCCCAACGGCGAGAGCAGCGGCTCGTCGACCAGCACCTCGTACGTGCCCGGTTCGGTAGGCAGCCAGCTGGCCGCATAGCCCTGTGAGAGAGCGCGCCGGGCGCCGGTGTCCTCGATACCCAGCGTCAGCGACTGCGGCGTAGCGCCCTGCGAGCCCTCGCCGATGGGCCGCACCTGCACGCGTACGGCCGGCAGTCGGCGATCGACAAGCGATTGGTCGAGCAGACGAACCTCGATGCGTGCCGGCCGCTCGACGAGCGCGGGCCGCGGCGACACGCTCAGCGCCGCTTCCGCCCCGGTGCGTGCCAGGCGGCCGCGCGCCTGCATGCGCACGAGTGGCAGATAGAACCGCTCGAACAAGGGCTCGCCGCGCCCATAGCGATACCGCCAGAGCTCGTCGGTGGCGACGTACACCACGCGGCCCGCGCCATAGGGCATGGTCATCACTGCGGCAGAGGTACGTGTGCCGCCGTCGGCGGACGTGAATCGCGCCAGCACTTCGGTCGTGGGCTTCAGGGCGCTCTCATCGACGCGCTGGCTCCACCACAGCCGGTTCCAGCCGGTCGCCGGATCGCTGAGATAGTCGGGCCAGTCGCTCAGGGTCTCGTTCAAACGCAGCACGCCCAGCCGCTCGCCCGAGGGCGTGCGCTCGAGCATCACCGGGTCGCTCGTGCTCGCGACGCCCTGGCCCTGGTCGAGGCGGAAGGGCAGCAGGTCTTCGAGCGGCGTGCCGCGCCAACTCGCCGGCGTGTGGCTGCTGCCGCCGATCCAGAGCAGCCCCGCGCCGCGGCTGGCCACGTGCTCGCGCAATTGATCGAGCTGCTCGTTGCTGAAGAGCCCTGCACGCACGTCGCCCAGCACGATCACGTCGTATTCGGCCCAGTCTTCGTCGCTGGTGGGCGGATAACCGATGGTGACGTCGCCCTCCTCGATGAAGCTGCGACGCGAGGCCAGCAGCAGCGAGCTCGATCGCACGCTGCTCTCGCGCAGCAGCATGCTGGTGAGGTAGCGCCGCTCCCAGCGCGGCGTGCCGTCGACATAGAGCACGCGGAGCGGGCGATCGACGATGCGGATGCGCAGCGTGGCCTGGTCGTTGTCGGGCAAGAGGTCGGCCGTGTCGGGCGTGAACCGCACCGTCCACTCTGCCTCGCCGGCCTGCAACTCGCCCGCCACCAGCGTCACCGATGCCTCGTCGCCCTGCCAACGCTCGTCGCCCGCGTCGAGGCGCACCTCGTCGAGCACCTCGCCCGTGGCGGAATCGATCAGGCGGAGCATGCCCGAAGAGCCCTGGGCCGGGCCGCGGCGGTCGAGCCGCACGTTCACGGGCGCCTGGTCGCGCGCGAAGGCGGCCTCGGGCGCGACGGCCTGGGCGATCGCGACGTCGCTGGCCGCCTGCGGGCTGCCCAGCGGCACGACGTGCACGGGCACGCGCTCGCCGACGAGGCGACGCAGCGCGGCGGCGCCGGGCTCGTCGATCGAGCGGCCATCGCTGAGCACCACCACCGCCGACAACGGACGAGCCGCGGCGCGCGTGAGCGCGCCGCTGATGGCGGCGCCGATCGCGGTACGCCGTCCCGACGCGTCTGGCAGCGCGGGCGGGCCGGCTGCGCCCTCGGCCTGCGTCGCCGAGCGGGCGCGCAGGTCGAAGGCCGCGGCGTCGAAGCCGAGCCACACGAGCTCGCGGTCCTCGGCCAATTCGGCGAACATCGGCGCGTGTTGCTGCAGGATCGCGCGGGCCTGCTGGTCGCGCGTGGCGCGCGTTGCACCCTCCGCGGCGATCGGCGCGTCGGCCACACGCATCGAGACCGATCGATCCACCAGCACCATCACCCAGTCTGGCTCGAGGCGCTCGCTGACGCGTTCGAGCCTCGGGCCGCAGGCGAGCACGACGAGCACGAGCAGCAGCGCGGCGCGCACGCCGGCCAGCGCGACACGCGCGGCACGCGGGCCCTCCAGCCGGCGATAGCCCCACCAGCCCAGCACGCAGCAGCCCATGACCACCAGCAGCCAGCCCCAGCCCGGCAGCGGGCGATCGAAGCCCAGGCTCACGCCGTCCTGGCCAAAGCCCAGCTCGCGCAGGGCGAACAGCCGGCTGGTAAATCCGGTCGGGGCGGTGGCGAGAAGCTGCGCGACAAGCTCCATTCAGGCGGCCTCCCGATTCGAGGACGCGCCGCTTGGCACCGCCCCGGCGAGCTGGGCGTGGCTGAACAGCCGCGCGAGCACCGCCTCGAGCGCGGCCAGCGCCAGCGCGACGCCCAGCAGGATCGCCCCCAGCGCCAGGCTGGGCTCGCTCCTGGCCATGGCCTCGGCCGGCTGGGCGGCGCCCTCGGCCGTGCCACCGGGGCGGTCGAGCCAGGTCAGGCGTTCGTCGTTGGGGAGCTCGACGCCCAGCGACGCGGCGATGGCCGTGCGGACGCGCTCGCGCGGGGCGGCCTCGCGGGCGGCGCCGGCGTGGTCGGGCGCGACGGCGATCAGGCTCAGG
>JBITAB010000303.1:0-6344 GCA_044439825.1 Phycisphaerales bacterium JB064 | reverse complement strand
GATCGCTACGCCGTGCGCCCGATGCACGCCCGGCGGACGTACAAGACCACGCGCAACCTCAAGAAGCTGCTGGCCGACGCCGAGAAGCAGTTCGCCCGGTTCGCCATCGTGCTGCACGGCCCCGACAAGGTGCAGGTGAAGGACCTCGACCGCCGCGAGGAACTCGTGCACGATCGTGGCGACTTCAGCGTCGATCCGGCAAGCGACGCCTACGTCGGCGCCGCGATCGCCCAGCGGCTGGCATGACCCGCATCCTGCACATCTCCACACGCCTCATCCTGGGCGGCAGCCAGGAGAACACGATCCTCTCGTGCGAGGGGCAGGTGGAACTGGGGCACGAGGTGCATCTGGCGTATGGGCCGATCTATGGGCCCGAGGGCTCGATGCTCGATCGCGTGCGCGCATTCGGCGAGATCGAGACCCACGAGGTTCCCCACCTGATCAGGCCCGTGCGGCCACTCGCTGACCTGCGGGCCTACCGCGAGCTCAAGCAACTCATCGACGACATCAAGCCCGACGTCGTGCACACGCACTCGTCCAAGGCCGGCATCCTGGGCCGTCTCGCTGGCTGGAATGCGCGATGCAAGCCCGCGGTGGTGCACACGATCCATGGGCCGCCCTTCCTGCCCGGCAAGGCGGTGTCCAACGCCATCTATACCGTGGCCGAGCGATTCGCCGCTAAACGGTGCGACGCGATCGTCAGCGTGGCCGACGCGATGACACGGCAGTTCCTCGAGCGCGGCATCGGCACGCCCGCGATCTACACCACCGTGCGCAGCGGCGTGGACATCGCGCCCTATCTCGAGAGCCACCCGACGCGTGACAAGGTGCGAGAGAAGCATGGCATCGAACCGCACGAGTTCGTCGTGGGCACCGTCGCGCGTCTGGCCCAGGACAAGGGGCATGACGATCTGCTCGATGCCCTCGGTGAAGACCTGAAGGCCAACGAGCACTGGCGGCTGCTCTGGGTGGGCGACGGCTACCTGCGGCAGCATCTGGAAGACCGCATCAAGAAGATGGGGCTGGGCGGCAGGGTGGTCTTCACCGGGTTGGTCTCGCCGGCCGAGGTGCCCGGCATGATGCGGGCGATGGACGTGCTGGCCCATCCCAGTTATCGGGAGGGATTGCCTCGGACGGTGACCCAGGCGTTGCTCGCTGGGGTGTGCCCCGTGGCCTACGACTGCGACGGAACGCCCGAGATCTGCCGGCACAAACAGACCGGCTGGCTCATTCCCACCGGAAACGCGTCTGCCCTGGGTGAAGCTATCAGGCATCTGGCCGCCAGGCCCGATGAACGCTTGGCTCTGGCGGCGGCGGGCAGGGAGGTCGCCGGCAGGGAGTTCAGCGCCCAGGCTATGGTCGCTGGGCTCGAGCATGTGTACGCCCAGGCGCTGTCGGCCCGAGACCGGCGGCGGGAAGCGGCGACCAGCAGCCGATAGGCTCCTTGTATGCGTCAACGCACGCGGAACATCGCACCCTACTCGCCATGGGCCATCGCCCTGAGCGCTGCCGCTTTGGCCGCAGGCTGCTCGAGCGGCGGCTCGTACACGCCACCACCGATCGTGGCGGCACCGCCTGCCCCCCCACCTCCTCCGGCCGCCGACCCACCGGCTCAGAGCCCAGGTGAGTCACCCACCGGCGGCAGCGGTCCCGGCGGGACGAGCGGTGGCGCCACACCCTACACGGGATCGATGACCGTCGAGGAGCTCCTCGTGCGATCGGCCATGGCGTACGGCGATGCCGAGAGCTATGCCGATCGTGGCGTAATCACGATCATCCAGCCCAGCCGGCGGAATGAGTACGGGTTCACCACGATGTGGGTGCGTGATGGCGACTTCTCGTACATGGTGCAAGGGCCGGCGGGCTCACAATTCGCCCAGTTCGAGATCCACAAGGCCGGGGTTCGATTCGAGACGATACGCGGGGGGAGCTATGGACAGGCGCCGACGCTCGAAGCCGCCATCGGCCCCTTCCAGAACATCATGACGGTCTTTACCACCAATGTGCCGCGGCTCTTGGCGGGCGACAACTGGGGGCCGACCAACGACTACGAGAATGCCCGAATCGTGGGCGTCACCAGCATGAACGGCCAGCCGACCATCATGATCGAGCTCGACCTAATCGAGCAGGGCGAGGCCTCTGTGTGGCTCGACCAGGCGACGCTCATGATCCGCCGGCTCGCCCATCAATCGCCAAAGAACGAGGCCTTCGTCACGGTGACGTTCAACCAGCTCGAAGCCCGCTGATCACGCCTGTCCTGCCGACGCGGACATACCCTCGCGGCGCATGGAACTACAAATCATCAGCCTGGGCACGCTCGCGGCGAACCCCTTGTGGAGCGAGACCACTCCGGTACGGACTGGCCACGCGACCACGACGCTCATCACCACTGGCAGCAAGCGGATCCTCGTCGACCCGGGGCTGCCCGAGGTGGCACTGGCCGCGCGGCTGCACGAGCGGGCGGGCATCAAGCCGGCGGCGATTACCGACGTCTTCCTCACCTGCTTCAAGCCAGACATGACGCGGGGACTGCGGTTATTTGACCACGCCAAGTGGTGGATCCACGAGACCGAGCGCGAGTCGGTCGGGCTACTCCTGGCCGACACGCTCCGTCGCGCGATGCAGAGCGGGCAGATCGGCCGTGGCGCTATCCCTGATGATGATGGGCCCAACCCGCTCGAACTCTTGAAGGAACGCGTCGCTCAGCTTCGTAATTGCCGGCCTGCGCCCGATCGTCTGGCCGATCGAGTCGATCTCTTTCCGTTACCGGGCGTCACGCCCGGGATGTGTGGGCTTCTGGTAGCCGCGCCGAGCCACACGTTGCTTATCTGTTCGGATGCGGTGCCCGATGGCGAGCATCTCGCGCGTGGGCGTGTGCTCGACGACGCGGCCGATGTCGCTCAGGCGAAGGAATCGTTCGCCGAGGCCATCGAAGTCGCTGACCTCTTCGTGTGTGCGCGAGACGGCATGGTTATCAACCCAACCAAGCGCCCGTTCTGAGTGCCTACTGTTTTCGGTGAGCCAACCCGATCGTGATGTGTTGTACGGACTGATCCAACAGTTTCTTGATGAACAGTTGGAGCGATCACCAGCGCTACGACAACTCGCCAGGCACCTGGCAACACTGACGCTCGAGCGCATCGAAGAGTTGGAAGGCAAAGAGCCTGCGGAATCCAAGCCCGCGCCTGCGGCGCCGCCTCGGAAGGTCATCCAGCCCAACGCCGTCGCGCCGCTTCGCATCGGTGATATCCAGGTCGAGGTGCCGGTCATTGGCGACGAGAAGTCGGTGACGGCAGCGCGCGAAGCGGCATTGTCACAGCCAGGCCAGAGCAGCGAAGACGACGACTACCTCGAGCGTACGTCAAGGGCACGCGCGATCGATCTTCCTCGTGTTGCCACGCGATGCCGGCTCAAGGCCGAGTCGTGCCGGCACCAGATTCTCCGACAGGACCAGGAGCGCGACACGCCCGAAGAGTCCGAGTCTCGCCAGCGGATGAACGATCTGATCGCCCAGGCGAAGGGGATTCCAGACTGCTTCCTCTGGATGTTCTTCCGCAAGGGGCTGCCGACGGGCAACGAGCAGCTAGAGGTCATCGCTCGGTGCTACGAGGCCATGGCTCAGGCGGCCGAGCTCTGCCAGGCCATGCAGCCGTTGGATCAATGGCGCGACGAGGACGAGGTGCGCGAGGCGCTCCAGTTGCTGTCGACCACGAGCAGTGCGCTGCGTGTCGCGCTCGAAGACACGTGGCTCACGCAGCCCGATATCGACCAGGATGAGGTGCACCAGTGGCTGAAGCTGGTGACGTCCGAGTACCGCTACCACGTGCGCAAGCACATGCAGCTGAACGATCCGGCCGATCCTCAGATCGACATGCCGATCGCGGCCACGCGCGCCGAGAAACTTCTGTCGGACATCCAGAACCAGGAAGCCCGTCGCGAGCAGGCAAAGCGGAGCCTGAAGAAGGCCCTCTACCACGCCCAGAAGGTGCGCGACGTTACCGAATCGCCGTTCGGCGAAGAGTCACCGTCGCACGATTGTGAGAAGGTGAACGAGGCCGTCGAGGCTTTGGTCGAGATCGCCCCACCCGAACTCAACGCCATGCTGCGACAGATCGCCGCCGTCGTTGAGCGCAACATGTTCCCGGATGGTCTCGAAGCGCACGCGCAGCTCGCGACGGCCTGGAACCAATTGGACAAGCTTGCCTCGACAGGCAGCCAGAACGGCTCGGAGCCGCGTGAGCGTGCCTGGAGCGATGATGTCCTCCGCGTACGAGAACTGCTGCGTGGCGGACAGCTGGTCATGATCGGTGGCGAGCCCCGGCGCGAGGCTATCGACAGGATCGTTGACGCGTTCCAGGTCGAAGCCGTGGCGTGGCCCGAGCTCTCCGAGCACGGCACGGCCGAGCCCATGCGAGCACCGATCGCGCACCCCGATACCAAGCTCGTGGCGGTCCTGATCAAGCTCACCGGGCACGAGCACGCGGAAAGGGCCCGAGACTTCGCCAAGCAAGCCTCGGTCCCCATCGTGCATATGCCCGCCGGTTACAACCCCGAGCAGATCGCCGCCGAGGTGCTCAAGCAGGTGAGCAGCCAGCTGCAATCGGCCTGACCCGGTTCACGGGCAGCCAGCGTCAAACTGGTTCTGGAACGCCAGGAAGTCGAACAGCGTCAGCTCGCCGTCACCGTCAAAGTCGGCGGCCAGATCGCCCATGTCGAACAGGTTCTGGAACGTCAGGAAGTCGAACAGCGTCAGCTCGCCATCGCCGTCAAGGTCGGCCAGGCACTGGCACTTGTCGGGGATGCCATCGCCGTTGATGTCGGCCTCAGCGCCCACCGCGATCTCGCAGGCGTCGGAGACCAGGTCGCCATCGCAGTCTTCGATGCCGCCCGCGGGCATCACCTTGCGGATCGTGCCGCCCTGGCTCAGGATGTACAACTCGCCGTACGCGTCTCGGCCAAAGCTGATGATGCTGGTGATGCCGCCGAACTGAGCCGTGCGCTCGGTGAGCTCGGTTGCCTCGCCATCGACGATGCGGATCGACCACACGCGACCCGAGCAGTAGTCGGCGTAGAAGTAGGTGCCCGACAGGCCGTCGATCGCGCAGCCGCGATAGATCTGGCCACCCGTGATCGAGCAGCCGCCGGCCGCGGTGTGGTCGTAGACCACCACCGGATCGACGAACGGAGACGGGTCGCAGCTCGTGGGGCACGGCACGGCCGTAGAGAAGCAGATGTCGCCCTCGCGGCACTTCCATCCGTAGTTCTCACCGCCCAGGCTGTCGCCGCGCTGGTAGTTGACCTCTTCGCGATCGCCCTGGCCCACATCGGCGATGTACAGATCGCCGTTCATGGGATCGAAGTCGTTGCGATAGGGGTTGCGCACGCCGTACGCCCAGATCTCCTCGGCGTTGCCCGTGCCGGCAAAGGGATTGTCAGCGGGAATGGCGTATCGCAGGCCGGGGTCGGGCGCGCCCAGCACGTCGATGCGGAGCACCTTGCCCAATAGCGTCGTCAGACGCTGTCCGTTGCCCTGAGGATCGCCGCCGCTGCCGCCATCGCCCAGAGCGATGTAGAGGTAGTTGTCGTTGGGGCTGAAGTCGATCCAGCCGCCGTTGTGGTTGCTGAAGGGCTGGTCCTGGGTGAGCAGGATCACGCCGCTGTCCGGGTCGGCAACGTCGGGGTTGGTGTCCGACACGCTGTATCGCGCGATGACGGTGTCGCCCGAGTTGTTCGAATAGTGCACGAAGAACCAGCCGTCGTCGGCGTATTCTGGGCTGAACGCGATGCCGAGCAGCCCGCGCTCGCCGAAGCTGGAGATCAGCGGGTCGATGTCGAGGAAGGGGTCGCGCAGCAGCTGGCCATCACGCACGACGCGGATCACGCCGCGCTTCTCGGTGATGAACACGCGGCCGTAGTCGCCCGGCGCGTGCACGAGGGCGGTCGGCTCGCTCAGGCCGGCCAGGAACACCTCGGTGGTCACGTCCTGGGCGCTCGCGGCGCCGGCGAGGGAAAGCAGAGCGGCGGCGGTCACGGTGGTCAATGCGTTTCGCATGGGAATCTCTCCTGGGTCTCCGGGGGGATACGGCGCGCGCAGGGCGACCGTTGCGGCCGATCACACCAAGCGCGAACCGATCCCAACCAATGGGCTATCAGCAGCCCGCGTCGAACTCGTTCTGGAACGCGAGGAAGTCGAAAATCGTCAACGATCCGTCACCATCGAAGTCGGCGGCCGGGTCTCCCGCGTCGAACAGGTTCTGGAATGCGAGGAAGTCGAAGATGGTCAGCGAGCCATCGCCATCCAGATCGGCCCGGCACGCACCGCTGCTGGGCAATGCGAGCGTCAC
>JBITAB010000302.1:2542-6346 GCA_044439825.1 Phycisphaerales bacterium JB064 | reverse complement strand
CGCCTCGCGTGGCTGAGCGTCAACATCGTGCTCAACATCGCCGCCGCCAGCGTCATCGCCTTCCACCAGAGCACGCTCGAGGCCGTCATCGCGCTGGCCGTCTTCCTGCCGATCATCAGCGACATGAGCGGATGCTCGGGCAACCAGGCCGTCGCCGTCTCCATGCGCGAGCTCACCCTGGGCGTCACGCGCCCGCGAGACATCTTCCGCGTGCTCTTCAAGGAGTGCAGCGTCGGCATCATCAACGGCATCGTGCTGGGCATCCTCATCGGCCTGGTCGCCTTCCTCTGGAAGGGCAACTGGGCCCTGAGCCTGGTCGTGGGCAGCGCCCTGGCCGCCAACACGCTCATCGCCGTCTGCATCGGCGGCGGCGTGCCCCTGCTGCTCAAGGGCTTCAAGACCGACCCAGCCCTCGCATCCGGCCCGATCCTCACGACCATCACCGACATGTGCGGCTTCCTGATCGTCCTCACCATGGCCAGCGCCATGATGGCGCAGCTTACGTGATCATCCGCCAAGACCTTTGGTACAAACCCCCACGCTGAAACAGCACGCCCCAGATTCCCAACCAACTGGCGAAGGCCACGAAGGAAAGGAATCGAACCATGGCATGCACCGCCGCGCCGCCCCTGCCCATCGAGCACGTCCAGCACGCCCACCAGGCTCACGAGGAGCCCAACGGGCACGACGCCAAGCCCGCACGCCGCCGCTGCTGCGGCCGGGCCGCGTCCAAGGGCGCTTCCAAGCTCGCCGCCAGCCCCACGCGCGGCATGGCCATCATCATGAGCCTGGCCGCCACGCTCGCCCTCACCCTGGCCATGCTGCAACTGGCCGACGGCCAGCGCGGCGAGACCGCCGCCAACACCCTCTTCGTCGCCGGCGGCTTCAACCTCCTCTTCACCGCCCTCTACGCCCCCCTCATCGCCCTCTTCACCCTCCGCACCGGCTTCTTCAAGGCCGTCGGCGCCCTCTTCACCACCATCGGCACGGGCCTTGCCTACACCCTGGGCCTGCTCTTCATCAGCGCCATCCTGCTGGTGGGCCTGTCGAGCATCTTCGGCTGAGCCTCGGACTTTCGAATGCCCCGCCGCAACCCCAACCCGACCCGCCTGTACCACCCCTAGCCGCCGGCGCCCCTGCCCGTGGAGCGCACCGGCGGGCTGTCGGTACATTGGCATGGCGGGTCACTTGGGGAGTTTCAAGCATGGCACAACAGACACCGAAGAAGGCCTTCACCGGGGCGATCGCGATCATCGCGGGCAACGTGGTCACGGCCGGAGCGTTCGCCCAAGGGTGCGACGTTCCATTCATCACGGCAAAGCGAACCGCCGTGGGCGAAGAACCAACGTGCATCGCCCTGGGCGACATCGACGGTGACGGCGACACCGATGCCGTCACTGGGAACGGGCGTAACCAAACCGTCTCGGTCCTCTTGAATGATGGCGTTGGTGGCATGTCCGCCGTCGGGCTGGTGCCCCTTGCCGGCCTCGACGTGGGCCTGGCCGACTTCAACGGCGACGGCCATCTCGACATCGCCACCGACGACGGTGTGGCCCTGGGCAACGGCGACGGTACGTTCCAGCCGGCGATGCCATTCACGTTGGACCTCGGCGAGGCCAACGAACTCGCGATCGCCGACCTCGATGCCAACGGCAATCTGGACCTCGTCTTTGCCAGGCGCGAGGGCTCTGTCGTGCTGCTTGGCAACGGCGATGGCACGTTTGGCGAGCCTGTCGCGGTCACCTCGCAACACTGCGTCGACGTCGCGATCGCCGACGTGGATGAAGATGGCGACCAAGACCTGCTCTTCGCGGCGTTTTCCGATGTCATCGTGGTCAAAAACGACGGCGGGGCATTCGCGCCGCCCCAGGCGTTCTCCACCGACCACGGGAACACATACCACCTGAATGTCGGCGACATCAACGAAGACGGCCACCTCGACGTCTTCGCCACCAACTACAACAGCCGCAGCGGCAGCGTGCTGCTGGGCGATGGAACTGGCACCTTTGGTCCGCCCACGATCATCGACACCGTCCGCACGAACTTCGAGGTCGAACTCATCGACGCCAACACCGACGGCCACCTCGACGCCATCACCGCCAATGCCGGCGGCGGCGACGTTGGCGTGCTCTTTGGCGATGGTGCGGGCGGCTTCGGAACACCAAGGCTCTACAAGGTCGGCTTGCACGTGGTCGACCTGGCCGTCGCCGACATGAACGCCGACGGCGTGCTGGACATCGTCGCGGTCGATGTCGAGGGCGATGCGTTCGCTATTCTCGACGGGCTTGGCGATGGCGTGTTCGCTGCACCCCAGGCACTCGTGTCGCGCGATGAGCCCACCGGCGCAGGCCTGGCCGACCTCGACGGTGACGGCGATATCGACATCGTCATGGCACAATCGAGACCCGATTTACTCGTCACGTTTCTACGCGATGATACCGGCTACCACGGAATCTCGTCAACCACGCAAAAGCAGTCCTCTGGCGGCGATGTCCAACTCCTCGACATCGATAATGATGGTATCGATGATGCCATCCTCGAGCGGGGCTTCGAGATCTACAAAGGTGTGGGTGATGGCACGTTCGGCGAGTCCATGAGAACCGGCTACAGCCGGCCCCAGTTCGCCGATCTCAACGGCGATTCCCGCCTCGACGCGGTCGCCATCGCTTCCATCGATGGCATGGTCGCCATCCTGATCGCGGATGAGGATCACGTCTTGATCGAAGCCGATCGGCTCGACCTCGAGGCCGAACACATCCGACTCGCTGATCTCGATCTCGATGGTGACCAGGACATCGTTGTGCTCGACCAACGAAACCGCGAACTAAAGGTGAGCTTGAATGATGGCTCCGCTCGCTTCACCGAAGGTCCCCCCATCGCCACCGACCTCGTTCGCCTCTTCGTCGGTGACGCCGATGGCGACGGGCATCCCGACGCCATCCTCGCGTCCAGAGAACTGGTTCTGTTCCTCGGCGACGGCGCCGGCGGCTTCACCCCGCCACGGGCGCTCGGCGGGGTGGGCTTGGGGCTGACTGTGGCCGGCGTGGGTGTGATCGATGCCGACGCCGACGGCATCCCTGACCTGGTCATCGCGACAGCGTCGAGTTCCACCATATTTCCGGCTAACGTCCTGTTCCGCCCCGGCCTGGGAGACGCGTTCTTCGGTCCCGCCGAGACGTTGCTCCTCGGCAACAGCTTCCAGGACCTTACCATCGGCGACACCAACGCCGATGGCATCGACGACCTCCTCGTCGTCGACACCGACGACAGCGTCAGCATCATCCTCGGCCAGTGCTCGTTCACGTGCCGGGCCGACCTCGACGGCGACGGCGCGCTCAGCATCTTCGACTTCCTGGCCTTCTTCAACGCCTTCGACGCGGGCCAACCCATCGCCGACTTTGACGGCGATGGCGAACTGACCATCTTCGACTTCCTAGCCTTCCAGAATGCCTTTGACGCCGGCTGCCCGTAGTGTGAGCGACGCGGCACATCCCGTCCGCCCACCGAAAGTCGAGATCGACGCCCACCCCCCATACACTGACTCGTGCCCGAATCCACGACGAACATCGCTCAAACCCCTTCGACCGATGCGCCGCCCGCCGCGCCAACCATGCCCGCCACACCAAGCGAGCACATCAGCGACGTCTTCAAGCGCGACGGCGTGACCGCCAGCTTCGAGTTCTTCCCGCCCAAGAACGCCGACGCCGCCGAAAACCTCTACGCCGCCATCAGCGAACTCGTGCCGCTCAGGCCGTCCTTCGTCTCGGTCACCTACGGCGCGGGCGGCTCCACGCGCGAGCTCAC
>JBITAB010000302.1:0-2442 GCA_044439825.1 Phycisphaerales bacterium JB064 | reverse complement strand
GACGGCGGTTCGCCCAGCGGCCGACGCGAGGGCGAAGACCCCTTCAAGCACTTCCGCTACGGCGCCGACGTCGTCCGCGCCATCCGCAGCTACTCAGACACCCACCTGGGCGCCGACCGCAACTTCGGCATCGGCGTGGGCGGCTATCCCGAGGGCCACGCCGCCACGCCCAATCGCCTCAAGGAGATGGACCACCTCAAGGCCAAGGTCGATGCCGGCGCCGACTTCATCATCACCCAGCTCTTCTTCGACAACCACGACTTCTACGACTTCCGCGAACGCTGCGAGCTCGCCGGCATCCGCGTGCCCATCATCGCCGGCATCATGCCCATCACCAGCACCAAGGGCATGGGCAGGATGGCCGAGCTCGCCGCCGGCAGCCGCTTCCCCGCACCCCTCCTGCGCGCCCTGCGCCGCGCGGGAGACGACCCCGACCTCATCCGCCGCGTCGGCCTGCACTGGGCCACCGAGCAATGCCGAGACCTGCTCGACCACAAGGTCGCCGGCCTCCACCTCTACACGCTCAACAAGAGCAAGGCGACGCGAGAGATTTATCGCACGCTGGGTGTCAAGGACAGCCGCGCGTTGTCTTGACACTTCGCGAACGGCGACGCCCGCCAGCAGCGCGACCGGTCCGGCCAGACCGGTCCGACCAGTAGGCACGCCCTCACCATTGCACGGTGAGGGTGTGGATCATGCCCCGTGCCGCAGAAACCACACTGCCCCAATCCGCTCACGTCCTGCCCGCCGCGCCGTTGTCAAGCTCGCGACGTTCTGCCCCAAGATCGTGCCGAACATCGGCAGCGCGGCGTTCGCCCCATCCTCGGCAATCAACACACGGGCCAACTCACGCTGAGCCGCCGCGGCCGAGCGTCGCCCCGCCGCCCACCTGGCGACGCACTCCTCGACCACAAGAAACCCGTCCATCGCCTGAAAGTCCAGCCGCTGAACGCACAACAGCCCGGCAGGCCTCTCCGGTTCATCTTCAAGGTACCAATTCACCACGCGTCCAGCTTCGGCGCACGCCTCGATCTCTTCAAGCCCGGAAGGCCGCACGCTGCCCGACAGTTCCAGGGCTCGTTCGGCCAGCGCGTCATAGCTATCAGCCTCAAAGGCCATCGCCTCATCCACCGACGTCGCCCGGAGCGACACGCCTGGCAGCTCACACTCGGGCGCTCGCGCGAGCATCTCGCCCAGCGTGGAGCCAACGAGGGCCTGGTCGATACACGCCCGCACATCGCATGCTTCAACAGGCGGCAACGGTGGCGGCTCGCTTCCCGCAACCGGCACGCGGGTCATGGGCACATGAAACGCGGGATAGGCTCGACAAGCAGCCGCGGATGTCTCCACCAGACGCTCGCCCCGCCACGCCCCGGCATCGGTGGTCGCGACCAGGTCCACGAACGGCCGGTTCACGTCGCCGCCATAATGCCGGATGCCGCACAGCGTGCGAGCCCCGGCAACTTCAACGATGACGTTCTGAAAGTCCCGTGGCGCACCGGCCATGACCATGGCCGCCCGGTTTGTCGCGATCCCGCGATTTTCGCAGCACGCCAGCTGCCCATCGATCCACGCCGCCCGCGCCGAGCGCACCTCGTCCAAGGGCCGCCACCGTCGCACGGCCTCCGGCAACATCGCGAGGTCGGCCTCGAGCATGGCCTCCCTCTCGCCCGCCGTCACCGCAGCCACTCAGCCCACCTCGAACGCGCACCGCAGCCCGAACGACAGGCTGAACAGCTCGCTCTTGCGCTGCGAGCCCCAGATGTCCGTGCTCACGTCGCTGGGCGACTCCACCGTGAACACCACCGTGTTCGCGTGATCCGCTCCATCCCGGGCTTCGATGCTCACGGCAACCCGGTCCACCACCTGCGTGTGCGTGCGGTCCAGCCCGTCGGCCACGCGCAGCACGCCCGCCAGGCGACGCACGATCTTGCGGTCGTGGTTGTCCAGCGCCTTGTACGCCTGGTGCCCCGACTTTGGGTGCCCGCGCCGGTGGTACCGAGCCACGTTCGCGATCAGCTCCCGCTCCCGCGGCGTGAACCCATCCAATTCGCCATTGGCAATGATGTAGTAGCTGTGCTTGTGGTGGCCCGAGTGGTTCACCAGGTAGCCGATGTCGTGCAACACACCCGCCGCCTCGAGCACCCCCCGGCCCTCCTCGTCCATCGCCGTCGCATGATCGAGCACCAGCGGGTGCGCCGGCGCACTCTTCGAGAGCTGCTTGGCCACCGCCGCCAATTGCTCGGCGAGCTGATCGAAGATCTCAAGGGCCAGCGTCGTCACGTGCTCGCTGTGCGCCTCGTGATACCGGCACTTGCGGGCAAACCGCCGCACGCTCTCCGCCCGGCTGCCCAGGCTGATCCGTGGACCGCTCCCTCCGGCCTTGCCCCTCGAGCCTTGCCCCCCCACGGAGTGGGCCTCCAGCATCGAGAGCATCAGCCC
>JBITAB010000301.1:0-6401 GCA_044439825.1 Phycisphaerales bacterium JB064 | reverse complement strand
CGGCAGCCAGGTCATCCAGTTCCAGTCCGGCAACGACGGCCACCTGGCCGCCGCCATGGGCACCGCTGGCATCACGCCCGACATCATCGTCGACGATGACTTCCCCGGCCTGACCGCCGCCCTCAACGATCCGGCCTACGGCGTGGCCCTGATCAGCAACCCCTGCTGCTTCTTCGACGCCGGCACCCCCGCCGCCCTCGATGACTTCATCGGCCGCGGCAATGTTGCTCACCTGAGCTTCTGGAACATGGACGCCGAGCCCGTGCTGCAAGGCGCCTTCGGCGTCGCGACGGCCGTCGACTTCTTCACCCCCCGCTCGGTCTTCAACAACGCCAGCCACCCCTCGTGGGGCGCTGCCGCCAGCCCGGTCAACCCCGCTATCGACCCCAGCCCCTGGAACGATAACGGCGACAGCATGACCGCCGCCGCCGGCGCCACCGTCGTCGGTACCTTCGACAGCACCTCGGGCGACGGTGCCATCATCGTTGCCAACGGCGACGCCACCCTCTTCAACGGCTTCGACTACGACTCCATGGAGGACGGCCAGATCCGTGACCTCCTGGCTGCTCAGCTCGGCTGGCTGCCCAGCCCCGGTGGCGGCTGCCGCGTCGACCTCGACATGGACGGCTCGCTCACCATCTTCGACTTCCTGGCCTTCCAGAACCTCTTCGACATGGGTGACCTGCAGGCCGACTTCGACGGCGATGGCGTCCTGACCATCTTCGACTTCCTGACCTTCCAGAACGAGTTCGACATGGGCTGCGAGTAATCGCAACCATCACAACCTGTCCCAAGGGTCACAAGTAATACCTTCTGAGTGACCAATCAGGGGCCCCCGGTGTCCGACGGGGGCCCTTTTTGTTTGCCATCCCTGCGATCACCCCGCTCGGCGGGGTGTTTCGCTTCCTTCACGCAGATACCCAGCCAACTCACGCTGCGCAAGCTCCAGCCCGACCATCGCGCGCGTGTTCGCTTCCACCACAGAGATCAGCACGCCCATCGACTCGCGCTGCTCACTCAAGCGACGATGCGCCTCGTCGAGTTGCCGTTCGCGCGCGAGGCCGGCTCTTCGCTCGGTCAGCCACATCCACGCGATCAGCCCGGCCATGCCAAACTGTGCCAGCATCCCAGCAATATCGCCTTGCATGCCTACTGCCCCACCTTGCGGAACACCGCCTCATACGAGATCGACCATGTCCGCCCGACCTCGACCGGCCCCTTCTCCTCATACCGCACCAGCCACATATTGGGCCAGCTCTGCCCATTGCCGTCCTCGAGCGTGCCCGTGCTGGGTGTTGATGTGATCGCGCCGCTGATCGCGTTGCGCAGCGTCCACAGATCCTCTTCACTTGTGGCGACCAGCCGTCCACGAACCGCGATCGAAAGCTGCACCAACCCAAGCTGGAGCCACTTTGCCTGTGGCTGGCTCTGGAGCGTGGGAGACGTGCCAGGCGCCACCTCGGTCTGCCCATACCGCTGCATCACAAACTGGTGCGGGCCGCTGTCAAACAAGGCCGCGCCGTTATACATGCTCGGCATCACGAGCCTCCTTTCCATCGCGTGTCAACGCGAGCCGTCCTCGGCGTTCTCGATCTCGATCGGGTCGTCCGATCCCGTGCTCGATATCGCGGCCATCTTGACGCGACGCTGCGCCGTGCCGCCAGGCTCGACGTCATCGGCAACGCTGAGAAGGACCACGCTCGCGCTCACCTTGCGTCGCCCGCCGCTACCGCCCGTCGGCGACGTGAAGAACTCGAGCGTGCCGTCGTCGCCGGGCGACAAGCCGTCAAGCGTGCCACGCTCCAGGTCGGCGACCACTTCGATCTCCACCCGCTGCTCTGGCACGTCGGCGAACGTGGGGTATGGGCCAAGGTTGCCCCATTCCAGCAGCACACGCTCCGGCGTCCGCCGCACAGCTACGCGGCGCACGCGCTCGATCGTCTGCCCGAGCAATCTCACGGATTGTGGATTCAGCACAAGCATCATGCACCCCCTTACCCGCGCACCAGGTGCATGAGCGTCGGCCGACGTGTCGCGTCGATCTCGCCATCACCATCGAGGTCGAGGCCCACCGCGAGCGTGCGACGCGCACGGCTGAACATGTCGGCATACATCGCCGCCCTGGCGCCGAGCGAAGAGCTCGGCCCGCTGAGAGCCGAGGCGGCGGCGTACACCAGGTGCAGCGCACCGAGCGCCTCGGCGTGCGCGATCGGGGCTGTGTCCACGATCGCTTCCTCGCCCGGGCTGTCAGCACGATCGAGCCCGAGCATGCCCATGAGCTGGCGATGCACGATGGCGATCTGGGGCGCAAAGCTCACGAGCGTGAACGCGACGCCGCTGGCGCTCGACGGTGGCAGCGGATCGTCCTCGGTTGATGTGCGCAATCGCGAGACCTCCAGCACCGTACCCGAGGTCACCGATACGACCTCGAGCGGCACGCCGTTGAACACGACGACCTGGCCCGCTGCGGCCTGGGCATCGACGAACGTTGCCGTTGAGCTGCTTGTCGTGAGCGTCGTGCCGCTCACGCCGGCGATGCCCGATGCGAGGCGCCGGCCCGCCCACAGCGCATCGGTGAATGCGTGCGGCTCGATGGCCAGCATGTCACGGTCTTGTGCGAACATGGTGTTCCTCCTTGCGGGCCGTAGCGCCGCTGTGCAAAACTCGCTTCAAACCCGCGGGCCGGTGTTATCCGACCCGCGAGCCGGCGGCCGCCCCCACACGAAACCGCCGTGCCCTTCGTTGCCGTCAGGCGATCAACTGGTGGCCAGCCCGCTCAGCAGGCCGTGCGCGTTCTCGTTGCGCATCTCGAGGGTGTACTCGCCGATGACCTGGCCCATGGCCGAGTCGCCGGTCGAGGCCAGCGGCTTGTAGTGGAAGCTGCGACCCTCCAGCGGCATCACCTCGATGCGGCTCGAATCGAGCAGCAGCAGGCTGTCGGCGGGCATCCAGCGCGAGACGACCACCCGGCACACGCCGAAGTCGCTCTCGTAGACGCTCACCAGGTCGCTGTACCGATCGTCGGCCGGGCCATAGCGGCGCGACGACGACAGGAACGCGTTGATGCGCCGCTTCTGCAACCCGCCGCACACGATGGTGTCGATCGGGCCCGAAGACTGCTCCCACACCTCGCGCAGTGCGGCGTTGAGCACCTCTTCGGTCAGGCCGTCAGAGCCACCGCCCGAGCCGCCCGGAATAGCGCCGGCGCCGGGCTCGAACAGATTGGTCTGCAGGCTGTGGATGATGCCGTTCATGGAACGACGGACGGTGCCCGAGCCCTGCTGGGTCGCCGCGGGTGCGACGCCGTTGATGATGCAGTTCTCCAGGTCTCGCAGCAGCTCGCGCATGCGCTCCTGCTTCTGATAGTCCAGCTCGTCGGCGATGCCGTGGGCGCGCACGGCTTGCATCGAGCCGGAAACCTCGACGGTGGAGGTGAAGATCTGCGTGTAGTTGGCCTTGCGCACGCGGTTGGTGAATCGCGCACCGGGCGCCTCGGCACCTTCGAGGGCGGCGTTGCCCAGGATGGTGAGCACCATGTTCTCGGCCAGCGCGACGCTCGCCGTGCCGCCATAGCCGCGCACGGCCGTGATGGTGTCGTCGGCGATGGCGGTGACGAGCATCACCTCGGGCCCTTCGCCGGGTCGCACCAGGTCGCCCACGCGGAAGGGGCTGCCGTCGTCGACATCGATAGTGGTATCGGTGGAGGCGGTGGGCGAGAAGACCTGCGACACGACGGCCGCGGTGTTGGGCAGCAGCTCGTCCTCGATCCACTCGTGGACGGTGCTGGTGGCGGCGCGGCGTGCGTCGCCGAGATGATCGAGCAGCGGGGTTTCGAATGGGCTGACGATGCCGATGATGTCCGAGACGTCCTCGACCAGTTCGGACAGGCCCGTGCCGGCCGAGAATGTCGCCTTACCAGTGAATGCCATGTGGAACTCCTTGCGTGAATGTTCAAGAACGGGAAGGGGGCAGCATGGGCGGGAAACTCAGGTGCTGCGTCGCAGGCGCAGGTACTTCATGAGAGCGCGCCGGTCGCCGGTGGCGCGGGCGTCTTCTCGCGCCCGATCGACCACCGCGCGACCCGGCGCGCCCTGGGAGGGATGGCTTGGGCTCATGGCCGAAGCGCGTGCGCTGCTGGCGCGGAAGAGCGCCGGACGCTCGCGTTGGAGTTGGGCGATGACGCGCTGCGGCGTGGCGTCCTCATCGACGTCGAGGCGGTTTTCGATCAGGAGTGCCAGAGCCTCCGTGTCGATGGCGCCGGCCTGGGCGAGCGAGCGTTCGATGGTGCCGCGGCGTTCGAGCTTGCTGGCCTTGTCGCGAAGGTCCTGCAATTGCTGGTCGCGGGCGCGGAGTTGGTCGGCCAGGTCTTGTGCCATTTGCGTGCGTTCGGCGAGGGCTTCGCGCAGATCGCTGTCATTGGGTTGGGGCGCATTGGTGTCGTCGGGCATGGTGCTGCTCCTTGTGCGTTGGCGTGGTATTGATCAGGCGCTGGGGCGGTTGGCGGGATAGCCGAGCTCGGCCAGCACGCGCTCGGGGTTGATGCCAAGCTCGGCCTTGCGTTGCGCGGTCACGAGGCGTTCGTCCTGGTCGAGGTCGATGGCCTCGGGCCAGTGGACGGTGACCTTGCGATCCTGCGGCTCGGTGGCCAGCGTGCCCGCGCGATCGAGCGCTTCGAGGATGAGGGCGCTCATGCGTGCGATGCCCGCGCCATAGCCGACGCGCTTGCGTCGCGTCTTGCTCAGCAAGCCGAGCATGGTGATGCGCAGGGCGTTGCCGCTGGAGAGGTTGCCGATCTTGGCGCGAACGACGCCCGCGGCGATGGGTGGCACGCCCGATGTCTTGTCCATCGCCTCGCGGATGTCCTCGACGTGGAGGGTCTCGCTGGGCGAGTCGGCGTCGCCGCCGAAGGCCGTGACCTGGGCGTCGGGATTGTCGGTGGAAAGCACGCGGCCCGGGCCGATGCGCACCTGGTCGAAGCCCTCGATGCCCTTGGCCAGGTACATCTTGAAGGACTGCATGGTGACGCGGGCGGCGCGGTCGCTCAGGCGCGTGTTGAGCTGGTCTTGCAATGGGACAAGCGGCTCGACCTCGCCGATGCCGGCGTAGCAGAGCGGCTGTGGGATGTTCTGGATGTGCACGACGGGCACGCGGCCGGGCGAGGCGCGGTTTGGCCCTTCGGCGACGAGCTCGCCGTTGACGTAGACCTGACGCCATGCGCCGCTGAGCAGTTCGGTGACGCGCTCGGTCGCGAGTGTGCTGCCGTGGCGGTCGTGCTCGTCGGTCTGCGACGTGCGGCGTGTGAAGTCGATGGCGTAGGCCTCGAGGCGGCGATAGTCGGCGGCGTCGACGATGGGTACGCCGCGGGTGGGGTCGATGGCTTCGATGCGGATCGCCTCGCTGAGCACCTCGCTTGGCAGTTCGAGCAGGGTGTCGATGTCGGGCGCCAGCGCGGTGAGGCGTTCGATGTCGCAGCGCAGGAGCAGATCGACATGGCCGTAGACATGGCCCAGCAGGAGCGCGTCGTGCAGGAGCGCGAGGCCGCCCGAGGCTTCCCACACGGCGTCGAGTGCTGCTTCGATCGTGCGGCGTTCGCTTGCCTCGCCCGCGGTGCTGAGCAGCACCAGGGGCTCGGGCAGCATGAAGTCGACCATGGTGTGGATGCGCCAGGCGATGTCGTTCTCGATGACGACCTCGTTGGCGGCGGCGTCGACCATGCGGTCGTCGGCGAAGGGATCCCACGCGCCACGGAGACGCGGCGGGAGGCCGGCGACCTGAGGAAGCTCGCCGCCGGCGCGTGTGGGTTCGTTGCGGAAGTATCCCCAGAGCCAGCGGAGCCTGGGCGCGATGTCGCGCTCGTGCTCGGCGAGGATGATCTCCAGGGCATCGGGCGAGAGCGTGGTGTCGGTGAAGGGTGCGAGGTTGAACGCCACGGGTGACCTCCTTTGGGTGGTGGCCCTGCGTGACGTGCGGGCCTCTTACCCAACGGGCGGTCGGACGCCTGGGCGCGCGAAAGCATGGCGCTGCTCGAGGGCTGCGCTTCGAGAGATGGGCTGGTTTTTCAGGAGTTTTCGGGGCTGTAGATTTGTCGCGGCGTCAGGTCGCTGGGGCGCCGTGGTGCGCGCGCCAGTGCGGAAGAGCACAGGAAGTTAGTGCTTGGGGATCAGCCTGCCGTGGTTTTCGTCTTCGGCGGCCTCGCGCTGTGCGGTGGCGATGGTCTCGAACTCGAGGGTGGTGTGGAGGATGTTCCAGTTGGCCTTGCAGCGCTCGCGGATGGCGTGCTTGATGGGCTCGATGTCTTCCAGGCGGGTGCGGTCGGTGACGACGTGGGCCTCGAGCAGGATGGTCTGGGGGTCGAGGGCCCAGATGTGCAGGTGGTGGATCTCGTGGACCGAGTCGATGGT
>JBITAB010000300.1:3951-6452 GCA_044439825.1 Phycisphaerales bacterium JB064 | reverse complement strand
CCGGCGACTGCGGCGGTTCCGGTTGCCGGGCCGACCTCGACGGCGATGGCAGCCTCACGATCTTCGACTTCCTGACCTTCCAGAACCTGTTCGATGCCGGCGATCTGACGGCCGACTTCGACGGTGACGGCAGCCTGACGATCTTCGACTTCCTCAGCTTCCAGAACGAGTTCGACGCCGGTTGCTGATCTCGTCTTGAATCAGGCGATCCGCCTGAGCCAATAACCCATTCAGGGCCCCGATTCCTCGTGGATTCGGGGCCCTGTTCTGTTGGTGTCCTGCCCGTTGCTGGCAGCATCTTGCTCTCTGCCGCAGATGGCAGCGGGTTCGTGCAACCAGCGACTCCTGGTTGTCTAACAAGCTGTAGTCCGCGGTTGCCATGGCCTCGGCAGCGCACCAGGGGAGTGGACGAGGGAGGCCTCCTTTCAAATCCCATGAGGGAGGATCAGCAGATGAAGAAGCAGATTTGCAGCGTTGCCGCGCTCGGCACCCTTTTGGCAGCCGGTGCCGCACACGCAGACCCGGTGCGTCTCTCGCACAGCACCGAGGAATTCCTGGTGACTGGCGGTACTGCCATCGCGTGCTCGTCGACGGCCACGCCCCAGACCAGCAGCGACAACCAGTACTGGAGGTCGTTCACGCTCAGCGATTTCGGTGTCAGTGAGAGTGTGACAATCTCCGACATCGAGTTGGGCATCGAGAACATCCTCCTCCCGACGCTCGTTGAGGTTGATGTCACGGTCCGCCTGTTCCAAGCGCCCGGGGGCTCGGCCCCGGCCTTCGGCTTGGAAGAGATCGGCTCGACCGTTGTCACGCTGAGTGACCGTGCGCTCGAGATCATCACCGTCGACGTGAGCGGCGTGGTCGATGCCGGGAACGCACTCATCGTCCAGGTCGACGTCCCTAACCTGCAGACACTCTCGGGTGGTCTGACGGGCGACGTGTACTTCCCGGGCGCCAACTCGTTCGGCCAGTCGGCCCCGAGCTACATCAGCTCGACCGGTTGCTCGACGGCAACACCCACCGACTACGCGGTGCTTGGCCCGGGCTTCCCCGACGTTCACCTGATCATCATCGCCAATGGCGAGACAGGGGGAACCGGTTGCCGGGCCGACCTGGATGGTGACGGTAGCCTGACGATCTTCGACTTCCTGACCTTCCAGAACCTGTTCGATGCCGGCGACCTGACCGCCGACTTCGATGGCGATGGCAGCCTGACGATCTTCGACTTCCTCACGTTCCAGAACGAGTTCGACGCGGGCTGCTAAGGCTCCCGAGTCGGGCAAATCGCAAACGCAAAGTCCGGTCAGTCTCAAACCTCCCCGAGGCTGACCACTGGGCGAGCCCGTCCCCGCGGGCTCGCTTGGTTTTGTTTAGGCGCTACGGCTGAGCCGCGAGATGAGCACGGCCAGCAGTTGGCATCGCTCGACGAGGCTTGGCAACTCGATCCATTCCGTCGGCGTGTGCAACCCACCGCCGCGCACGCCGAGGGTGTCAATCGTCGGCAGGCCGGCGTCTTGCAGGATGTTGCCATCGCACACTCCGCCCGTGCTGGCGAATGGCAGCTTCTGGCCCAGGGCCTCTGCCACGCTACGTGCTTGGAGTGCAAGGGCTTCGGTCTTTGGGATGAGCGGCTTGGCCGGCCGATTGAACGAGCGTCGTACCACGACGGCGGCGTGATCACCCTCACACGTCGTGTTCGATGTTGCAAGAGCGTCCAGGGCCTCACCCATCCGCTGGGCGGTCGCCTCATCGGGATAGCGTGCGTTGGCCCAGGCCGCCGCGTGGTCGGGCACGGCGTTGGTCGCGCTGCCGCCCTGGATGGGGCCGATGCTCATGATGTACGAGTCGTCACGAGTCGGGTCTGCCATGTTGCCGATAGCGACCATCGCGCGCGCCAGGGCGGTCACGGCGCTGACGCCGCCGCGAAAGTCTCGGCCGACATGGGCGGAGCGGCCGAAGGTTTCGATCATGAACTGCCCGCTGCCCATGCGCTCGACCGCGAGTTCGCCGCCGGGAAGGGCGGGCTCGAGCGCGAGGCCGAAGTCGTGCAATCTCGCCTGTTCACGCAAGGCGGCCTCGCTGTGATAGCTGCCCGTCTCCTCGTCGGCGTTGAGGAGGAAGGTCCAACTCGCTGGCACGCCTGCTTCTTCGAGGCATTCCAGCGCGCACGCCGCGATGACCAGGCCGCCCTTCATGTCGACGCAGCCGGGGCCTACGGCGGTCTTCCCATCGGGTGCGATCGTGAGCTCGCGGAACGGACCATCGGCCGGATGCACGGTGTCGAGGTGGCCGGCGATCAGCACCTTCTTCATGCCGGGCCGGATGCGGCCCAGCACGGCTGTCGGGGGAATGCCATCGGCAGCGCCGCCGCGCAGCCAGTCGGGGCGTTGCTGTCCTTCGATGCATGCGACTTCGGCGCCCAGCTTCTTCATGCGCTCGGTGAAGATGGCGCGTGTTGCCTTGATCCCATCGCCGCCGCCGGGTCCGGTCGGAGTCTC
>JBITAB010000300.1:0-3851 GCA_044439825.1 Phycisphaerales bacterium JB064 | reverse complement strand
GGCAGGGTGAGGGTGGCTTCGTGGTCGAGATGGCCTGCCAGCACGGCTGCCACCAGCGTCGCGCATGCGCCGGTGCCGCACGCGCGCGTTGGCCCGGCGCCGCGCTCCCATGTGTGCACCGTGGCATGGGTTCGCGAATCGATGCGTACGAGGTGGGCGTTCACGCGTTTGGTGAAGGCGGGGTGGTGTTCAATCAAGGGGCCAAGTTTTCGCGCCTCTGCTGCGAGGTCTTCGGTGAGCCAAGTGTTGTCGGATGTGAACGAGACGGCGTGCGGGTTGCCCATCGAGACCGCGGCGAAGATCAGGCCTTGCCCGGCAATATGTATCGCGAGTGGATCGTGGCCAGACAGCTGTGTCTCGTTGATGTCACAGTCGCTCAGCGCGAGCCCTGGGGCACCCATGGCCACACGCACATGGCCGTCTTCCAACGGCTCGCATCCGAGCACACGCGAGCCAGACTCGATGAGCAGCGTGGAGTCGTGCATGTGCAGGCGTTCACGTGAGAATCGTGCGACGCAGCGCGTGCCGTTGCCGCATGCTCCCGACTCGCTGCCGTCGGCGTTGAAGGTGCGCATGCGGGCGTGGTTGTCTGGGTTCTTGGGCGGGCAGATGAGGATCACGCCGTCGCTGCCGATGCCGGTGTGGCGGTCGCTCATGGTGACAGCAAGTTGCGGCCAGTTGAGGTGCTCGAGCGCGGGGTCGGTTACGGCGTCGATGTAGACGTAGTCGTTGCCCAGGCCGTGCATCTTGGTGAATCGCATGTGCCGCCCTCCCAAGTCACTTTGCGTGGATGAGCACTACCAGCGCAGCCAGCCCAGCGACAGGCCGAGCAGCATGAACAGGCCCAGGCCGAACAGGCACAGCAGCGTAGCCCGGCGCAGCAGGGCCACCTTGCGGTCGACGGGCAATCGGCCGGCGGGCAATCCTGGTAGCAGAGAAAGCGCTCGCTGGCGTTGGGCGACCGAGCCGTGGCGGAAGCCCCATCGTCCGGGGTTGACCCCGTTGAGCGCGCACACGCGGCTGAGGGCGGCGGCCATGGATGCGGGCCCGCCCGGGTGCACCAGTTCATCGGGTACGCCTTGCTCCCCGGCGATCTCCGTAGCGACGGCCACCGCGGCGCGGGCGTCGGCGTGCCTTTCTATCAGGCGGCTGATCACCCCGAACGCGTGGATCGCCAGCGCCGCGACGAGCGTGAACGCGATCGCTTCGGAAGCCGTCGTGCCAAGAACGTCTAGCAGCGAGGCGAGCGGTGTTTGTGCGAAGCTGAGCAGCGTCACGATGGCCATCAGCGAGAGCACGATCCACAGCACGTGATGCTGGCGCACGTGGGCGAGCTCGTGCGCGATCACGGCGTCGAGCTCGTGCCGCGGCATGCCGCGCAGCAGCGGCTCGGTGATGAGCATGTAGCGTGCGAACGGCAGCAGGCCCAGGATGGCGGCGTTGGCCGAGGGGTTGTCCCACAGTCGCACGCCGCTGATGCGTGCGCCCATCTGCTTGCACAGGTCATCGATGCGTTCTTGCAGCGGGCCGTCGGCGAGCGGACGCGTGCCCAGCACGCGAACAACGATGGCCGGCGCCACCGCGACGATGAGGATGGTGCCCATGACGTCGACCGTGCTGGCCAGCCAGACGGGTCCATCGACGAACACAGCGTCGATCGTCTCGTGCCAGCACACGATCAGCAGGACGGGCACGAGCGGCATGGCCAGCATCATGCGGGCCTTGCCGATGGTGGATTCCAGTCGCGTGGGCGGGCGGTCGACCAGGCCGCCCTCGTCGAGCTGGCGCACGAGCATCGCTTGGCGCATGCGGTCGTGCAAGGGGTGCTCGGCCCAGGCGATCGTCAGCAGCGCGAGCAGCGGGGCGGTGGCGGCGAGCATCTCGTCGAGGCCGATCCACGAGCCGATCCAGCCCTCGACGGCGCCGACGCCGTCGGCGAGCACGGCCCACAACGCGAAGGGAATCACCACCAGCCAGCGGAGCATCTGGGCCAGGCCCAGGCCGCGCTGCAGCATGCGCCACGAGCCGCGATAGGCCGCGGCCTTGGCGCACGCCGGCAGGCTGATGAGGGCCACAAGCGCGACCACGCCAACCCAGCCGCAGGCCACGAAGAACTGCGAGGGCGAGGCGGGCAGCGCATCGCCCCGGGCCTGCGCGAGGTCTCGCCCCAGCAGCAGGCCGATCAGGATGACCAGTACGTGGATGCTCGGCACGGGTGTTGGTTCGGGTGGGCCTGGGTTCGAGTGCGTGTGCTTAGTTGTTTCCGATGAGCGCGGGCACGCGTGGCAGCGTGCCCAGGTCGACGCTCGCGGGCGCGTCGGTGTACACGTCGACGTTCAGCTCGTCCTCGTTGATGGAGGTGATGACGACACCCAGGCGGCCCTGGCCCTTGGCCTGGGCCAGGTCCTCCTCGCTGGGGCCGGCGAAGCGGCTGTTGCGCTCGCGCATGACGTGGAAGTGGTACATCGCCAGGGCCCGCACGCTCTGCTCGACCATGTCCGACGAGGCAACGAACTGGTCGTCGCCCTTGCGGTGCTGGGGGCGGGGCGGGTACATCTGGGCGACGAAGCGGCCCGAGCCATCGACGAAGAGCAGCCCGCCGTACTCGGTGGCCTCGTCGGCGCGGTCCATCTCCACCTGCTCGAAGACGCGCTTCATCACCTCGGGGTCGTGCAGCGCGACGTCGACGGCCAGCATGCCCATGATGTCGCCCCAGCTCAGCGAGCGGCTGGCCTCGTCGAGCTCCTGGGGAACGGAGCGCAGCTCGCGGCTGTCCGCCCGGCGGGGCGTGGTCTCGCGGTCGCCGATGCGGGCGCGCAGGCGGCCCTCGAGCTGGACGCGGTCGTCACGCATCCACGGCTCGCGATAGATCGACGCCCAGCGGACGGCCTCGAGGTTGCGCAGCTTCAGGCCCTGGGACTGCTCCTCGGAGAGCTGGGCCACGGCGGCGGCGGTCTGGTTCCACCACGGGCTGCCTCGGTCGTTGGCCAGCGTGATCAGCCAGCGCAGCTCCTCGCCGTTGCGCGGCACCACGCCCAGCTCGCTCAGGCCCCGGCGGATGGTCGCCAGCGTCTGGGCGCCCTGCTCGTCGGTGGGCAGGTCGGGGCGCTGCAGCACGGCCTTGCGGGCCTCGCCGCTGGGGTCGAGCCGGGCGAGCAGGTCCCAGGCGGCCTCGCGGGCCCGGGCGTCCAGGTCGATGGCGCTGCCGGTGCCTGGGGTGCCCAGCATGCCCTGCTGGGGGTTGAGGAAGACGCGCGTGGCGATGAGCTCGAGCGACTGGTCGGGGTTGAGGGCCTGGAGGATCGCCTTCTCGACGCGCAGCTCGTCGGGGATGTTGGCGTCGCGCACGGCGTAGGAGCGCACGAAGGCGGCGGTCAGGTCCTGCCAGCCGCGGGCGACGGCCTGGCGGCCCATGCGGCGGATGACGTCCCAGTCCTTCTCGGTGGGCACGCGGGCGCGGATGAAGGTCTGCGAGTCGCGCAGGCCCGACCACGAGTCGTCGCTCATCAGCAGGTCGGTGGCCTCCAGCCGCAGCTCGCGGGGCGTCTGGTCGCTCCACACCAGGTCCTTGAGCGGCCCGCGGATGGTCGAGCGGTCGGCGTTGGGGTCCTCCCAGGCCGCCCGCATGGCCGCCACGCGCTGGGGCGTGCGCAGCTCGGGGTTCTGGAAGTCGGTCAGGGGATCGCCGCTGAGCTGCTTGCTGCGGCTGGCGCAGCCGGGCAACACGATGAAGGCCGCCAAGAGCAGGGCCATCAGGAGGGCCGGCAAGGGCGGAAAAACGGCACGGTTCGCTGCGGATCGCTCCATGGTGCAATACTATCGGGTGGCGAACGGCGATGGTCGCACACGCG
>JBITAB010000299.1:5196-6464 GCA_044439825.1 Phycisphaerales bacterium JB064 | reverse complement strand
CCTGGGCCCCGAAGATCTGGGCCGACACGACGACGAAGGCCCCGAAGAGCCACACAGGCCACTGATAGGCCACCACGTCGCGCTTGCCCGCGCGCTGGAACGAGCCGGGCCTGATGAAGTCGGCCAGAAATAGGATCACCAGCACCAGCGGCGCCGCCACGCGGATGATGATCGCCAGCCAGTCGCTCGTGGTCAGGGCCTTGGCGCCCTCGCCCAGCGGCGGAGCGCCCTGCACCTGTCCAAAGGCCGCGTGAGCCATCAGGGCGCACGCGAACGCGCCGGCCAAAAGGCCCACGCGAGGCGACACCAGCGAGCGTCCATGTCGTTCCAGAGCCGGGCGATCCAAGCCTGGGGCCCTCCGCACGCACGCGGCCATCGCGCACGGCCAAGCCATCGGCCAATGCGCCCCGCGTCGGAAAAAGATTGTTGCAAAGCGGCAAATCCCGAGGCCAGGCCGTCGGGTTTCGCCCAACACAGGGTTCGATCAAGCCGCAACGGCGGCCATGGCCCCTTCGTGCGCAAAGGCCAGGCCAACACGCTGCGTGCCGTTGTCGCCAGCGCGCACGTGCGCGATGCGAGCCTCGATCACGTCGTCCTCTCCAACCACCGCGCTGCGGCCGTCGCCGATGACCACTTCCAGCGGCTCGCCCACCAGCAGCGGCCGATCGGTCTTGATCTCCAGCAGCAGCCCGCCCAGCGACACGTCGATCGCCCGCACGGGCAGATATCGCAGGGCGCGGCGGATATACACCTTGCCAACCCGGTCCACCGGCAGGCGGCGGAAGCGGCGGCGGTCACGGCCTGAGAGTCGTTCGTCCATGCGCGTGTCCATGCGGTGCATCCCCAATCTCCGGCCCGGCATCCATGCCTTGCCAGACCCTCGTTATCGTCACAACCGACAGCATCCGACAGAAAGTGGTCGCTGTTTGTCGTTTTTACGTCACAACACGCTGTTCATGCGCTCCGATAACTGATCAAGCCGCCGATCAAGCCGCCGGCTTCGACCGCTTGCCGCTCTTCATCGAGGCGATGGCCTTCTGGATCGCCGCCAGTTGGCTATCCCGATCGTCGTCGAGGCGACCGAGGTAGTCGGCGATCGCGAGGGTCCAGGCGCTCGCCACCTCCTCGGGGCTCAGATCGATCAGCCCCTCGCTGGCCAGGATCAGCGCCTGGCTCGTCGCATGAGGCTGCCTTGCGGCGATGTCCAACGCCGCCTTCTGGGCCGCCGCCATCGCCTGAGACACCGCCAGACTGGAGTGCTCGCGATA
>JBITAB010000299.1:2894-5096 GCA_044439825.1 Phycisphaerales bacterium JB064 | reverse complement strand
GCCTCCACGGCCAGATGCAATCGCGAACGCTTGGTCACCGGGCCAAAGGCCAGGATCAGGTTGGCCTCTCGCCCCTCGGCCGGCACCACGCAGGTGTCGCTCAGCACGGGCATGGGCACCACGCGAACACGCTCTGCGGGCAGGTTGAACCGCCACACCAGGTCGTCGGCCACCGGCCCGCACCCTGCCAGCACAACGTGGGCCGTCATGCAGGCCAGTTGCTCGCGATAGGCCGCCTCGAGGGCTGCACGAGACGTGGGTCCAAACTCGCAGATCGACTGGCGGCTCCACAGGTCGGCGCCCTCGGCCAGCAAGGCCGCCCGCACGCCGGCCTGCTGCAGCGCGTTGCTCACCGCGACGGCCGTCGGCGCGGCCATCAGCCCCACCGCCTGCACCACCACGCTCTCGCAGCCCTTGAGCAAGTCCGCGACAGTGCTCGCGGCCCGGTCCTGGTGCTCGTGGGCGAAGGTGCCGCGATCGTCGCACACGCAGTCGGCCCCGAGCGACCGAGCCAGCTCGATAGCCCGCTGGGCCTCGTCGCCACGATCATGGGAAACCAGCACCATGCGGCCATGCTGCTGGCCCATCGTCTGCCACAGGTTGCGGTGTCGCTCGAGCGACCCGCTCCGCTCGAGTTGCACCAGCGTCGAGCCCTCGTCGAGCACCAGCACCAAAGCGTCGGAGATCTGATCCATGTCTGGGGGCTCCCTCGGCACCGTGGACAACAAGCCCGCGCCCGGCTGCCGGCCGGTCGCACCTTTCCCCCAACTTCGGCCACTTCTACCCGGACCTTCAGTTCATCCCCCCGACTTGAGCAGCCGATAAGCACAGCGTGAGCCCCGGCGCGCCACACCCGGCCATCCTCTCCCATGCCGACCTGCTGGCATGGAGGGAATCCCTCCGCCAGCGAGGCAAGCGGCTCGTCCAATGCCACGGCTGCTTCGACATCGTGCACCCGGGCCACGTCCGGCACCTGCGCTGGGCCAGGGCCCAGGGCGACGTGCTGCTGGTCACCATCACGGCCGACTCGGGCATCAACAAGGGCCCGGGGCGCCCCCTCATCCCCCACGACCTGCGGGCCGAGAACCTGGCCAGCCTCGACATGGTCGACGCCGTCCATGTCGTCCACGAGCCGACGGCCGAGGGCATCCTGCGGGCCGTCCAGCCCGACGTGTACGTCAAGGGCCGCGAGTACGAATCGAACAACGATCCACGCTTCGCCGCCGAGCGTTCGGCCGTCGAGGGCGCGGGCGGCCGCGTCGTCTTCTCGTCCGGAGACATCGTCTTCAGCTCGTCGGCCCTCATCGCCGCCCTCGAGAGCGGGCGCGACACCGGGGTGGACGCCCACAGCGGCGCCCTCGCACAAGTGCTGCGCACGCCCGGCATGGGCGCCGCCGACCTGGCCGCCGTGCTCAGCAACGCCCAGGGCGCGCGCGTCCTGGTCATCGGCGAGGCTATCGAAGAGGTGTACCGCGTCTGCCACGCGCCGAGCCTCGGCTCGCGTGAGCCCGTCATGACCCTCCGCCCCGCCGGCGAGCGCCGCTTCGATGCCGGGGCCGCGGGCGTGGCGATGCACATGGCCGCCATGGGCCTGCGGCCCACGCTGCTCACCTGCCCGCCCGCCAACGGCGAGTTCGCCCAGCGCATGCGCGCCGCGGGCGTCGAGCTCTGCCCCTTGCCCGCCACGCCCGAGCCGCTGCTCGTCGAGCACTACATGGCCGGCGCTCAGAAGCTGATGACCGTCGACCACGCGCGCCCCATCGCCTCGGACACCACGCTGCGCAGCGCGATCACCGACGCTCTCAATGATCTTGCCCCACGCGTGCAGGCCGTGTGCATCGCCGACCAGGGCCTTGGCCTGCTCGCGGGATCCACGGCGCGCATCATCAACGACACCCTGCGCGAGCGCACGAACATCCTCACCGCCAGCGCGCAGGCGCGCAACGCCAACCCGCTGAGCATCCGCCACGCCGACCTCTTGTGCCTGAGCGAGCCCGACCTCCGCCGCGCCGTGGCCAACCCATCGGGCAGCCTCACCGCGGCCGCGTGGTCGGCCATGGACGCCGCACAGGCCGCCGCCGCCATCATCGGCCTGGGGCCCGAGGGCCTGCTGGCCTATGACCGGCTGCCCGAGGCGGTGGACACCGGCGCCGGCTGGCCCACGCAGGTGCGCGCCCAGCCCGTGCCGTGCATGGCCCCGCT
>JBITAB010000299.1:1476-2794 GCA_044439825.1 Phycisphaerales bacterium JB064 | reverse complement strand
CAGGCCGAGTTCGTCATCGCCGACAACGCGTCGGACGTGCCCGTGCGCGAGTGGTTGCCGGCCACCGACATCCCCGTGCGGGTCGTCACGCTCACCACCAACATGGCCGCCGCCGCGCGCAACCACGCCGCAGCCCACGCCCGCCACGACTGGCTGGTGATGCTCGACGACGACAGCGCACCCAAGGACCTGGGCCACATGCACGCCCTCGACCACGCGCACAAAGACACCGCCGTGGTCATGGCCGACATCACCCTGCCCGACGGCTCGCGCGAGCGCGGCGGGCTGCCCGAGGTGCTCGTCGGCTGCGGCGCCGCCATCCGCAAGCAGGCCTACATCGACGCGGGCGGCTACGACCCGGCCATCTTCTTCGCCGCCGAGGAGCCCGACCTGTGCGCCCGCCTCATCGCCGCGGGCTGGCACACCGAGTTCAGCCCGTGGTTCCGCGTGCTGCACCACAAGACCTCGACCAACCGCGACCTCAACCGCATGCTTCGCCTGCTGACGCGCAACCAGGGCATGATCATCGAGCGCACGACGCCCGACGAAGACCGCCGCTTCCTGCGCAACGACCACATCCGCCGCTGCGCGTGGATCGCACGCAAGGAAAACGCCCTCGAGGGCTTCGCCCAGGGCCTGGCCGAGCTGCGCACCCTGCGTCACTCGTGCAAGCGTGAGCCGCTGAGCCACCACCACTACGAACGCTTCACGGGCCTGCACCACGCGCGCCAGGCCATCGAGCAGGCGCTCGACCGCCAGCACTTCACCACCGCGTGCCTGACGCACGAGGCCAAGCACGCGTGGGCCGTCCGCCGCGCGCTCACCGAGGCCGGCATCCAGATCGTCGACGACGCCCATCAGGCCGAGCGTCTGGTCATCGCCACCTTGTCGCCCGGCCCCATGCTCGACGCGCTCGCCGAACTGCACGCCGCCGGCCTGGGCGACCGCGTCATCGCGCCGTGGACCGAAGCCCCGCGCATCCTGGGCATCGAGAGCGACGCATTCCCGCTGATGCCCAGCCTGCTCAGCGTTCCGCACGCCCCGGCAGCGCCAGCCGAAGCGCCCGCTCGGTCGAAGATCCGCGCCTAGCGAGCACGTCCAACGCCTCCGTGCACGCGCGCCCCTGCCCGGGCCACATGAACGCCTCGCGCAGCTCTCGTGCACCGATCCACCGATGGCTGTCATGCGCGTTCTCGCCCGAGAAGTCTGGCTCCCACGCGGCATCGACCAGCACCAGGAACCTCGGCGACAACACCACCGCATCCAGCGCCGCGACGAAGTAGGGGTGCACCTCTTCGAGCTGCCAGAAGCCAAGCCA
>JBITAB010000299.1:0-1376 GCA_044439825.1 Phycisphaerales bacterium JB064 | reverse complement strand
CCGTGCTCATCGATCACGCCGATGGCGCCGCAGTATGGCCCGCGCGGCGTGGGCTCCATCTCGTGGATCACCTGCATCGCCCGCACCTTGGGCGCGCCGGTGATCGAGCCCGCCGGCAGCAGGGCCCGCAGCGCATCGTCGAGCGTCAGCCCATCGCGCAGCCGCCCGCTCACCCGCGCGCTGGCCTGCCACACGCCGCCGTCGCTCGGGCCGTGCCGCTCGAGCATGCGTGCCTCCTCGACACGCACGCTGCCGATCGCGCTCACGCGCCCCACGTCGTTGCGCATCAGATCGACGATCATCGCCAGCTCGGCCTTGTCCTTGCCCGCATCGCGAAGCTCGTGCAGCCCCGCATCGCTGCCCGGCCTCGTGCCCTTCATGGGCTCGGTGGTCAGCGTGCGTGTGCGGGCGTCATACCGCACAAGCAACTCCGGGCTCAGGCTCAGCACCGCGCGCCGCCGACCATCTTCGAGCACAGGCAGTTCGAGATAGCATCCAAAGGCCGGACTGGCCGCCATCGCCAAGTCGGCAAAGAGCGCGCGCGTGCTGCCGCCGAAGCGCCCCACGAGCGCGTGGGCCAGATTTACCTGGTACATGTCACCCGCATGGATGAGTTCCACAGCGCGCCGCACCGCGTCGGTATACCCCTTTCGCCCCCACACGCTGCGCATCGGCCCCAGCACATACTCCGCGAGCCCATGGCCTGAGGCAGGCGGCAGATCCTCGAGCGCCATCCACCCGCCAAACCCCCACGCACCGTCCGGCCGCGCGCCGGCGGGCGCCTGCCCCGGCCCCATCGCCGTGCTCGTCGGTTCGAGCACATGCCCGATCTCATACGCGATGAAGCCCGCGAACGCCCCGGCCCCCGCCGGCGTCAGCCGCTCGCCCGACACGCCCTGCCACGCGCCGCCCACCTGCGCCGAAGCCCGCTCGCCTCGCACGACAACGGCTATCGGACCTTCATGCCCGCACGCTCTCACACCTTCCAGCACATCGCGGCTCGGTTGAGAAAGCGTGAAAAGGCCGCTCGGCTGCGTTCGCGATTGCATAGGGGTGGTCGTCAAGAGCGAAATGGTCCTCTAAGATTCCACTCCCAGCGATCGAAAACCTGCCGCCCAGGCTCGCCCGCGGCAAACCTTCACGCTAGGCAGGCTCCGTCGCGCGATGGGGCCTGACGAGTATCCCAAACAGTTTCCGAGTATAGGACGCGCCGATGGCACCACCCCCCAAGACCTCCAAGCGTCACGCCGCCAAGACCACCAAGAAGGCCCCCGTCGTCAAGAAGACAAGGCCAAACGTCGGCGGCAGGCCCCGAGACGCCAAGATGGTGTACTACTTCGGCAAGACCAAGGCCGAGGCCACCAGCGACATGAAGC
>JBITAB010000298.1:0-6498 GCA_044439825.1 Phycisphaerales bacterium JB064 | reverse complement strand
ACGTCATCGAGCAGGGCGTACCAGTCCGTCGGGCGCATGGGCAAGCGTAGTGTTTTGTTCGCACCCCGTCCGCCGCCACGTGTCCAATCTCCATGCCCCCACTTCACGACGACGCCATCTGCCTTCGCCACAGCGAGTGGAGCGAGACCAGCCAGCTCGCCACGCTGCTCTGCCGCGAGCACGGGCTGGTGCGCGGGCTGGCCAGAGGATCCCGCCGCGAGCGCAGCGCCTTCTCGGGTGGCTTCGAGCTGCTGGCCCGCGGGCACGTGGTCTTCTTCGAGAAGCCAACACGGGAGCTGGCCAACATCACCGCCTGGGATCTCAACCACACCCACGCCCAGCTCCGCACCGACCTACCCAGCCTGTGGGCGGCGATGTTCGCCGTTGATCTCATGCAGCGGGCCCTGCCCGTCCGAGAACCCCACCCGCGCAGCTTCGACGAGCTCGCCACGTTGCTCGCGATGCCCACCATCGGCTTTGACGCCCTCACCACATACCAGTGGGCGCTGCTCGATGAGGCCGGCCACAAGCCCGACCTCGAGGGCAACATCCCGCCAGCACCCTCGCCCCGCGCCGTGGTTTACTTCTTGCCCGAGTCGGGCAGGGTCGAAGCCGACAAGCCGGCGGGCCTCACGACCGCCTGGCCCATGCGCGGCAGGACGCTCGCGGCCCTTCGTTCGATAACCGAACGCAACGAGGAAGGCCCACGTCCGCGAACCGACTTCGACACCGATACTTGGACCCGCGCGGCCGCTTTCCTGTGCACCTATTGGATGTGGGTGCTCGGCAGGCCGATACCTGCAGCACGGGCCGTGTTCGGCGATCGCATCGGGCTTGTCGAGTAGGCAAGCCGGGCAAGCCGAACCGAGCACGCAACGCCACGCTGCCGGGGACGCTTACTCATGGATCCGTTCGCCATCGAGGAAATCCTCTCCTGCGAGACGCTGCCCTCGCTGCCCGCGACAGCGGTGCGCGTGATCGAGCTCAGCCAGGACCCCGACTGCACGGTCAACGAGCTGGCCGAGACCATCAGCTTTGATCAGGGCCTGAGCGCCAAGATCCTCAAGACCGTCAATTCCAGCTTCTTCGGCCTGCGCACCAAGTGCGCCAGCATCGACAAGGCGCTGGTCGTCCTTGGCCTTCGCGAGCTGCGCAATCTGGCGCTGGGCTTCTCGCTCGTGCCCGCGATGGAGGCCGCGTACACCGAGGGCTTTGACCCGGTCGACTACTGGCGTCGCGGCATCTACTCGGCCGTCGCCGCCAAGATCATCGCGTCGCGCGTCGCCAAGCACGTTGCCGACGAGGCCTTCCTCGGCGGATTGCTCCAGGACATCGGCATCATGGCCATGCTCCAGGCGCTCGGGCAGCCCTACGAAGAGGTGCTCAAGACGGCCGCCAAGGACCACCGCCGCCTGCCCGCCGCCGAGCTTCGCGCCTTCGACATGCAGCACTCCGAGGTCGGCGCCCTGCTCGCCCGCAAGTGGCAGCTCCCCGATGAGCTCAGCGTGCCCATCCGTTTCCACGAGCGACCCACCGCCGCGCCCAACGAGCTGAAGGACGTCGTGCGATGCGTGGCGCTGGGCAACGCGGTGCATCAGGCTCTCACCTATGAGGACAAGGCCGCCTGCCTGAACCGGCTGTACGACCAGGCCAGCCGCTTCTTCTGCCTCGACAAGGCCGCGTGCGACGAGATCCTCAAGCAGACCGCAACGGCCGCCAAGGAAGTCTCGCGGCTGTTCGAGCTCGACACCGGCGAGAGCGTCGACGCCGCCGCGCTGCTGCGCAAGGCCGAGGAGCTCAAGGCCAAGCCCGCCAGCGAGCAGGACCACCTCAGCCGGGGCGCCATGTCGACCGTCGTTCGCGACGGCGACCTCATCGACGCCATCACCGGCGCCATGACACGCCTGGCCTTCGAGCGCCACATCGACACCGCCTTCGAGCAAGGACGAACCGACAACGCGCCGCTGAGCCTGGCCGTGATCCGCATCGATGGCTTTGCCAAGCTGATCGAGAACGAGGGCCTCGAAGCTGGCGATGTCGCGGCCATCGACCTGTTCGAATCCCTCGAGGACACGTGCAAGGTTGCGCAGAACACCCGGCTCGGTCGCTTCGACGACGCGACCGCCATCGTGCTCTCCAACGTCCCGATGTCCGAGCTGACCAGCGCCATCACGGCGTGGCGGAGCGAGTTTGCCAGCAAGAGCCGGTGCACCACGAGCGTGGGCATCACCGGTTGCTCTTCGAACACCTACGGCCTCTTCAGCAAGCCCAGGCAGCTGCTCGCCCTTGCCTATCGCGCCATGGACGCCGCCGAAAAAGCCGGCGGAAACGCCCTGCGCACGTTCGAGCCCGGCAACGACAAGCGCGCCGCGTGAATCAGGCCGCGTGAATCAGACAGACATCACGCGGGCTTGAGCACGCCCGTCGTCGTTGGCGACAGCGGGTATTGCCGAGCCACTTCGCGCAGATCATCGAGCGTCACCGCGCGCACCTGCGCGAGCTCGTCCTCGAGTGGCAGATAGTCGCCAAGCAGCGTCCACCGCGCACCCAGTCGCTGCATGCGATCCGACGGCCGCTCGCCGCCAACGGTGACGCCCGTCGCCGCCTTGGCGCGCAGACGCTCCAGGTCCTGCTCGTCGAGCTCGTCGACCACCTTCGTGAGCTCGCCGGCGATCACCTCTTCGATCTGCCCGAGCTTGTCAGGGTCGCCGCTGGCGTACACCACGAACTCGCCCGCGCCGTCCTGGCCCATGTACGCCGCCACCGCCTCGTCGGCCAGGCCCGGCTCGACGAGCGCCCAGTGCAGCCGGCTGTTGCCCGACGCGCCAAGCACCTGGCTCAGCAGCCGCGCCGCGTGGCGCAGCTCGTCCTGCATCGCCGGAGCGGGCCAGATCTGCAGCAGATAGCCGCGCGACACACTCTCGCGCGCCAGCTCGAAACGGCCGCCGCCGCTCTCGGGCGCTGTCCCGCGCGGCGGGGGGTCGCCGTGCGTCCAAGGCTCTTGCAACGACTCGAGCACGCCGGCAACCTCGTCCATGTCGAGCGCCCCGGCGAGCGCGACCACCGTCGCCTCGGCCGTGTATCGCCCGTTGAAGTAATCGCGCATCGTGCCCACGGGCAGCGCGGCGATGGTCTCCTTGGTACCCAAGACACGATGGCCGAGCGGATGGCCCTTGTAATGACGCTCGCTGGCGGCCTCGAGCAGCACCCAGAAGGGGTTGTCGTCGTACATCGCGATCTCTTCGAGGATCACGCCGCGCTCGGTCTCGAAGTCGGCTTCACGAAGGGCCGGCCTCATCATGCGACCCAGCAGCTTGGCCGCATCGGGCAGTGCCTCGGGCAGCGTGTGGGCATAGAAGCAGGTCAGCTCGCTGGAGGTGTACGCGTTGTTGCTCGCGCCCAGGTCGTCCATCGCCGCGTTCAGCGCCTCGGCCGACAGATCGCTCGTGCCCTTGAACATCATGTGCTCGAGGAAGTGGCTCACGCCCATCGCCTCGGCCGGCTCGTCGCGCGCGCCGGTGCGCACGAAGAAGCCCGCCGCCGCGCTGTGGGCCTGCGGATCGATCTCGCCGATGAGCCGGATGCCGTTGCTGAGCACGCGTTCTTGGAAGCTGATCGCCATGGCCCAGTCTAGCCAGAGCCGCGGGCCCTACGAGATCGTCGCGGCTGGCCGGGCGGCGCCCATCAGCTCGACCAGTTCGCGCGTTGCCGCCTCGGGATCTTCCGCCCCGCACACGGCCCCACACACCGCGACACCCATGCAGCCACGGGCGGTCAGCTCACCCAGGTTCGTGGCGTCGATGCCGCTGATCGCCAGATGCCCGATCGACGACGCCACCGGGTCGGCCGCCACCGCCTCGATCAGCCCGGGACCGCTGAGCGCGTCCTTGGGTTTCGTGCCGCTGGCAAACATCGGGCCCAGCCCGAGATAGTCGGCCCCGTCGCGCACCGCCTGCTGGGCCATCTCCAGCGTGCTGCACGACACGCCGACGAGCAGGCGATCGCCCGCGAGCCGCCGGACGTCGGCCACCGACAAGTCGCCCTGGCCCACATGCACACCCGCTGCACCCGAGAGCAGGGCGATGTCGGGCCGGTCGTTCACGATAACCGCGACGCCGTGCGGCCGAGCGATCTCGACGAGGCGGCTGGCACGGGCGAGCAATTCTCGATCATCGATGCCCTTCTCGCGCAATTGCAGGCAGCCAGCCCCCCCCTTGCACGCCGCGAGCGCCACCTGCTCCCAGGGTTGGCGGCACAAGTCCGCGGTGATCAACACGCACACCGACCAGCGCGGCTTCGGGCCTCCGCCCAGTGCGCTCACCAGCCGCCGCTGGATCTCGTACGCCTCGTAGCGGGCGCTCTCGAAAGCCAGGCAATCGAACCCCAGCACCTTGGCGACCTCTTCGCAGGCCCGCAGCGCCTCGGCGGCACGATTGCCCGCGGCGATCGCCAGGGCGCCCGCGTTCGCCCGGCTGCCTTCCTGGATCGTGGAGATCGTGGTGCCCACATCGCCAGGGGTGTTCCGCCAGGCGACCAGCCGGCGAGGCCCAGCCGAGGATGCGGCCGCTCGGACGGCGTGCCTGGCGTCCTTGGCGCGCCTGGCCAGTTCACCATCGTCGAGCAGGAAGCGTGCCAGATCCTCGAGCGTGCGCAGGCCCTCGCAGGCCCGGTTCACGTTGGCGTCCAGCATGCGCTCGAGGGCGGCCATGGGTCATCCTAATCAACAGAGCTGGATGGCTCGCCTTTCGTGGCGTCTGGCGCGACTCTGATCGAGCCGATGCCACAAAATCGATGGACCAATGAAAAGAGCCCCCAACGTGTTACCGTTGGGGGCTCAAGTACGGCGATGACCTACTTTCCCGCAGGGCAGTATCATCGGCGGCCAGGGCTTAACTGCTGTGTTCGGGATGGGAACAGGTGTCTCCCCTGACCTATGGTCGCCGAAAATGCACGGATGGCCTTCCAGCCATCCGGCACAAAGTCTTACCGAGGCGGTATGCCCCGGAAAGATCCGGCCGGATCAAAACGTCTACTGGCGCCACCAGAGTCACAAGGACGCAGGTGGCTGACGGAAGACCGTATTCTGCTGAATAACAAGTCTTCTCTTCTATGATGCACTCGTACGAATCGAGCGAGTGCTGAGCCGAGACTGGTGTCTCGGCAATGGGTTGGTGCGATCAAGCTTTCGACCGTTAGTACCACTCAGCTGAGGGTATTTCGACCCTTACACCTGTGGCCTATCAACCTCGTCGTCTACGAGGGGTCTCACGCTAAAGCGACCAAGTCTCATCTTGAGGGGGGCTTCCCGCTTAGATGCTTTCAGCGGTTATCCCTGCCACACGTAGCTACCCAGCGATGGCCCGAGCGGGCCAACTGGATCACCAGGGGTGTGTCCATCCCAATCCTCTCGTACTAAGGATGACTCCTCTCAAACTTGGAACGCCCACGACAGATAGGGACCGACCTGGCTCACGCCGGTCTGAACCCAGCTCGCGTACCGCTTTAATAGGCGAACAGCCTAACCCTTGGGACCGCCTTCAGCCCCAGGATGCGATGAGCCGACATCGAGGTGCCAAACCGCTCCGCCGCTATGGACGCTCGGGAGCGATCAGCCTGTTATCCCCGGGGTACCTTTTATCCGATGAGCTACGGCCCTTCCACACGGGACCGCAGGATCACTAAGGCCTACTTTCGTAACTGCTCGGCCCGTCGGCCTCGCAGTAAAGCTGGCTTGTGCCTTTACACTCGATGCGCGGTTTCCATCCGCGCTGAGCCAACCTTATGCGCTCCTCCGTTACTCTTTAGGAGGAGACCGCCCCAGTCAAACTGACAAGCACTCACTGTCCCCCGCCCAGGTTCATGGGAATCGGGGTTAGGCCACAAACAAACGAAGGGTGGTATTTCACCAATGGCTCCACCAGCGCCAAAACGCCGGCTTCAAAGCCTCCCACCTATCCTACGCAGCGATCGCTCGTGACCAATAAAAGCCTACAGTAAAGGTCCACGGGGTCTTTCCGTCTTGCCGCGGGTAGGCGGCATCTTCACCGCCACTACTATTTCACCGAGTCGGTTGTGGAGACAGTGCCCAAGTCGTTACACTATTCATGCGCGTCGGAACTTACCCGACAAGGAACTTCGCTACCTTAGGACCGTCATAGTTACGGCCGCCATTGACCGGTGCTTGGGTTCCGAGCTTCGCAAAGCTAACCCGGTTCCGTGACATTCCGGCATTGGGCAAGTGTCACTCTGTATACTTCCTCTTGCGAGTTTGCACAGAGCTGTGTTTTTGGTAAACAGTCGCTAGGGCCTTTTCTCTGCGCCCTCCCTTACGGGTAGGGCCCCCTTCTTGCGAACGTACGGGGTAATTTTGCCGAGTTCCTTCACAACCGTTCTCTCGAGCGCCTGAGGTTATTCACCCCACCTACCTGTGTCGGTTTTGGTACGGGCCCGTTAATGACATGGCTTTTCTAGGAACCGATTCCACCCTCAACGGCCCGA
>JBITAB010000297.1:0-6556 GCA_044439825.1 Phycisphaerales bacterium JB064 | reverse complement strand
TCGCGTCGCTGCTGGGCGCGCTTGACGAGCAGGCGGCGCCGCTCGATGAACAGCCAGCGGAGCACGAGGTTGTACGCGATGGTGGCCGCCACGATCAGCCAACCGGTTAGGTGCAGGCGCTGGTCGAGCTGCTGGGCGGTGTAGTAATAGCCAAGGCCCGCCAGCACCGCGAGCGTGAGCGGCGACGCGACCATGAGCGGGTACCACACCCAGCGGGCCTGGTGGATCACCCCGGACATGTGCTTGACGCGATAGTTCTTTACGAACGGCAGCCACGGCGCGAAGGCCCAGGCGGTGAAGGCGACCAGGATGAGCTGGGCAAGGATGAAGAGCAGACGCCCGACCGCGTCGGTAAGGATGGGATCGGACTGGTGGGTGTACGCGCGGGCGAGAACGGCCACGGGGATGATCGAGGCCTCGAGCAGGAAGACGAGGCGGCGGAAGTGGACAAGCCCGTCCTTGCGCCATCGGAAGTGGGCTTCGACCAGGCCATCGGTGCGGCAGGCGTGTCGTGCGAACTCGAGCACGAACGCGAGGATGCCGGCCTCATACAGCGCGGTGCCCACGGCGCGGGCGACCTCGACGTTGGCGCCCCGCAGCACGATGCTCGCCAGCATGAGGGCGATGGGCAGCGGCAGGCTCATGAGGATGGTGAGCGGGATGGCCCGCAGCGTGAGGCCCATGCTGTCGGTGCTGAACTTGCGCACCTTGCCGGCCGTGTTCTTCAGGCCCTTGCGCGCACGGCCCCTGGCCCACAGCGACGCGATGAGGGCGATGATGGTCGGCACCATGAGCAGCGGCGGCGGCCAGAGGTTGCCCAGGGCCTTGATCCACTGGGAGCCAATAGGCTCTTCGCCGACATCGGCGGTCGCCGGCTTGCCGCCGAGCAGCCAGACGACGCCATCGGTGACGTCGTCGGGCTTGGGGATCGCCGAGCCCTGGACGCTGCGGGTCCAGAGGATGCGTTCTTCGATGAAGGCGCGGAAGGCCTTGCTGGTCTCGGCGATGGCCTTCTGGGTCGTGTCGAGCCTGAATGCTTCTTCGCTGTAGTCACGGTAATCTTGTTCGAGCGCACGAAGCGTCTCTACATAGCTCGTCAGGACGCTTGTGATCTGTCGCTCGACCTCGACAGGAAGTTCATCATCGGGGCCGGCGAGCCGATCACGTGTTCGTGCGATGGCGACCTGCAGATCGCCGAAGCTCGAGAGCTTGTCTTCGATGTCGATCAGGTCGAGCTGGGCCTGGTCGATGTTGGCCTCCAGGCGATCGCTGGCCTCAGGATCGACCTCCGGCAAATCGCGGAGTGCCTGCCTCAGCGAGCGTCCCACGATCTCGGTCAGCCCCGCGGCTCGCACGCGCGCGGCGGTGTTCGTCGCTCGCTGGTTGAGGGCTGCAAGTTGCTCCTGGGCGCGTGTGTTCTGGGTCGTTATCGACTCATTACGCTCAAGCGTGCCTTCTGGGCCGAGGCGGCGCTCGGTCAGTTCGATGGTTTCCTTCGCGATGTCTTGCAGCCATGAGTCAGATACCTGGCTGGCCTGTTGCTGGGCCTGTTGCTGGTCCTGACGGGCCTTGCGACTCGCCGCCTCGGTCTCGGCAGTACGGAGACGCTCGATGAGGCGGGTCGCGGTGTCGACCTTGCGTTGGGCCAGGCTCTGGCGGAGCGGCAAGACCTCTCGGCGGGCGGTATAGCTGGCGACCTCGGCCTCCAGCCGGGCAATACGCGCGGCAAGCTCGGCGGCCTCGGCCTGCTTCTGCCATCGCCGCGCGACGGCGGCGGGATCACCAGGATCGGCCGGCAGGGCCGCAAGCTCGTTTGTGAGGTCTGCAAGTTGTTCCTGCAGTTGTACGAGTTGGGTTGGCGCCTCGGCCAGGGTCACTTCGCGCGTGGCGGCTTCCTTCTGAAGGTTATCAAGTTCGGTGCGGGCGTTCGTCTGTCGCGCCTGGGCCTCGGCGAGCAGGGCGCGGATGGCCTCCAATGCCTGGTCGGCCGGACGCTGCTCAAAATCATCGAGCTTCACGGGAACGATCGGCTGATCGAGATCGGTCTTGAGTTGCTGCAGCGTGGCGGGCGCGGCCGTGGTGAGGTCCACGAATTCCTGCCGCTGGGTCTGGGCGGTATTGCGTTGCTGGAGAGTCGCCAGGGCAGCCTTCAGCGGCGTGAGCAGCGCCTGCTTCTGGTCGTCGCTCAGGCTCGCGTTGGCCTCGACCTCGGCGATCCGCTCCTGCACCTGGGTGATCGTCGGAGCGTCGACGGCCGCCTGCGGGGCGGCCTGGGAGGCCTCGGGCGTCGCGGCGGGCTGCTCGCGGGTCTGGGTAGGTTCGGCCGGCTGCTCCTGGGCATGGGCGCCCCAACCAAGGAACATGGCGACCAGCACGACAACGACGCGAATCGAAGAATGCGGCATCGGGCGAGTGTAAGCGTGGACGTTCCCAGCCAGTGCCCGCGCAGGGGCACCCCCATAATGGAACGAATGAAATCCCGCTCAGGGGGGTTGGCCGGCAACCCGCCCCCACGAGCCCGAATCCCCTTCGCACCCCTGGATCGCGATGCTCAACACCCATCGAGCGGCTATGAAGACCAGCCAGAGCAGGCAGACGAGCGTCGAGGTCGATCCCACGCTGTGGGTGCAGACGCACGGCGATGCGCTCTATGCCTATGCCCTGCGACGCCTGGGCTCGCCCACCGACGCCGAGGACGCGGTGCAGGAGTGCCTGGCCGCCGCCCTGGGCGCCTCCCGACCATTTGCCGGCGATTCGGCCGAGCGGACGTGGCTCATGGGCATCCTGAAGCACAAGGTGCTCGATGCGCTTCGGGCCCGATATCGCCGCAAGGAGCACGCCGTGGACCTCGCGGCCCAGGTTTCGGGCCAGATTGAGGATTTTTCGGGCGGATCTTGGCGCGAACGGCAGCAAGGATTGGCCGCCGCGAGCGACCAAAGCCCGAAGACCTCGCCTCTGGGGTCGATGGAGCGGGCCGAGTTCGCCCGGCAGGTAGCCGCGGCGGTGGAGCGTCTGCCCGAGCCGATGCGCGCCGTTCTGGTGCTGCGGGAAGTGGATGGATTGAGCACCGCCGAACTGGGGGAAGCCTTGGGCGTGAGCGCCTCGCAAGTCTGGACTCTCGTGCATCGGGCCAAGGCCCGGCTGCGGCGTGAGCTTGGCGGCGAGGATCATGACCATGGTCACGATCACGGCCACAACGAGGGGGGGCACCACTGATGCGCCCCACGCTGTGGCTCAAGACCGTGTGGTATGTGGTCACCCTCAAGTGCGAGGAGGCCGACCGCATCCGCGCCAATATCAGTGATCCGGCCACGACCCGGGCCCAGAAGGCCGGCGAGCGCATGCACAGCGCCCTGTGCGGCTCGTGCCGGGCGGCCCGCAAGACGATGCAGCAGATCGGCGACGCGCTGGGCGACTTCGACAAGGCGGCCGACCCCGCGCCGATGCCCGAGGGCATGGGCGAGCGGATGGCCCAGCGTCTGCGCGATCGCGACGCGGGCAATTGAGCACGATCCAAAGTTTTCCTTCGCTGGCGCGCAAGGCGCGGCGGGCTGTCGCGACCCATGGGTCGTGGCGGCCACACTGCCGCCCTGTGAGGCTCTGGAGAGAGACCCAGCGTAGGAGATGATGCAGATGTCACGAAACGCAGTATTGATTCTTGGTCTGGCCGCGATGACGGCCGCCCCCGCGATCGCGCAGACGATCCAGGTGCGTGTCGAGAACCTGGCCCCCAGCGGCGGGTTCAGCTTCTCGCCCGTGTGGCTTGGCTTCCATGATGGTTCCTTCAACGCCTTCGACGCCGGCACGCAGGCCCGCGACCTCGATGGCATCCAGCAGATCGCCGAGCTCGCCGACGCGAGCGCGCTCGGTGCGCGCTTCGCCATGGAGCAGCCCGGCGGCGTGGGCGCGGTGCTCGCCAGCGGCATTGGCGCTCCGCCCTTCGAGCCCGGCGAGTCGGCCTCGATGGTCTACGACGTGGGCGACGCCACGCAGAACCGCTTCCTCACCTACGCGTCGATGGTCGTGCCCAGCAACGACCTCTTCTTCGGCAACGACAACGCCCTTGAGCTCTTCGACGCCGGTGGCAACTTCCTGGGCCCCATCACCATCGACATCTACGGTCGCGACGTGTGGGACGCGGGCACCGAGGTGAACGACATCCTCGACGGCGCGGCCTTCATCGATGGCAGCGACGCGATGGCCGGCACCGACGAGTTCGAGGACATCGCGCTCTTCTTCTCTCGCCCGGGCGCCGACGATTATCTTGCGAGCATTCTCGGGCAGCGCACGCCCACCGGCGTGACCATCACCGAAACCCTTGCCGAGGGCGAACTGCTGGGCCGCATCACGATCGTGCCCGCGCCCGGCGTTGCCAGCGTCGGTCTGCTCGGCGGGCTCGGCCTGCTTGCCCGCCGCCGCCGCTGATAGAGAACCTCAAGCCTTGGTCCGTTCACCGGCCGCGGTCGCCCACCCCTCCAAGGGCGGCCGCGGTTCCTATTCGTTGGGTTCTTCGAGCAGCAGATAGAGCATGTTGTTCACGAAGTCGGGCGAGCGCGTCAGGTCGAGGTGCTCGGCTCCGATGAACTGCACACGGCTCCAGGCGACCGGCGAGTCGAGCCCGACCGAATAGCCACTGCCCAGCCGCTCGTCCATCAACGCGCTCGAGCGTGTGACGGTGCCGTCGCCGGGGTGCTTCTCGAGCACCGTGAGATCGCCGTCGCCATCGACCGCGAGCACGGCGTTGGTCGGCTGGGCATCACCCACGAAGATGCTGATCTCCGTGCCTTCCGGCGGGCTCGCGGGCACATCGAGCGCACGCTGCAGCTGGTCGGCACGCGCGAGGCACTTGGCAAGGTGGTCCATCGCGATGGCGTGGCGGTCCTCGGCGTTCTCGACATCGGGTAATAACCACGTGAGCACCTTGTCGCTGCGATCGCTGGCCAGGCCCCAGCCGTATCGCTCCCAGACTTTCGCGTCGTAGAAATCGACGGGCTCGCCTGTGTCGGCATCGACCACGGCCCCGTGCCTCACGCGCGGCATCAGCTGGTAGATCGCCGGCATGGTGCCGAGAATGGCCGGGCGATAGTTCGGGAAGAGCGGGTTGAGGTTCAGCCCTTCCACAAGCTGCTCGACGGCCTTCGCCGAGCCCGCGCTTGGCGTGCCGACGAGGATGGCCTTGCGCACGTTGGCCGCGCCGGCCCATGTAAGCTCGGGCAGCGAGCCGTCGTCCGGCATCGGCGCCGGACCATAACGCAGGTAGTACCGCAGCACCAGCCCGCCCATCGAATGGGCCACGACGTCGACACGCACCGGAGCGTCGTCGGCAAGGCCTCGACCCTGACGCACCTGGTACTGCGCATCGAGGATGCGCTCGTGCAACGCGACGGCATTCTCGGTGATGTCGCGTCGCCAGTCGTAGCCGTACTGGAAGCATGTGTAGTGCAGCCCGCCGTAATCGACCGCGCCGCTGAGGCCAAGCTCCTCGTCGCGATAGTCCCCCACTGCCAAGGTCATGAGGATGTCGACGTAGGCCCCGATGCGGATGCGGCGGAAGGGCGTGATGTCGGCGACCACCACGTCGAGCACGCCAGGGCTGTAGCCGTCGTCGCGCAACTCGCTCAGCGGCGTGCCCATGGCCATGGGCAGGGCCATCTCTCGCGCACCGCTGGGCGTGTCCGCATCGGCGGCGCCATAGGTAAACGAGCCCCAGATCTTCTGCCTTGTCTTGCGGTTCTCGATCCGCGAGCCCAGGATGCCCGGGATCACGACGACGGGCGTGCGCTCATCGCCGATCTGCTGGGCAGGCGTGTCATAGATGGCGGCAAGGTCGGCCCTGGGAGGCCCGTGGCACGCGGCGAGCCCGCACGCGAACACGATCGCCGACAATGAAAGGACAGACGCGTACGACCGCTCGAACATGCTCGTCCCCTGGCCGAATAGTGTACAAGAGTCTGCGGATCGCCAAGTTATAGCAGACCCGGGGGTATGGTGCCGCGCTTGCTAGGTCGGAGAGCGTTGATCGTCGTGTGCCTGGCCCTTGCGGGCGGGCTGGCGGTGAGCGTGTCGCTGGCGTGGTTGCGAGCGTCACTTTCGGGCATGGGATGGGCCGGCAACGACTGGGTTGAGCGAGAGAGCGAGGCGGGCGGCATCGTGGGCGTCCACCCGGTGCCGGCGAGCGGCACGTTCGGCGTTTCCGAGATCCGAACCACGGGCGCAACGGACCGGCGGATCTGGTGGGGCAAACCACGGTGGGCCGGAGCGCCACCGTTCGAGGGCGATCTGCCTCGCTGGAGTTTGGCACTCGGGAGCCCACCGCCTGAAGATATGAGCTGGCCAGAGGCTGTGGAGCGCGAGTATGGCTGGCCGAAGCGATGCCTTCGGGTGTCGTGGGGGTTTCGCGAGAGCGAACTCGCCTATCCGGGCGAGGCGTTGCGCGGCGGGATACTCATCGAAGAAGTGGACTGGGGCGTCACCCGCTTCTATGGATCGATCACGCCCGACATAGACCGGACCCAGATTGAGCGCCATAGAGCCTTGCCGCTCATCCCCATCTGGA
>JBITAB010000296.1:3804-6572 GCA_044439825.1 Phycisphaerales bacterium JB064 | reverse complement strand
TGTTTGGAAAATCGAACCCGAGCGGCATGGGCTGCGGATGGGTTGTGCAACAGCTCCCTCCCCCAAGGAGCCACCGGAGCGTCCGGTGGCTGTACGATGGATGGCTGCCGAGGGGCGGGTGATGGGCCTGCGGGCTTCGGCGGCGAGATGTGATTTCCAAGAGCGGGAAGGGACGAGCCATGGTGATGGAGAGGCGTATGGGGCAGGCACGGCGGGGCTTTACGCTCATCGAGTTGTTGGTGGTGATCCTGATCATCTCGGTGCTCATCGGCATCGGGCTGACGGTGGGCGCCCGCGTGATCGGGGGCGGCAAGACCAGCCAGACGCGCGACGTGCTCAAGGCCCTGGACAACGTGCTCAACAGCTATCGCCAGACGACCGACAGCATGCCGCCGGCGGCCATCCTCGATCCTCGACAGGACGAGGGCAACCCGACCGGCACGATCGTCTACATGCCGCTGGCGGACGGCGTCGATGGCGACGGTGGGCCCATCAACAGCGTTGGGCTGTTCCTGGCCGAGGCCAGGCGGGTTTCCGATGTCGACGAGCTTCTGACAAACCTGGACGCCAAGCTGTACCGCGAGTTCGCCTACACCGATGCCGCGTCGCTGGATCCCATGCCTGGGCAGAGCGAGGCGTTGCTCCCGACCGTGTTCGATGCCTGGGGCAACCCCATCCGCTTCGTGCACCCCGCCTTCCACGGCGTGCGAGACGCCGAAGATGTGGAGGACATCATCGGAGCCCCCAAAGCGGGCACGTACTACCCGAGTGAGTTCCGCCGCGAGCCCGGCATGATGGACGCCGACGGCGGGCTGACCACCGGCCAGCCCTACTTCTACTCGGCGGGCCCTGACGGCGACCCCTCGACGACCGAGGACAACGTGTACCTGGTGGAGCCCAAGTTCCAGCGGTGAGCCTGCCCGGCCGATTCGCCCGGCGTGGCGTGGCGGCGTAGGATGTCGGCCTTCCGGGGTGTAGCGCAGCTTGGTAGCGCGTCTCGTTCGGGACGAGAAGGTCGGAGGTTCGAATCCTCTCACCCCGATTGGAATGGAAGCCCCGCAAGTGCTCGCTTGCGGGGCTTTTTTCTTGGCCCCAGAACGCTGGCGCTGTTCCAGGGGCTGGCTGACTTCAGCGTGAGTTTATGAGCAGGTCTTGAGGTCCCAGCCAGAACTGCTTGATCGTGATGAACTCGATCTGATCAGAGAATGCGGGGATCTCGATGTTGTACAGACAGCCGAAACTGCGTGTGTGCACACCGACGAGCCCCTCCTCAAGGCGCGAGGTGTCGGCGACCTTGTAGTCTTCACGAGCGTCTCTTGCAGGCCAATGGGTGACTTCGAGCCCTTCGTAGATCCTCTTGCGAATCTTCAATTGTTCGGACAGCAGGAAGAGCGGATAGAGCGCGATCATCACTGGGACAGCCAGAACGAGGACCAGAATCTCGATCGTCCAATACGCTGCCAGACCCACCCACTTGAGCAGCAGCCACGCCACAGCCCGAGGCATGCCCGTGCCGTTGCGCTGGGCGGCTCTGGCTGCGCGCGATCGCAGGATCACTCCTTGATCTTCGACCTCAGCATGTAGCTGCTGGGCTGCAATTCGTCGTCGATGCCCCAGAGGGGGACACCGATCATGGTGTCGCCGGCCTGGTGGTCCTTCCAGACGTTGATGGGGCGGTCGATGGCGAGTTCTGGGTTCTCCGTATCGGCCACGAGCAGGCGGACTTGCAGGCGTGAGCGGTCGGAGAAGTACCAGGTGCCGTTGCTGTAGGTCCACTTGGTCTCGCGCTTCCAGGCCTCGGCGGGGATGCGGACCTTGAGCAGGGTGAAGTCTTCCTGCTGCACCTTCCAGCCGCTGATGGCGGTCTCGATGGCCTTTTCGCGATCGGCGCCCTGGAAGTTGTCGGCCGGCATCGTGTTCTCGCGGATGATCAGGTCGCGAAGCTGGTCGGCCTGCTTCTTGAGGCTGGCCTGGGTGGCCTCGTACTGCTCACGCATGGTCGCGCCGGCCCGGGCGTCGAGGGCGGCAAGCAGCACGATCTTCTCGTCGGCGAAGCCCATGACCTGCGGGATGCCGCCGGTGAACCACATCGGCTTCTGCGCGGCGACGGCCTCCTCGGCGTAGCGCGTGGCGGTCGCGAGGTCTTCGCGGATCTCGCCGGGCAGGGCGGCCTTGTGCTTCTCGGCTTCGGCCATGAACTCGGCGTGGTTCTGGAGGAAGCCGTTGCCAGCGCCCTCGATGGATTCGCCTTGTGCGGTGCGTTGCTGGATGAGGCGCGCGTACTTGCGGGCGAGGCGGATGCACTCGTCGTAGGCGGGCTGGGCCTGGGCGATCGTCTCGGCGGCGAGGGGGCGCGCGGTCTGGAGCATCTCGGGCCGGTTGAACATGACCGAGAGCTCGCGCAGCCGCTTGAGGTCGGCATCAAACTCGGGGTAATTCGCAGGGTCGATGAGCTTGTCGAGTTGGGCGTCGAGCGGGCGGAGGTAGTCCTCGGCGACAACGACCTTGGCGTCGGCGTTCACGAGCCGCTGGCGGGCGTCGGGCACGCCCTTGCCATCAGCGGGGAGCTGGTCGAGCGCGTCCTTGGCGAAGCCCGACTTGCGCTGGGCGTTGGCCACGACCTCGCGCAGGGCGTTGACGTCGCGGAAGTTGATGGAGAGCTGGTCTTCGACCGTCTTGAGCTGCTCGGTGCGCTCGGTGAGCAGGGTGGCGTTGCCCTCGACCTCGCGGATGTGGAAATTAGCGTTGCTGAGCAGTTCCTGCTGCTG
>JBITAB010000296.1:0-3704 GCA_044439825.1 Phycisphaerales bacterium JB064 | reverse complement strand
GAGGTGCGTCCCTTGACGCTCGAAGCGACGGACTCAAGGTTAACCTCGGCGCGTTGCAGGAGGCTGTTGGCGCGATCGACGTCGTCGGCGTGCATGCTTGCAGCCGGCGCAAGGCTGGCGGTGAAGCACAACGCGAGCACCATGCAGAGCGATTGGTAGAGCACGCGGCTGAGTGAGTGGTTGGCGATGGGCAGGCACGTCATGGTCGAATCCTCCTGTCGAGGGACCATGGTATGGGCGGCGCGCGCTCGGTGTCGGCTGGTTATCAGGCCGTCGCGGGGCGATGTGCCGGCTTTGCGCGCGCCGATGCGGACTTGGGCTTGGGCTGTGCGGGTCGAGCCTGATCTTGCGGGAGTTTGGGCTTGCCGAGTTCCGCACGCTCGTCGCCGAAGGGTGATTGCAAGAGGCCCTTGAAGGTGCGCGTGCTGCTTGGGCTGAATCCGTCGAGGCCCACGTTGATGGCCTCGGGCCCGCGATCGGGCGTGAGGGTGCCGAAGAGGCGGTCCCAGATGCTGAGGACGGCGGCATAGTTGCTGTCGGTCTCGGGTTGCCAGCGCGAGTGGTGCACGCGGTGCATGCGCGGGGTGACGGTGATCCACCGAAGCACCGCCTCGAGCTTCGGATGCAATCGCGTGTTGGAGTGGTGGAACATCGAGACCGGGAGCAGCACGGCGTTGTAGATAGCAACGTCGTGCACATGCACGCCCAAGAGCAGGACGGCGCAGAGCGTGAGCAGGCCGTGGATCATGACCTCGAAGGTGTGGAAGCGGAACGCGGTGGTGGCCTCGAGCTCTTCGGCGTGGTGGTGCACGGCGTGCAGTCGCCAGAGCATGGGCGCCTTGTGCATCAGCACGTGGCAGAGGTATTGGATCGCGTCGAGCAGCAGGAAGGCGATGATGGCGTGGGCCCAGAGCGGCAGCTCGAGAACGCGTAGCAGGCCGAAGCCGCTCGCGGAGGCCGAGGCGTCGGCGATGCCGAGCATGGCGGCGAGCACGATGGCGGGCAGCGCGTTGAGCAGGCCAAGCATGATGTGCTGCACGCGCGCGATGCCGCGGCGGCCCGATGCGGGAACGGCGGGCAGCACGGCTTCGAGCGTCCAGCACAGGGCGAGGGCAACGACGGCGACGAGTGTGGGGTAGTGCGTTTCGAGCATGTGAAGATCGCTTCAGCCGGCACGTGAGGGGGCGGCAGCCCGACGGTAGACGTGCGATCACTGCGCGGCGAGCATGCGTCGTGATTGTGAAGAATCGTTCAATTGTCGCGCGGGAAGTCGACTAGTCGATCACGTCGATCATGGGGTCATCCTCGCGGACGAGCAGCACGACGCGGGGATTGACGAACTCGTAGTCGTCCTTGTCGCTGCCAGGCCGAGCGATGGATTCGAGCTCGAGGATATTTCGACCCATGCGGAGCACGCCCGAGGGGATGGTGATGACCTGCTCACCGAAGCTGCCGTCGTTGGGTGATTGCGCGAGCGTTGCGATCTGTCGGCCGTTGACGCGCACGGGGTTTGGGGCCTGCGTTCCCTTGACGAACACGCGCAGCTCGGCGCCGCGCAGGGGCAGGACGGAGTGCTCACGCGTCATCTCGAATGGGATCTGGAGGACGAGCCCCTCGCTGCGCCGCTGGAACTGGCTGTTGATGCGGCCGGAGAACTCGTCGTTGCCCAGGTGGTGCACCTCGGGCTCGGGCTCCATGACGATGACGTGCGGATCGATGGGCGAGAGGCGTACGACGACGCGGCGGCCGATGTCGAGGTCTCGCTGGGCGATGTTGATCGCGCCGGGCGTGTAGCCCTCGTGGGCGGCGGTGAGCGCAGCGTTGTCGGGGATCTGGTCGAAGCCGAGCACGAAGGTGCCGTCGTCTGCCGTGCGATCGGTCAGGTCGTCGGCGCCTTCGAGGTCGAGGCGGACCTGGGCGCCGGCGATGGGCGCTCCGGTGTCGTCGTCGATGACGATGCCCAAGAGCTCGAAGCGGTGCAGAGCCGCCTCGGGCAGCGCGAGCTGAGGGGTGGCCAGTGCGAGCGTGGGGAGCTCGAGCGATGGTGTGGTATCGAGCGAAACGGGCGTGGGTGCGGCGTCGCGCGTCGTTGAAGTGGGCGTTGACTCGCCTGCCTGCACGATGGTGTCGGCGGTGTCGAGGGTGATCGTGTCGATCGTGGTGTTGCCGGAAAGGCTTGGCAATGCCGAGTCCGCGTCGGCGAGTCTTGGGCCGTCGGCTTTTGCCTCATCGGGCGTGTCGATCTCGCCCGCGGCTGATGGCATGGCGAGCGTGGGGGCGCCGAGTGGAGCGTCGGGGATGCTGATCTGCGCCGCGTCGCTCGATGGCGAATCGCTTGCGGCGATGGGTGCGGCGTCGGCGACGGATGTGCCGGGGGTGAAGGTCGAGGTATCGCTGATGGATGTTGCGGCGGCGTCGAGAAGAGTCGTGGTCGCGGCTGCGCCCGTGGCTGTGTCGAACGCGGGCTGAGTGGTCGGTGTGCCCGCGTCCGCGAACGAAGGCGAATCGATGCCTGTTTCGGCTTGAGCTGGCGCTTCGGCGGCGGCGACTGCTGGTAGTGTCAGCGATGGGGAGGTGGCGCCGGCTTCGGGGAGTTGCACGTCGCCCGTTGCTTCGAATCGGGGCGCGGCGGCGGTCGTGCTGTCGCGGCTGGTGGTCGCGGGCGTGAGCGGGGTGCCGCTGGGGGCCGAGGTTTGTTGTGGTTGGAAGGTGACGGCCGACGGGCTCGCGCTGCTGGAGACGCTGGGCAGAGGAGTAGGCGCGGCGGCGGCTTGCTCGAGCGTGGCGGGGGACGAATCGCCGCGCATCTGCGTTGCGATGCTTGAGCGGACGGCCGAGGAGGAGAGGGCGACCTGCACGCCCTGCGTGCCGTTGGGTTCACCGACGGTGGGGGTGACGTGCATCGCGGCGAGCAGGGCCATGATGCCCGCGTGCACGATGAGGCTGGCCAGGGCGCACTTGGCCATGAGCCCCAGCGTGGCGATGCGTGCCCGCCACGCCTCGTTGCGCACCGTGCGGTGCAGCAGGGCGAGGAGCATGACCAGGGCGAGTGCCAGGAGGATCCACGGCAGGAGCGAGAGCAGGTCGCCGCGCGTGGTGCTGCGGGCGAGGTAGACCTCGCGCGAGACGGCGCGCATGAGCGCGTGCGACTCGCGATCTGCCATCGAGAACTGGATAGCGAAGCCCTCGAGGCTCAGCGATGGGTCGAGCTCGTCGCCGGTGGTATTGATGGACGGGCCGAGCGTGCGTGGTGGATCGAAGGCGAGTGTGCCGTCGAGGTCTCGGCGCAGGCGGGCGCGGTAGAGGTCGTAGCCGCCGGCGCCCTCGTCGCGATCGGAGGCGAAGTAGATGAAGTCTCCGGTGGGCGTGACGGCGGGGCCGATGTCGTCTGCGGCGCTCGAGAGCTCGTGCAGGTGGCGTGGTGATGCCGAATCGAGGCTGGAGAGGTACAGGTCGAACGATGGTGCACCGGCTTCGGTCGGGCGATCGGACGAGAACAGGATCGACTCCACACCGTCGATGATGATCGGGTGCGGGTCGGTCTCGTCGTCGCGGGTGTTGAGAGCGAGCGGCGCCGGCTCGCCCCAGGTTTCGCCATCGCGGAGGGAGAGCCAGATATCGAGCCCGCCATGCCCGCCGGCGCGGTCGCTGGCGAAGTAGAGGCGCTGACCATCTGCGGAGATGGCGGGCGCGAGCTCGTTGTC
>JBITAB010000295.1:4593-6584 GCA_044439825.1 Phycisphaerales bacterium JB064 | reverse complement strand
TCGCCGAGCTGCGCGAGTGGGCGCAGGGCCGCTGCGTGATGGCCGACTGACGCTGGCGATCAGCCCTCGCTCGGGTTCCCTTCGATCTGGTCGATGTCCAGCCAGGAAGAGGGATAGCTGTTCCCAACGAATTGGTGCCAGCCCTCAAGCGTGCCCTCGATGAAACGAAAGAACACGGGCTCGTCGTGGACCAAGCCGTAGCTGGAACCCTCGTAGCGGTAGACGCGGCGGTCACGCACCTCGTAGATGGTGACGTCGCCCTTCGACCGGCTGCCGCGGAAGACGGCTTCGGGGAAGATCTTGCGGAACTCCTCGATGGTCGTATCGGGCCCGAGCTTGCCGAGCCGGCTGTTCTCGGCCTGGCTGAAGCTCGGCACGTCGGCCTTCGAGCGGACGGTCAGGGCGTCATCCCTCTGATCGGAGGTCAGCCGCGTCCTGTCCTCGACGATGTATTCCTTCTTGCCGCCGCCGATCGAGAAGACGCAGCCCTGGGTAAGCAGGGCGGCACCGGCCAGGCCCAGCAAGAGAGCGGTTCGCTTGGTGTTCGTTCGCATGGCTCGCTTTCCTTTCCTCACGCACGTGTCCATTGGGTGGTGCGATAGTACTCGGAAATCACGCAGGTTTGTTTCAGCTAACTTATTCAGAATTGCTTAAACCCTGAAGATCGCGCCCATCTTCTTGCCCAGCAGCACGCTCGCGCCCACCAGGGTGACGGTGAGAAGGGCCATGCCCCAGACGCCCATGGCGCTGGCAATGTATGGGCCATCCCCCTGGCGGTGGCTGAAGGCATAGATGGCCCGGGTGATCGGCCAGTCTTCCTGCTTCTGGGCCAGCAGCAGGCTGTCAGAGACCTCAAGCATCGAGAAGGCGAACACCAGCAGTGCGCCTGCGATGATGTTGGCCAGGATGAGCGGCAGCACCACGCTGCGGATGGCCCGCATGCGCGACGCGCCGAGGTTGAGCGCCGCCTCTTCCATCTCGCCGCTGGTCTGCTCAAGGCCCGCAACGACCGACCGCACGATGTACGGCAACCGCCTGACGGCATAGGCCAGCACCAGCAGGGGGATGGGGTTGGGCGTCACCCCCACCACCGACACGACGCCGTCGAGGGGCGCCCCGATCTCCGTGAAGCCCAGGTCGAGCGTGCCGCGGAAGGGCCACGCGAGGCTCACGGCCACGAAGCCGAAGGCCATCACCAGCCCCGGCACCGCCAGCGGCAGCATGCACAGCGTGTCGAGCACGCTTCGCCCGACGGCCTTGCTCCGGGCGATCAGATAGCCCACGGTGACACCGATCGAGACGTTCAGCACGACGGCCAGCAGCGAGTAGACCAGGCTGTTGGCGATAGATCGAAAGGCCACGTCGCTGCCAAGAGCAACGCCGAAGTGGGCCATCGTGAGGCTCTTGGGCAGGACGCTCTGGTACCACTGGCCCACGTCGCTGAAGCTCATGAGCACCACGCCGATGTGCGGCGCGACGGCCAGCAGCGTGACCACGAGGAACAACAGCGACGCGAGGTAGCCCTTCACGCCCTTGAGGGGCGTCTCGCTGCCCGCACGGGTGGCCCGCGTGCTCATGGCGTAGCCCCGGCGGCCGAAGGCGAGCTTGCCGGCGGCGTACGCGGCCAGCGAGGCGGCCAGCAGCACGAACGTGAGCGCGTAGGGCCGGGCCGAGCCCTCGACCTCGCTGAGGCCGTAGAAGATCTGGACGGCGGTCACGCGGTCGTAGTCGAACATCAGCGGCGTGCCGAGCTCGGTGAACGCCCAGATGAAGACGATGGTGCCGCCGGCAAACAGGCCGGGGCGGATGAGCGGCAGCGTGATGCGCGTGAAGCGACGCCAGGGGCCGGCGCCCAGGTTCTCGGCGGCCTCGTTCATGGCCGGGTCGAGGTTGGCCAGGGCGGCCGTGGCATTGAGGTAGAGGATCGGGTAGAGGTGCAGCGCCTGCACGATGATGACGCCCAGGGCCTTGGCGTTGCCCATGACGTCCCA
>JBITAB010000295.1:0-4493 GCA_044439825.1 Phycisphaerales bacterium JB064 | reverse complement strand
ACGTGTGTGAGGGTCCAGTCGGCGGTGAAGAAGCCCGTATCGGCGGCCGGATCTGCCGCGAAGCCGCCACGGATGGTCAGGATGATGGGGTAGATCAGCGAGAGGGCAAGGAAAGCAATGAGCAGCACGACCAGCGTCTGCTCGAAGAGCCGGCGCAGGGTGAGGGCGTGCATGGTCTCAGGCCTCCTTGCCAGCGCCGGTGAGGGAAGGGCCCAGCGTGAGCACGGTCGCGTTGCCGCGATCAAACGAGGCCAAGTGGGCACGCAACGCGTCCATCGTCACCGCGTCGATCTCGGCGACGCGTTCCTCGAGCGTTCGGCAGCGGCCCAGCTTGCGATAGTCGCTGCCCAGAGCGCCCGCACGGGCGGCGGTCGACTCGCCACCGAAGACGATGCGGCTCTTCAGCCCGACGCGGGCCCGGGTGAGCTCTTCCTCTGTAGGGGCGCCCTCCGAAGTCGCCAGGCGGTCGAGCTCGGCCTGCAGCACCTCGAGCGACTCGCTGGCACGCTCGGGCGTCGTGCCGACGTAGGCGGTCAGCCAGCCGGTCTCGCGCTCGGGGGTGTAGCTCGCGTGGACGGCGTAGCACAGGCCCCGCTTCTCACGCACCTCGGTGAAGAGGCGACCCGACATGCCGCCGCTGAGCACGGCCGCGGCCAGCCGTTCGCAGGCGGCCTCGGGCGTGCCGTCGCGCGGGGCGTCTCGCATCACGACGATCTGCACCTGGGCGCCGTCGTCCTCGACATGGGCCGTGCCGCGCTGCGCTGCACCGGCCCCCATGGAGATGGCGGCCTTTCCTGACCAGCCAGACAGAGCGGCGTTGAGCGTGTCTTGAGCCAGCAGCGGGTCGATGTCTCCCGCGAGCGAGATGATGCTGCCCTGGGGCACGAAGAACGAGCGATGGAAGGCCACCGCGTCGGCATGGGTGCACGCCGAGAGGCCCTCGCGCGTGCCATAGGTCGAGCGGTTGAGCGGCGCGGGCAGGTGGCGTGCCATCGCCTCGATGCCCGCCCACTCCTGCGGGTCGTCGGCCAGGGCGTCGAGTTCCTGGATCGCCAGGCTCTGCGAGGGATCGAAGCCGTCCTTATCCATGTTGGGCCGGGCGATCATGTCGGTGAGCAGCGGGATGGCCTTGTCGAGGTCTTGCCCGACGAACGTGGCCGCGAGGCGGCTGGTGCGCACCCCGGTGTCCAGGCTGCGGCTGATGCCCGCGGCGTCCAGCGCGTCGGCATGCTGGCGGCTGCTGAGCCCGCCGGCCCCGCGCTGGACCATCTCTGCGACGATGCCGCTCAGCCCCAGCTTGTCTTCGGGCTCGGCGGCCGCACCTGCGGGAAGGGTCCAACTCAGGGCGCAGCTCTTGACGCCGGCCATGGGCTCGACCAGCAGCACCGCCCCGCACTCCAGTTCTCGGATCTCGATAGCCATCGTGGCGCAGTTTAGCGGACGGTGGCGAGGACGGCTGACGCCCTCCCAATCGGCATGGGCCGCCCGAAACCAACCCGCGGGCACTCAAGCGGCCACCGGAGGAGGAGCGGGCGGCATGGGCTACCGATCTTGCCCTCCAGAGGAACGCGATGTCGAGCGGACGCTCCAGCTTGCGCCGGACGGTTGACGTGGTCGCCCTGGGCCTGTGCCTCGTGGTGGTCACGCTGGTTGTCATCCAGCAAACGCGGACCGACTCGGTCGATAACGTCGTGACCCAGACCGAACTGGCTCTGGCACACTTCCACTCCACGCTGAAGGTCCAGGCAACCACCAACGGCGTTGCGGTCAACGGCCGCGGCTGGCCCAACACCATCGAGGGCGATTGGTTTGGCGACGAACCGCCCCTGAACCATCTGCTGACGGGAGACCGCCCGTGGGTCGAGATCGCTCCGGCCGAGGATGCCGATCGCGACCACCCGGCCGATCCGGTCGCCTTCGATCGGGACGGAAACGTCGCGAGCTTCTGGTACAACCCCTATCGGGGCGTGGTACGCGCAAGAGTTGCGCCCCAGATCAACGAGCAGGAAACCCTGTCGCTCTACAACCGGGTGAACGGGGTGTTCCTGACCACGCTCGCGCCCGAGGGCGGGCTGTACAGCGCCGAGCAGGAACGCGACGACGCCGAGCGGCTGCGCGAGATCGCTGAGCGTGTGCGGAAGATGGCCGAATCGACCGGCGCGATCGCTGCACCTGGTGAAGTGGTGAAGGTGCGCCGGCTCGAGCCCGAACCCGAAGCGCCCGCGCCCGTTGAGCCCGAGAGCCAGCACGAGAGCAACCCGGAACCGGTGCAGGTGGATGACCCCGCCGAAACAACCGATGAACCGGTTGAAGAGCCCGTGGAAGAGCCCGAAACCGCCTTCTAGGGGCTTCTAGAGGGCTTTCAGGGGCCTTCTGAGCCTTGCATCGGGCGCAAGCCCAGCATGTGCGCCATGTCGTACAGGCCCGGTTTCTGATCGACGAGCCAGGCCGCCGCGCGGAGCGCGCCGCGTGCGAACAGGTCGCGCGAGTGCGCCTTGTGCACGAGCTCGATGGTCTCGTCGGGACCATCGAAACGGACCAGGTGTTCGCCCACGATGCCGCCCGCGCGGATGGAAGCGACAGCCCTCGGTCCGAAGTTCGACGCGCCCGAAGGCGCTTTCATGATCTCCAATTTCAGCGCGTTGGCGGTGCCCGAAGGGGCGTCAACCTTGCCCTCACGGTGCCATTCGACGATCGAAGGCAAAAAATTTTCGCCCAGCGCGCGAGCAATTTTTTGGACCATCTGGATGAGCACGACGCACCCGACGGAGGTGTTCGGCGCGACCAGGACGGGCAGTTCTCGGGCCAGCTGCGCGAGCGCATCGACGTGCTGTTGTTCGAGCGCGGTCGTGCCCACGAGCAATGGCGTGCGTCGTTCACGCGCAAGCTCGATCGATGACTCAACCGCGCTGAAATGCGAGAAATCCACGATGATTTCGCGTGTTTGTTGCGCGACACTGGCTGCGCGCGCGTGCGGCTGCTGCCGATCGATGCGCGCGATGACGGCGAAGCGCTCGTCACTGCCGGCAAGCGCGTCGATGCGTGAGCCGACAGCGCCCGAGGCGCCGACGAGGAGGATGTTGATGGGCTTGTGCATGGCGTTCCGGTGGGCTGGTGGGTGTCGTGAAGCGTGAAAAATTTTGTGGACGAACGGGAAAGTTCTAGTAGACTACTCAAGCCGTGTGGGGGACAGACCCGATACACGCTGCGCGCGCCTTGTGTCCGCGGAAGTGTTCCGGCTCGCGAATCGGCGCGTGCGGTAGTCAAGCGAAGCCGGACACGAGAGCAGGAGTTTGCTCATGGCGAAGAAAGCCGCGAGGAAGAAGGCCACCCGTAAGAAGGCGGCCAAAAAAGTAGCGAAGAAGGCCACCCGCAAGAAGGCGACGCGTAAGACCGCCGCCCGCAAGACCGGCGCTCGCAAGACCGCCGCCAAGAAGACGGCCAAGAAGGCCACCCGCAAGAAGGCGACCCGTAAGAAGGCCGCCCGCAAGACCGGCGCTCGCAAGACCGCCGCCAAGAAGACGGCCAAGAAGGCCACCCGCAAGAAGGCGACCCGTAAGAAGGCCACCCGCAAGACCGGCGCTCGCAAGACCGCCGCCCGCAAGACTGGCGCTCGCAAGACCGCCAAGAAGGCCACCCGCAAGAAGGCCACGCGTCGCAAGGCCACCCGCCGCGCTCCGGCCGGCATGTGAGCCCCTCCGCGGGCAACCACGCGTCTTGAGCCCGCCATTACGGGTCATCCATCGAGACGCGAACGCTCAGAACACACTCGCGACGGTCTGGCTCACGCCGGATCGCCGCTTTTCTGCTCGCTGGCACGGCCGTTGCTGGCAATGCCCTGCAGCACGCGCCCTTCCGGGCAACAATCGCCCATGACGGGCCCCACCTCTCAACACGATGAACAACAGCACGCGCGAGCGCGCCTGCTGTCGCACCTGGCCGGCATGATGGTCTGCGAGGCCGGCGCCGAGCCCGCGCGGCTGGTCGTCGCCGAGGCGGGCGGATCGGTCACGCTGCCGATGCACCACGACCTGGACGACGCGGGCCATTGGTCGTTCGCCGCCCCACAAGAGCTGGACCCGGCCATCGAGCTCTCGCTCGAGCCGTTGAACCCCGCTGCCGACGAGCTGCCCGACCCCGCTGAACTCGAGGCCGACCGCTGGCTGGCCTTCCATGGCTCGACACCGCCAAGGTGTCGGTTGGTGTCGCTTGCCGTGGTCTTCGCGCGATACGCCGACGATGGTGGCAACACCCGTGTGGCCGAGGACGTGCTGACGCCCAACCCGCTTCGATCGTGCGTGCCCGCGCTGTGCAAGCTGCTCAACGCCGACAAGGCGAAGCTGGCCGACGCGTGCGCCCGGCTGACCGGCGTGCGGCCCGAGTCGCCCGTGGTTGTGGGCGTAGACGAATGGGGTGTGCACGTGCGTGCGGCGTTCGATGTGCTGAGGCTTGGGTTTGAGCAGCCAGCGGCTGACGAGGCGGCAGCGCGGGCG
>JBITAB010000294.1:0-6620 GCA_044439825.1 Phycisphaerales bacterium JB064 | reverse complement strand
CCGGCAATCGTGACCGTCGCGGGCGTGGCCGTCGTCGTGTTTCTTTCGCTCGGGCCACTGCCTCGGCTCGTAGGCATCCTAGAGCAAGCCGGCGTGCAGCCGCCAGCGTTGACGGCGGCCGTGATCGCGGTGGGCGAATTGCTCGCGCAGTGGTGGGCCGTGATCCTCGCCGGCGTCATCTCCGCGCTGCTGCTCGCTGCGTGGGCGGTGCGCGTGATCTCGACGAGCGAGCGCGGCTGGCCCGGTCCGGTGCGACAGTTCGTGCCCCATGCTCTCCGCGGCATGGCGCTGGCGCGGCTTGCCGGCGAGCTGCAATCGATGACACGCCTGGGCGTGCCGCTGACCGAAGCGCTCCGCGCCGCGGCACGGACATTCAACGGCCCGGTATCCCTAAGCCTGCGATCGAACCTCGAACGCGCGGCTTCCCGGGTCGAAGCCGGCGAGCGCTTGTCGCAGGCCCTCGACGACCCGCATTGGTTCGCCGACGATATGCGGCGGCTGATCGAAGCCGGCGAGACGGCGGGCGAGTTGCCGGATCTGCTCGAACGCCTGGCCGATCGCCTCGAACGCAAGGCCAAACGCCTCACCGATCGGCTGGCTGGCCTCATCGAGCCCGCCGCGATCATCATGCTCGCGACCATGATCGGCGTGGTCGTGCTCTCGGCCGTCCTTCCCCTCCTCAAGCTCCGCGAGGTGCTGTGATGCGTCGCTCGTACACAACCCATCACGGCATGACGCTCGTCGAGGTGCTGGCCGTTGTCGTGCTGTTGGGCATCTTGGCCGCGACGCTCACTGTCGGCCTCACCGCCGCCTTCGGGCAGGGCAAGCGTGAACTCGCGCGCACCGCGATCGCGGGCGCGAAAGCCAAGGTCGAGATGTACCACGTTGCCGAGGGCGGCTGGCCGCAGAGTTTGCAAGACCTCGTCGACGCGCCCCCATCGGCCAGCTACCACCTGCCGATGGACGCCGCCCGCGACCCCTGGGGCAACATGATGCAGCTCGTCGTGCCCGGGCCCGAGGGCCACGCCTTTGAGATCATCAGCCTCGGAGCCGATGGCCGCGTCGGCGGCGACGGCGAGAACGCCGACCTGAGCTCGCTCGACCTGCGCGAGGGTGGCGAATGAACGCGCAATCCGTCCATCGCGGCTTCACGCTCGTCGAAACGCTGGCCACGTGCGCCATCGCCGCGCTCGCGATGGCGACCGGTGCGGCGTTGCTCACCGGAGCGGGCGACCCGCTGCCGCGTGCCGAGCAGACCTATTTGGAAGCTCGCGCAATGGCAAGGCTCGTGGCCGTGAGCGATGGGCCGGCCAGCATCCGGCTCGAAGCCAGCCGGCTGATCGTCCGCGATGGTCATGGACATGCCGTGGTTGAAAGAGAGTGGCCGACCGAGGTACGGGCGGAAGCCCTTTCTGATGGGATTCGCATTGATCGCTTGGGAGCAAGCGATGCACCGAGCATCGAACTCGTGCACGGGGGTCGCCGTGTGGAGCTGGCGCCATGACCCGCCGCGGCCTCACGCTGCTCGAGGTCGTGCTCGCGACCGCGCTGCTCGCCCTGGCCGCGACGGGCGTGGCCTCGGCGGTCTCGTCGATCACGCGACCGACTGAGGAATCCCACGCCGACTTCTCGCAACTGGCCACGATCGTTGATGAAGTTCTCAGGAACCCCGCACTCTTCAAGTTCGACTCCACCACGATCGTCGCGAACGGTCGCGGCACGCTCGAACTCGATGGTGCAACCATCCAGATCGTGCTCAAGACACGAAGCGGTCGGGGCGCCTGGTTGGAGTTCGTCCAAGGCAACCAACGCATCGCCCGCTGGGTCCGCGTACCGGAGGAGCGGCCATGAGTCGCGGCTTCACGCTCCTGGAAGTATTGCTGGCCCTCGCCCTGACGGCGCTGGCCGCGGCCGCCGCCGTAGCGGTGCTCGTGCCCATGGTCAGCGATGCGCCCGCCGCCGCCGCCGAGTTCGAGTCACGATCGAAGGCGCAGCGGGCCCTCGACCGCATCGGCCACGACCTGCTCATCGAGCACGAGTCGATGCCGCGCCGGCGGGTGAGAGTCGGGGACGGCTGGTTGGCCATCGAGACGCGTGCCGATGGCCGGCACGTCACGCACCTCTACGACGCGGACACGCTGGGCGTGGATTTGCTCGAGGCCGAACTGCTCGACAACGATCGGCGTCTGCTGGTCCAACTCAATGACCGCGACCAATCGCTCCAGCGGGAGTACCGCGTGCCATGACCCGCAAGGCTCCAACCCGACGCGGCGTCGCGTTGCTGCTCGTGCTGGCCCTGATCGCCGGCGTACTGCCCATCGTCGCGTTCGCGGCCTCGCGTTCCTCCGCGGCCGTGCAGTTCGACCGATCGCGCTTCGATGGCGCCGTCGCCGACGACCTGATGCAGGCGACCACCCTGCCCATCGTCGACTGGCTGCGCCGCGATGCGCCGCTCGTGGCACTACCCCCGCAGTCCGAGCAGCCCATGGTGCGCGTGCTCGACGATCGCTTCGAACTCGAGGGCCGCCCGGTCGAGATCATCGTGACGGCGTGGGACTTGCAGGGCATGCTCCCCGCCGACGCGGTTCGTGCGGGGACGCCATTGCGGCTGCTCCTGCCTGAGGATGTGTGCCCGCGGGTGGATGCATTGGAGACAGATCCCGATGGATTAGACATGTTCACGACGTTGGAAGGTGAACGGTTTGTTTTCCCTTCACCGACAGCGCACGAACTCGCACTCGGCGCCCTCGTAAGCACATCAGAACGCCCGTCCGCACAGCCCATGGTTCGCCTCAACGTGAACACCACGCCCGCCCCCCTGCTCGCCCAAGCATTGCGCCTCGCCGGCCGCGGCGGGTACGAACAGATCATGGAACGCCGCGCGAAGGGACAGCGAAGCGGGCCACCGCCCGCCCCCGAGGGCGATCGCACCGGCTCGCCACGGATCGTGCTCGCCGCGTCGAGCAGCAGCTGGGGCGTGCGTATCGACCTCCGCGTCGGCTCCGTGCGTCGCTCGTGGTGGACTGTGTGGACACGCATCAGCGGAGACTGGATGCTCCAGCGCCGCACGCCCATCCTGTGGGAGCCCCACCCGGAGCACGCGCCATGAACCGGATGGCCCGAGAGCGCGTGATCACGATTGCAGCGGCGGCGAGTGGGATCACCGTGTGCGGGGCGGCCGTCTGGTGGGCACAGCAGCCGGCGGACAACTTCGCCATTGATTCGCGCTTCGGCGAGTCGATCGCGCCAGCCACGGACAGCGCCGACACACAACTGGATGCCTCCGTTTTTGATGTGGTGCTCTGGCCCGAGCCCAAGCAAGCCGAGACGGCACAAGTAGCCAGCGCGAGAGTGTCGACGCCCTCACCACCTCCACCACCGCCGCCCGCATCAATCAATCTGACGCTCGTCGCCATCGTGGAGGCCGAGGAGGGATGGCAGGTGGCCCTTTACGACCCAAGTGAGCAGCGCATCGTGCTTGCTGGCGTCGGTGACATGGTCAGTGCCGTCCGCGTGCGCGAAGTCACCGCTTCGACGGTCCTGCTCGAACTCGCCGGACGCACACGGCAGCTGGCGTTGCAAGGCGGTGCGCCGTGACCACTCCGATGCAGGCAATCGAGGTGCCAGCACATGAGTGCTACGTCGCGGTCGCAAAGAGGCCGCCCGGTCGCATCACTGACCGCGTGGCAGCGTACGCCGTCGAGGGGCAGCTTCCACGCCCGATCGACGAGCTGTGCATCGCGTGGCGCATCGAAGGCGATGATCTGATCGTTGTCGCTATTGATCACGAGTTGGCGAGCCACTGGCTCGCTGACGACATACTGAGCGCTCGCGTCACATCGTTGCCCGAAGGAATTGGCCCTGAAACCGGCCCGATCGAGCTCTTGGCCCGGTCCTATCTACCAACCAGGATCCGCCGCCATCGCCGCCACCGACTCGCATGCCTCGCCATTATGCTCGGTCTCAGCTGCCTTGCCGCGGCGTACGGGCTGCACCAGCGGACGGGCACGATCCTGGACCACGCACGATTAGCCGACGCGGCAACGCTGGACCTCGCACTCGCGGCCCTCCCGCAGTGGCGTGAAGGCGCCTCGCCGCAACTCACCCTCACAGGCGAGCTCCGAAGGCTGCGTGCCCTCGCAAGCGGGGACCACGACGACGGGCCGGTCGATAGTCGCGGTGCGTTTACGGCCCTCTTCGGTGTATGGCCAACGAGCGAGGGCTTCCAAGTCGAGTCCATCGAGGCCGCCGCGGATCGGTTGACGCTCCGCACCGTCGCGCCGTCGCGCGAGGCCGCCATCGCGCTGGCCAGCGACCTGGCCGACGCGGGCACGTTTGAGTCCGCCCTCCCACAAGTGCAGACCGAAACGCAGCGGGATGGTGACGTCACGCGGCTGGAAGTCTCGCTCGTCCACACCGGAGGCCGCCGATGAACGGCCGCGCACTCGTGCTGATCGGCCTTGCGGCCCTCGTCGCTTCGGTGACGGTTTTGGCCATCTCGTTCGCGCGATGGCGCAGCGCCGCGGACACCTTCGATCGGGCGAACGCTGAATTCGTGGCCGTCCAGCAACAGGTCGCCGAGATCCGGTCCATCCAAACGAGTCTTGACACTCAACGCATCGCCACTACCGCCAGCCGTGCCAACGCCCTCGCCGAGATCGCCGACACCATCGCTGCTGCCGGCTTGCCGGACTCTGCCATGCGATCGCTCGATGAGCAGAGCGATACCGAAGTCGGCGACGCGGGCCTGCGACGGCAGACCTTGCGGCTCGCGCTCACCACCATCACGCCAGGCGAACTCGGCCGCTTCCTTGCACGACTCGAAGCCGACCATCCCGAATGGGGCGTGACGCGCATCGAACTCACTCGCCCGCGTCGTGCCGACGGCAACAGGTATGACGCAGGACTGACCTTGAGTCGGATGTACGACGCATCCGCTCGCCCGCAGGGGGACACGCGGCCATGATACGAATCTCATCCGCCCTCTTGCTCGCGTTGTGCATTGCAATGGCATTGTCACTTGGCTGCCGCTCAAGCTCACCAAGTCCTTATGTCAACCAACCGCCCATCCGGCGCGACACCGATCGGGCCCAGAAGCTCGCCGCCGAGGCGGTCGACCTGATGGACAAGGACCCGCAGCGCGCCGAGAAGCTCCTGCGCGACGCGTTAGCCGCCGACCTTTACCACGGCCCCTCGCACAACAACCTGGGCGTGCTCCTGCTCGAACGCGGCGACCTGTACGAGGCCGCCAACGAGTTCGAGTGGGCCCGCCGCCTCATGCCCGGACACCCCGACCCGCGGATGAACCTGGCCCTCACCCTCGAGAAGGCAGGCCGCGTCGACGAGGCGCTCGCCCAGTACCGCCGCGCCCTCGAAGTCCATCCAGGGCATCGGCCGACGGTGCAGGCGTTGACCAGGCTTGAGGTGCGGGCGGGGCGAATCGATGACCAGACCATGCAACGACTGGAGACGCTGAGCCTGGAAGGGGAAGACGAGGCGTGGAGAAGATGGGCCAACCAGCACAGAGCTCTTCACCTCCAGCAATGAGCAAGACCAGTCGATTCAATACTGTGCGAACCGGCAATGGTCCGAATGCAATCACGATTCGTGCAGGCCAGTAACTCGACGCTAAGAGGCAACTGATTGCCAACCTCAGATAGAGCAGATTTGTCACAATAGGGGGATAGACACAATGCACGTCACAAAAACGAATGCGAAGACGCCCAGGCCGACTGACCAAGGCAGCTCTGTCAACGCGAGTACATTTTCTGCTCTGGTTGCACGGTGGACGTCCTCTGTACGCTTCCTGGCTACGGCCACGGCAATACTCACCTCCACGACACTCCACGCCCAGGTCGGCGAAGACACACTCCTGCCCAATGGCCGGCAAAGCCACCACCTCGACATTTCAGATCTCGCCCTCCGGCAGTGGCCCGTCATCGAGTATCCCCCAGCGACACCCGACTACGACGTCAATAGCAAGATCGATATGCTCTGGTGGTCCAATTCAGGATACCCGGAATTCGACGAGGACTGGATAGAACGCTTCTTGTGGCAACAACTCGACCAGTTTCCCAGCAAGATGCACCCCTCGGCGTGCGTGCACGGCTGGCACACAATGGGCGACAGCGGCAATCCGCTGGACAATACCTGGAGTGGCTCGCGGCTGAACCTCGATCCACACTTCGGGCCCGAACCCCCGACGCTGCCACCCCTGAGCGCAGCCGTGGCCACCAGTTCCTCCCCGTTGTTGCCCGCTGGCCCGGATGCCGGCTACGTCCCGATGGTGCCGATCGCGACACGAGAACTGGCCGGAGGAGCAGCCGATCTCATCACCGGAGTCGCGCTCCTCTCGGCGACGGACTTCGAACTCCCCTTTGGCGGCGCAACGTTCAGGTACCACCGAACCTACGCCGACAGCCCGAGCCTCATCGAAGGCGACTACTACAGCGCCCACGAGGACTCACACTCCGTCTGGCGCGATCTTCCAGTGACACGTCTCTGGGACTGGCACGGCGTGGGCTGGATGCTCTCACACAATCCCGTGTTGCTCATCGACGCGGGCTTCCCGGGTATGGGCGGAACGCGACTGACCGAAGACACACTTGCACAGACACAAC
>JBITAB010000293.1:0-6620 GCA_044439825.1 Phycisphaerales bacterium JB064 | reverse complement strand
ACCTCGACCAGGTCGAAGCCGACGACGCGCTTGCCGCTGTCCTTGATGGCCTTGATGAGGGCGGCCGCCTGCGCGAAGCTCAGCCCGCCGGGGACGGGCGTGCCGGTGTTGGGGCACAGGTAGACCTCCAGCGCGTCGATGTCGAAGGTCACGTAGATGTTCTCGGGCAGCGTGTGCAGCGCACGCTCGACAAGCTTGAGGAACAGCGCGGGATCGGCTCCGGTGTCGGCGATGTCTTCGCCAAAGATGGTTGTGACGGGCTTGCGCAGGGTGTCCTTGGCCGAGCGTGCGAAGTCGAGCTCTTCGCGGCAGTAGTCGCGGATGCCGATCTGGGCAAGGGCCTTCACGCCCGGCACCATCGTCAGCGCGTTGCGCATGATCGAGGCGTGGCTGTGGGTGAAGCCGCAGTAGGCGTCGCGCAGGTCCATATGGGCGTCCATCTGCAGGATGCCGATCTCCCCCGCGTGCGCGGCGCAGGCCTCGATGGCGCCCAGGGGCACGCTGTGCTCGCCGCCCACCAGGGCGGGCGTCTTGCCCTCGGCCAGAATCGCCTCGACCCGCTGGCGGACGTACGCGCGGACGCGCTCGCTGGCGGCATTGACACGCTCACGGGCGGCCTCATCCACCGGAGGCTCGCCCTCCACCTCGATCAGCTTCTCGGCATCGGGCCTCACGGCCGCGGACAGCTCGGCGATCCACGGCTCGATGGGCTCCATGACGATGCCGCGGTCGCAGATGCGGCCCAGGCGGGTGTCTTCCAGGTCGACCTGGGCCGAGGCCTCCAGGACGGCAAGCGGGCCGTTGGCGGTGCCGGGGCGATAGCTGGTGGTGGCGTCGAAGGGCACGCCCACGAGCACGACGCCGGCGTCCTGGCGGGCGGTGGGCAGGCGGAGGAAGTCGGGCTGGGTCATGCGAAGGGGCTCCTGTTGGCCGATGGAAGGTCTCTGGCCGCGCGACGGTAGGGCTTGCTTGGCGGGCGGGGCGTGGGTAGGTTGGAGGCGCACGTTCGCCTCGATGGGAGCCGCAGAATGGACGAGAAGACCCCCGCGTCGTACGCCGAGCCCGAGCTGAACTCGAAGCGCAAGGGCTTGCTGGACTGGATCGAGTGGCTGGGCAACAAGCTGCCCGACGCGGCGACGCTGTTCCTGCTCGGGGCGATCGTGGTGATGATCGTCAGCGCCATCGGCGCGTCGCAGGGTTGGACCGTCGAGGTCAAGACGCTGCGCGAGGCCGTCAATCCCGAGACGGGCGAGGCGATGACCGAGCTCGTCTCGACTGGGGCCGAGCCGCTGAAGGTGCAGAGCCTGCTGACCAGCGACGGGCTCTACTGGTGCCTGCGGACGATGGTGGCCAACTTCATGGGCTTCGCGCCGCTGGGCGTGGTGCTGACGGGCATGCTGGGCATCGGCGTGGCCGAGAAGACCGGGCTCATCGGAGCGGGGCTGAAGGCCTTCATGAAGATCGTGCCCAACCAGTTCCTGACGCCGGCCATGGTGTTCCTTGGCATCATGAGCAGCTTCGGGCTCGACGCGGGCTACGTCGTGCTGCCGCCCCTGGCGGCGCTGCTGTATAAGGCCGTGGGACGCTCGCCGCTGGCGGGCATCGCGGCCGTGTTCGCGGGCGTTGCGGCGGGCTTCAATGCGAACCTGTTTGTGACCGGGCTCGACCCAATGCTCGCAGCGCTGAGCACGACTGGTGCTCAGATCATCGATCCGGAATACCAGGTTGCCGCCACCTGTAACTGGTGGTTTATGATCGTGTCCACGTTTGTCATCACCACTGTTGGCTGGGCAACCACATCATGGTTCGTTGAACGCCGGCTGAATCGCAAGAGCATCGAGGACGGCGGGCCTGCTCCTGTCGACGTCAGCGATGTCGCGAGCCAACGGATCACTCGCCGAGAGGGCTGGGGCCTGCTCACTGCAGTCATCGCTGGTCTCGTGGTCATCGGAGTGATCTTCGCTGCGGTGACCAAGGAAAATTGGGCGCTGCACGATTACGGCTATCCGGGCGTTGCGGTCGCTGACCTCGTGAAGGATGGGGAAGGCAAGCCAGTAGCTCCGCCAGAAATTATGCCCGAGACGGCAATCGTCGTCGAAGGCAAGGGGTATTACACCGACGCTTCTCAAAGCCGCTTTGTGACCGACTCTGGCCAAGTGCTCGCCAAGCGCTCTCCGCCGTTCGCCCGCTGGGTCGTGGTCATCACGCCGCTCATCTTCATCGGGTCGATCATCCCGGGCCTGGCCTACGGCATTGTCGTCGGCAATGTCCGCAGCACCAAGGACGCCGGGGCGGTGATGATCAAGGCCATCGAGATGATGGCGCCCATCATCGTGCTGGCGTTCTTCGCCGCCCAGTTCATCCAGTACATGAGCTATTCGGGGCTGGACGTCATGATGGCCCACGCCGGCGGGCAGAAGCTGGTGACCATGGGGCTTGGCAAGTACGAGCTCGTGGTCGCCTTCATCGTGCTGACGATGGTGTTCAACCTGTTCATCGGGTCGATGAGCGCCAAGTACACGCTGTTCGCCCCCATCTTCGTGCCCATGCTCATGTTCGTGGGCATCAGCCCAGAGCTCACCCAGGCGGCCTACCGCATCGGCGACAGCACCACCAACATCATTACGCCGCTCAACGCCTACCTGGTGATCATCCTGGTGTTCATGCAGCGGTTCGCACCCCGTTCGGGCATGGGCACGCTGATCTCGATGATGATGCCCTACACCATCGTCTTCGCCATCGTGTGGACCATCTTGATCCTGGTGTGGATGGCCACAGGCCTGGAACTGGGCCCCAACGGCCCGCTTTCGTACTCCATGGGCCAGGGCTGAGCGCGAAACTTTCCCCTGACACGCCTTGCAGACTGGGCTAAACGGGATGGTTCCAATATCATCCCGACTCGGCCGGCATTGGGGTCGCCGAAGTGCCGATGTACCGTTACACGGGCCCGAGGAGAGGGCCCGCGAAGATGGGAACAGGCGCCGTGCTATGGGACCTTGGGCCGAGGCCACGACAAGCAGACTGCCCCGGACGGGCGGCCGCACCATGACCGGTGGCGGCTCGATCGGTCGTGTGCTGCTCTTCGCCGGCGCCGTGCGTCCCACGCCCCTGCTCAAGGCCGCGGGCCGCAACGTGCTGGACCTGCCGCTGAGCGAGGGGCTGACCGTGGGCCAGCAGTGGATCGCCGCCCACGAGCACCTCAGCCAGGCGCAGGGCACAACACCCCCGCTGCGCGTGCTGATCGACCGCAACAGCCCTCGGGCACGCTCGATGCCCGAGAGCCAGGCCACCATCGAGCCCGATGACGTCGCCTTCCTGGGCACCGGCGGCGTGCTGCGAGCCGCGGCCAAGGGGCAGGACGGGCTGATGCTCGTGGCCACCGGCGGCAGCGTGCTGACGCGGCCCTTGCCCGAGGTCGTGGATCAGTTGCTCGAACTCCAGGCCGACGTGGCGCTGCTGGCCGAGCACGACGGCACGCCCACCGGCGTCATGCTCGTGTCCGCCCAGGCGATGCGCGAGATTCCCGGCTCGGGCTACCTCGACTTCAAGGAACAGTGCCTTCCGAAGATCGCCGAGCGGCACCGCGTGCGCGTGGCCTTCGCCGATCGCGACGAGCGCGCGTGCTACCCCATCCGCAACCGCGAGCAATACCTGGCCGCGCTCTCGCATCGCGCCCAGGGCGAACCCTTCGTGATCGTGGAAGAGGGCGCCCAGGTCTCGCCCTCGGCAAAGCTGCGCGACGCCGTTGTGCTCAGCGGTGCGCGTGTGGGCGCCAAGGCCGTCGTCGCGCGTTCGATCCTCGGCCCAGGCGCATCGGTCGCAGGCGAACAAATCCTGACCGATCAGGCCATCGGAGCGGGCGCATGAGCCGGCCCGAGCGGACGTGGAGCCGTTGGTCGGCGGTGCAAGCGGTGGTGGCCGTCGCGGCCGCTGTCATCGCGTGCTGGCCAGCGTGGCAGGACATCTATCTGAGCTCGACGGCCGACCCGGACAACGGCTACATCGTGCTCGTGCCCGCCGTCGCGGGCTGGCTGGCGCTCTGCCGTCGCCGGCGGCTGCGTAGCGCGGGACGTCGCGGCCTGTGGATCGGGCCCATCATCGTCGCGTTCTCGGCCGGCGTCTACCTGCTCGGCGGCGGGCTTGTCCACACGCTGGCCTTCCACCTTGGCGCCATCGGCGTGCTCATCGGCGCGATCTGGTCCGTGGTCGGCCGCAGCGTGATGCTGCGGATGACGCCCGCCGTCGTCGCGTTGCTCTTCCTGGCGCCCGTGCCGATGGCCTGGCTACTCCCGATCATCGACGTGCTGGGCACATGGAGCGTGGCGCTCACCGCCTTCGTGCTCGAGACGCTGGGCATGTCGGCCATGGCCAATGGGCGCGAGCTGATCGTCGGCACTTCGGGCCTGAGCCTGGGCGACGACGCCGGCGTGCGCATGATCGCGGCGATCGGGCTGGTGACGTACGCCTTCGCCTTCGGCACGCCGCTGCGTCAGAGCGTGCGCGTGCTGCTCGTACTCGCCAGCCCGCTGGTCGCGATGGTGGCCAACATCGTTCGGCTCGTCCCCTACGCGCTCGTGGCCGAGCATTGGACCGCCGCCACGGGCATCATGGCCCAGGTCAGCGGTTGGCTGACGCTGCTGCTCGCGTTTGGTATGTTGTACGGCGGCATCAGGCTGCTCAGGTATGCGCACGTGCCGGCAAGGCGCTACGCGCTGGCGTATCAGTGAGAAGACCCAGGTGAAGCGCGTGCTGCCCACCATCCTGACGCTCGTCATCGCCGGCTGCCTCTGGCTGATCGATCCCGTGCGCGACGAGGGGCCCATGATTTCGCTGAGCGAGGCCATCGTCGGCACGCTGCCCGCAACCCCAACGGGATGGATGCTGGGCGAAGCGACCGGGGACCTGCCCCACGCGTTCCCACCGCATAACGCCATCACACAGAAGCTCGTCGTGTATAACCGGCTCGGTCGCAGCGAGGCCTCGGTGTTCCTCCGCGTCGTCATCGCTCAGGATCGACGCGACCTGCTGGCATACGAACCCACGCACGCGATGCGCGCCGGCGGCTGGCAGCCCGAATCCGCACTCGAAGTCGATGGCCTTTGGCATACCGAGCACTCACGCCGATCGCAATTGCTCGACGAGGTGATCACGGTCGACACCGTGTACATCGTGCCGGGCATGTGGAGCGCCCAATTCGATCTGCTTGACGACGCGGGCCTGAGCGGAAGCGGGTGGCCGGGACCTGGCGCGATCGTGCAACTGATCATCTCGGCAGAAGACGGCGTCAACGCACAGCCCTTCCACGATTTCGTGAAGGCGATGGCCGAGAACGTCGCCGACCGGTTGGGAGACGCGTCGCCATGATCACGTCTCCCGAGATCGCCCAAGGTGGCAGCCCACCGATCGGCCCCACGGTGTTTGGCCTGTCGGCCGTGGCGCTGCACGATCGCTACTGGGCGTCTCGCGGCGTGCAGGTCGTCCGCCGTGCGATGCCAACGCCGCTCGTCAAGCACGCGCACCTCTATCTGCTGCTGCAACAGAGGACCCTGTGCCTGTTCGAGCTGCCGCCCGTGGTCGACCACATCGTGTGGGACGACGCCGACCTCGTGGTGCTTCGACTGCGCGACCAGGACGACCACGCGTATCGCGAGCGCATCGTGACTGGGGCCAATGGCGAGTTCGAACGCATCGAACGCATCTACGGCAGCCACGATTCACGCTTCGCTCGCGCCGCGATCACGAACCGCCCCACCGTCGCCCGGCTATGGCAAGGCGCCGAGAACGCCAAGGACGGCTGGCGCAAGCTCAGGCGCGCCGTCCGTCGCGAGCAACGCTGGCCCATGGCCATCGACGCGCGCGTGTTCGACGCCGACGACTCAACGGAACTCACACGCTGCGCACGTTTGCTCGCCGAACGCTGGCGCAAGCCCAGCAGCACGATCCTTCGAGCCGAGCCCCGCGGCGATGGTTCATGGGCCGACCCGACGGCCGAGATCGACGGCGCCCAGTGCATCGGCAACGTGTGGATCGGCGCCGGCCGCAAGATCGATTCCAGCCAGCTTATGGTGGGGCCGGACATCCTGTGGGACGACCCGGACCACACGCCCGACCCCGGCGACGTGAGCTGGCTCGACCTCGAGCCCACCGAGCGCACCGAGCCGCTGCGCCCGCGCTATCGCCCGCCGCTCGAGCGCGTGATCAAGCGTGGGTTCGACATCGTGTTCGCGCTCGTCGCCTTGTTCTTCACGCTGCCGCTGTACCCGTTCGTGATGCTCGCAATCTGGCTGGAAGACGGCCGCCCATTCTTCTTCGCCCACACGCGCGAGTCGCTGAACGCCAAGCAGTTTCCGTGCCTGAAGTTCCGCTCGATGCGTAAGGACGCCGAGAAGATGAAGGCCCAGATCGCCGAGCTCAACCAGGTGGATGGGCCCCAGTTCTACATCGAGAACGACCCGCGCCTGACCAAGGTCGGCAAGATCATCCGCAAGGTGCAGGTCGACGAGTTACCCCAGTTCATCAACGTGCTGCTGGGGCACATGTCGGTCGTCGGTCCAAGGCCGAGCCCATACAAAGAGAATCAGTATTGCCCGGGATGGCGCGAGGCACGACTCAGCGTCAGG
>JBITAB010000292.1:0-6683 GCA_044439825.1 Phycisphaerales bacterium JB064 | reverse complement strand
CAGTGGCGTGAGGACTTCCGGCGGATGGGCCGGGCGCTCTCTGCGGCGCGCCATGTAGTGATGAACACGCCAGAATCGCGGGCAGCCGCGGTGCGTGCGTTCCCAACCCTTGATCCCGATCAGGTGCATGCCATCCCCAATGGCTTCGATCGCGCGGACTTCGAGGGAGCAACGCCCGCGGCTCGGCCCGAGGGCGTTCGGTTCATGCTCGTGCATACCGGGACGTTCCTGACACGCCAGGCGGTCGCGCCCAGCAGCCCGATCGCGAGGCTGAAGCGGCGATTGCACTACAGGCCCGAGCCGATCCGTCCGATAGGACGCTCGGTAGGCCCCGTGCTCGAGGCGATCGATCTGCTCCGTCGCCAGAAGCCGGCCTTGATGGAGGGCTTCCGCTTCGTGCACGTCGGGAACCTGGACGATGCGACCAAGGCGTGGATCGACCGCAGCCCGGCCCGGGACGCGGTCGAGGCCGTCGGGTATCTACCCCACCACGAATCGGTGGGCCGGCTGCTGAGCGCCGACGCGCTGTTCCTGCACCTGCACGGCCTGCCGGCGGGGCATCGGGCGCGGATCGTTCCTGGCAAGACGTACGAATACCTCGCGAGCGGTCGGCCGATCCTCGGGGCATTGCCAGAGGGCGACGCGCGCGACCTGCTGAAGGGCCGGGAACGCTGCGAACTGGCAGACCCCTGCGAGCCGGCGAGCATCGCCGGTGCGCTGGAGCGGTTGATCGAGCGTGGCCCTTCGCTCGCCAGACCGCCCTTGAGCGAGGCCGACCTGGAGCCCTACGACCGGCGAGAGATCGCCCGGCGTTTCTCTGAGGTGCTCGACGCGTGCCTGGGGCAGGCCACGGTCCACGACGTTGTTGAAGTGGGCGGGCCGTGAGCACGTTCCTCGCACAGATCGCCGGGCACGACCTCTCGTACGCCAACCAGACCTCGATCCACCCGGTGGGCATGGCGGTGCTGTGCGTGCTGGGCCTGCTCGTGTTCACCCTGCCCAGGCGGCTGTCGCTCGCGCCGCTGCTGATCCTGGCGTGCTTCGTGCCCGCCGGCCAGCGTATTGCCGTGATGGGGCTGGACTTCACGTTCCTTCGGCTGCTGGTCATCGCGTACTGGGTTCGCATCCTGGCGTTCAAGGACTACCAGGGCCTCAAGCTCATCGCGATGGACTACGTGGTCGCGGCGTGGATCCTGGTCGGGTCCGTCGTGTTCATCCTGCAATGGGGCAACACCTGGGCCGTTACGAACCGCGCGGGCTACATCTACGAGTCTCTGGGGCTCTATGTGACGTTGCGATGCCTGCTGAGATCGTGGGCGGACGTCGAGCGGACGATCCTGATCCTCGCCAGCGTGTCTCTGGCCGCTGCGGTCTTCTTCATGATCGAGAAGGCCACGGGCCGCAATATGTTCAGCGTGATGGGCGGCGTGCGGCAGTTCACCCAGGTGCGTGAAGGGAGATTGCGCGCCCAGGGCGCCTTCAGCCATCCGATCATGGCCGGGTGCTTCTTCGCGATCGTGCTCGTGCTGTGCTCTGGCCTTTTCATGAATCGCCGCAAACGCGCGTGGTCGATGGCCGGCTGCATCGCCGGAGGCACGATCGTGCTGATGTGTGCTTCCAGCACGCCACTGCTGGCCGTGATCTCGGGCGGCGTGGGGATGTCCTTCGCGTTTATTCGCACGCTGCTGCAGCCCTTCCGCTATGCGCTGGTCACGCTGCTGGTCATCCTGCACTTTGTCATGGAAGGCCCCGTATGGGCGCTCATCGCGCGTGTGAGCGCGGTGGGCGGATCGACCGCGTGGCACCGAAAATACCTCATCGACAAGGCGGTCGAGCACTTCCCGGAATGGTTCCTGCTCGGCACCAAGAGCACCGACCACTGGGGCCGCGGGCTCTCGGACGTCACCAACCAGTACATCCTCGAGGGCGTGCGCGGCGGCGTGTGGGGCATGGCGCTATTCGTCGCCGTGATCGTCATGGCCTTCCGGGCCGTCGGCACAGCGCTCAAGAACGAACCGACACGCGGCGGGCTGTTCTGGCTCAAGTGGGCCGTGGGTGCGACGATGTTCACCCATTGCATGAGCTTCATCGGGGTGTCATACTTCGGCCAGACGACCGTGTCGTGGTTCCTCACGCTGGCCCTCGCGGCCAGCATCTCGCAGCTTCCCAGCCCCAAGCCCAAGACGCGTGTTGCAGGGAGAACACCCAATGCCCGACTCGCCCAGGGTGGCCGTCCTGGTCATCAGCTTCAACACCAGAGAGATGACCCTCGAATGCTTACGCACGATCCGGGACGGGGCCAAGGCAAGCAGCCATGAGGTGATCGTGGTCGACAACGCCTCGACGGACGGCTCGGCCGAGGCGATCGCGCGCGAGTTCCCCGGGTTCCACCTGATCGCCAGCCAGGAGAACCTCGGCTTTGCGCGGGCAAACAACCTTGCCGCGACGCACGCGACCGCCGAGCGTCTGCTGCTGCTCAATCCCGACACACTCGTCGATCCCGGGGCCATCGACGAGTTGCTGGCCTTTGCCGACCGCAACCCCAAGGCCGGCATCTGGGGCGGTCGCACCCGCTTCGGCGATGGCTCACCCAATCCCACAAGCTGCTGGCGGAAGCCGACGCCCTGGAGCGTCTTCTGCTCTGCGACGGCTCTGGCCGGCCTGTTCAAGAACTCCCGGCTGTTCAACCCCGAGTCGCTAGGCGTGCTGCCCGACGGCGCGGAACTGCCGGTCGATGTCGTGACGGGCTGCCTGCTGCTGATCGATCGCGAGCTCTGGCAGGAGCTGGACGGCTTCGACCCCGCCTTCTTCATGTATGGCGAGGATGCCGACCTGTGCCTGCGGGCCAGGGCGCTCGGCGCGAGGCCCATGGTGACCGCCCGGGCGACGATCGTGCACTATGGGGGCCAGTCCGACCGCGTGCGGCCCGATAAAATCGTCCGGCTCTACATGGCCCGCCGCCAGCTCTACGCCCGCCACTGGGGCAAGGCATGGCAATGGTGGGCCGACGTTGGGCCGATGATGAACGTGTTGCGCCGCAGGGCCGTAGCACGCCTTCGCGGCGTTCTGGGCAAGGCAAAGCCGGGCAAGGAGCCGGGCACCTTCGACCAGGTCTGGGCGCGTCGCAACGAATGGACGGGCCGCCGAGCGCTGGCGGGCATACAGGGAGAGCCGGGAAGGTGAGCGAACAGTCCGATAGCCAGCCGGGCCAGGGGCCCATCTTCATCTGCGGACCCTCGAGGTCTGGCACGGCCATGGTGCGCGCGGCGCTCAACCTGCACCCGCTGGTTCACCTCTCGGGCGAGACCCACTACTTCGACGACCTGCGTGTGGCCCTGGGCACGGGCGGAGATGGACCGTTGACGCCTGAGCAGGTGGAGCAGTGCGAGGAATACCTGTTAGCGCTGGGCCATCGGCCATACAGCCACGGCGGCGACCCGGACAAGGGCCGCGTGTCACGCGAGGACTTCCGCGCTCGTGTTGCCGAGTTGGCTGGTGGCAAGGCCCCCACCGCAGACCAGTGCCTGCGAGCGTATTGCGAGCTCGAGGCGCGCCACCACGGCAAGACGATCTGGGGCGAGAAGACGCCGCGGCACATCTTCCGCATCGATGACATCCTGAGCGCGTTCCCCGATGCGCGCGTCATCTGCATGATCCGCGATCCGCGAGCCGTCGTCGCCTCGTATCGCGACTGGAAGAACCAGGGCGGCTTCGACTTCGAGAAGGACCCGGGGCACAAGGAAACGCTCGAGGCCGATCACCAGCGTGCCAAGAAGTCGTACCACCCCATCATCATCGCCTCGCTGTGGAACGGCGCGATGCGTTCGGCGTTGGCGGCCGAGGAACGCTTCGGCAAGGACCGCGTCCGGCTGGAACGCTTCGAGGACGTGGTGGGCGACCCGGACACGGAGATGCGCGCCCTGCTCGAGTGGCTGGCGCTGCCCTTCGATCCGGCCGTGCTCGACATGCCCATGTCGAACAGCTCATACGAGAAGTTCACCGAGGGGCGGGGCGTCTCAAAACAACCCGTGGACCGCTGGAAGAGCAAGCTGGCGCCGGGCGAGATCGCCGTGATCCAACGCGTGAGCGGCAAGGTGATCGATCGGCTGGGGTATGAGCGGATGCGCGGCGCCTCGCTGGGCAGCTCGCTGAAGCACTACGCGTCGTTCCCGATGGCCGTGGTGCGGGCCTTCCAGGCCAACCGCGCCCGCATGGGCAACCCGATGAAGTTCCTGTGGCGTCGGCTGCGGCCGATGCTGGGCAGTTGATCGCTGGAGGCCAGTGTGACAGCCTCGCGCCCGGACATCTCGGTCATCCTGGCCACCTACAACGGCAAGGAGCAGCTGGCGTGCTGCGCGCGGTCGCTCGTGGCGGCGGGCGATGCGGGCATCGAGGTCGTCATCGCCGATGATGGCTCGAGCCACGAGCGGACCTTCGAGATCATCGAAGAGTTCAAGAGCAACGCGGCGTTCAAGGTCGTCCACGCCTGGCAGGAGGACATCGGCTTCCGGCTCGCGCGTTCGCGCAACAACGCCGTCCAGCACGCGAGCGGCCGCTTCCTGCTGTTCCTCGACCACGACATCCTGCTTCCAACCACGTTCTTTCGCACGCTACGCAAGACGATCAAGCCCGGCTGGTTCGTCGGCGGCAGGCGCGTCAAGCTCGACGAGCCCACGTCGAAGGCCATCCTCGACGGATCGCTCGACGCACGGTCGCTCTTCACTCTTCGGTTTGCGCTGCAGGCCAAACGAAAGCGCCTGGGCGGCTGGCGATACCTGTTCCCGCTGCGCGATCGCCGTCCAGGCACCGAGCCGCAGCCCTTCCGTGGCATGAGCGGCTTCTGCATCGGGGCGTGGCGCGAGGACTTCGACGCCATCGACGGGTTTGATGATCGATACCGCGGCTATGGCGTCGAGGACTGGGACTTCATGGCCAGGCTCAACAATGCCGGCATCCACGCTGGCTATCTGCCCCGGGCCGCCACCATGATGCACCTGTGGCACAAGGAAACGCCGCACGATCTCGAGGGCCCGGGCTACCAGATGCTCAAGGGCATCGAGAACACCGACACGGTTCGTGCACAGATTGGCCTGAGCATGCTCGACCACGAACCAGCCACACAGGGGGCCACGCAATGACCACCGCCACGGCTCCCGCAGCCACCGCCTCGCGCACGCTCGCCGAGTTGCGTCGGACCCTCATGGACGCCTACGCCAAGCTGCCACTCGCCGGCAGGCAGGTGGCGTTGGTCGACCTACCGAGCTATCTCAACATCGGCGACAGCCTGATCACGCTCGGCGAGTTGGAATTGCTCAGGCACACGCATCCCGATATGAACGCCGTCTACTTCGGCAGCATGCCCGGCGAGAGTGTTCTCAGGCAACTGAACGACGCCAAGGGCGTGCTGCTCATCCATGGTGGCGGCAACTTCGGCTCGATCTGGCCCAAGCACCAGGAGTTTCGCGAGCAGGTCGCCAAGACCATGCCCGACACGACGATCGTCCAGCTCCCCCAGTCGGTGCACTTCGATACGCCCGCTGCCCTCGATCGGTCGCTCAACACGCTGGCCAACCACGGCGACTTCCACATCATGGTGCGCGATCAGGCGAGCTATGACCAGCTCTCGCCCTATCCGCTGGCGTCATTGCAGTTGCTGCCCGATTCCGCGTTCGCGCTGCAACTGACGCCCCCGCCCGCCGCCACGCACGACCTGCTCGTGCTGCGTCGGCAGGATTCAGAATCAACGCACGGCAAGGCGATCGATCGCGTGCTCGCGGAGTTGGCCTCGGTCACAACGCTCACCGGCGATTGGGCCAGCGACGCAGACCTGCCCGTGCCGTGGCCCGCGCCGCACCGCTTCATGACGCGCATGTGGAGCCGGCTGGCTCGGCGCGCTTCTGGGGCTGGCATGCAGAAGCTGGGCTGGCACAAGCTCAGCGAGGCCCGCATGCAGCTCGGCCGACGCATCCTCTCGCACGGCCGTGTCGTGCTCACCGACCGGCTGCACGTGCACGTGCAATGCGTGCTGCTCGGCAAGCCACACGTGTTCTTCGACAACAGCTATGGAAAGATCCGCGGGCTGGCCGAAGCCTGTGGCACGCTGGGGCCGAACGCCGTGGCCGCCAAGGACGCGGACGACGCGATCGAGCACGTCAAGCGGCTGCTGCGTGAAGCGGGGGCCACACCCTGAGCCAGCGCTTTGACAAGGTCTCGTCGGTCACCCATCTGGAGAAGGGGCTACGAACCTCGGCCGTCCGGGGTGGTGCGTTCACGCTGGGCACCCAGTTCTCGTCGCTGGGGCTGCACATCATCTCGACGGCCATCCTCGGCCGGTTGCTGATCGACGACGACTTCGGCCTTGTGTCCCTCGTCGCGTCGTTCATCGGCGTCATCCTGATCATCAAGGACGCGGGCTTCGCCCAGGCCGTCGTGCAGCGCGACACCATCACGCACGAACAGGTCAGCACGCTGTTCTGGCTCAACATCGCGATGTCCCTGCTCATGGCCGCCGCGTGCGCTGCGATGGCGCCGGTCATGGTGATGCTCTTCAAGCGACCCGAGCTGTTCAACATCACGCTGGCGATGGCGCTCGCCGCGTTCCTGGGCAGCTTCGGCGGCATCCATCGCGCACTCATGCAGCGACAGATGCGGCTGGCCTCGCTGTCGATGTCGCAGATCACGTC
>JBITAB010000291.1:0-6714 GCA_044439825.1 Phycisphaerales bacterium JB064 | reverse complement strand
GCATCCCCTTCTTCATCGAGCTGGCGCGCAAGACCAAGGCGATCATCCTGCAGAACATCATCGCCTCGATCCTGTTCGTGATCGCGGGCCTCATCATCGCCTCCACCGGCTTCCTCAACCTCACCTTCGCCGGCATCTACCAGATCCTGCCCGTGCTGTTCGTGATGTTCAACAGCTTCCGCCTGTTCCGCTTCGGCGAGAGCTTCGCCGCCATCGAGGGCGAGTCCGAAGGCGGCCCCAAGCGCCGCGAGGCGTCGATGCGCGGGCTGGCGACGACCTGAGCCTTCCGAACAATCCCAGCATCAATGAGAAACCCACGCCAATCGGCGTGGGTTTCTCTATCGCGAAAACCGAAACACGGAAACGGAGACTCTTGATACGGGCCCAACTCAGCGGCGGCGACGCATGGCCAGGGCGCCAAGGCCCAGCAATGCGAGCGAGCCCGGCGCGGGAACGATGACGTCCTCGACATACGCGATGGCCGCGTCGTGCTCCATCTCGTCGGCCCCGTTGTTGAACACGATGTAGGTCGTCAGCGCGCTGCCGATACCCGCATCGCTGCTCGAAAAATCGAGCGACAACAGATACACGCCCGTCTCGGCATCGTTGAGATAGAAGTCGTAGTGCTCGTCAAAGCCTGCGGGCCCCACACCGATGCCGAAGCCCGAGCCAGAGCCAGCCATGGGGCTCGTGGCGCTCAGCGGGCCGTACTCGAGCGTGAAGGTCTGCGCGGCGCTCTCGAAGCCCGAGCCGTTCCAACGCTGCACAGGGCTCGCGAAATCGAAGTTCAGATCGCTGTCGGGAAACACGCCGGCTTCGGCAAAGAGCCCGGGCTCATCGGCGAAGATCTGGCCGCCAAACTCGAACATCTCACCAGCGAACACACGCTCGCCAGGCACGACGAACTGGCCACCGGGCCCGTCCTCCACGATGCCCGTCACGATGCCGCCGTTGAGGACGACCAGGCCGATATCGCCCTCATGAGCGTTCGCGCTGCCGGCGACGATGGCCAGGGCCGCGATGCTGATGGTTGCTGCACGCATGATGGAACTCCTCTCATCTCTTCTACCAGACCGCCTCAGCAGCCCGCGTCAAACTCGTTCTGGAACGACAGAAAATCGAAAATCGTCAGGGCCCCGTCACCGTCGAAGTCGGCGGCAGGATCACCCGCATCGAACAGGTTCTGGAAGGCAAGGAAATCGAAGATGGTGAGCGACCCATCTCCATCCAGGTCGGCCCGGCACGTCGTGCCCACCAATGTTGTCTCGACCCACTGCACGGCGTCGGCCAGGTCATCGGCGCTGGCGTTCTGCCCGAACACGAGATAGAAGGGCGCGCTCTCCTCCACGCCGCCCCCCTCTTGCCACAGCACGAGCCCGAGCAGGTACACACCGTCGCCGGCCGGGTCGAGCAACTCGAACCCCAGGTGATGATGAAACTTGCCCGTCGTGCTGGCCTGGCCGAAGACGTATCCCGGTAGAGCGCCGTCGAGGGGTGTGGTGATCGACAAAGGCCCCTTCGTGATGAGGATCTGTGAGTCGGCCACGTCCTCGAACGCTGCGCCGTCCCATGCCAGGACGGGCGAGAGGATGTCAAAGCCCAACGATGCCCGAGGCGCGAACGCGTCCGCCTGCGAATCGAAGCCCGGTTCGTTCGTCCAGTTGGGCAGCTTGCCGAACTCGGTGTCGAACACGCGGCGGCCGAAGACCGGGACGCCGCCTTGGGCGAAGCCGGTCTCGATCACGCCACGCTCGCTGGTGATGACGATGTCGCCCTCGTGGGTCTGCGCCGTGGCGGCCGTTGCCAGCAGGGCGCTCGTGAACACAATCAGTCCTCGCATCGTGAGCCTCCTTGATAAGCCCTACTGGGCTACACGCGGGTCGAACCGGTTCTTCTGGTAGCTCTCGTACACGGTCTCGAACCTCTCGATGGCGGCATGCCCGTCGAGATAGCCGTACGTCGCCTTGGCGGTCCAATCGCCAGCCTTCCCGCCGTGCGCGTCGATCTGCGATTCGAGTGATGCCCGCGCCGGCACGCGGCCGCCTGGTGCAGCGCCCCAATCCTCGGCGTGCACGTGATCCGTGCGCGCGAAGTCCGCGCTCACGTCCGTCTCGCCGAAGGTCATCATCAACCAGTGCACCGTGGCGTACGGACGCTCGATCAGCCGGTCGTTGTCGAACGTCGCATCGGGCGAGGGCGCGACGCTGCGCGTGGTGTAGTTGTTCAGCCCATAGCTCGTCCATCGCGCAAGCTCGCCCAGGCCGCTCGTCTCGCCGGCGCGCACACGGCGCAGCGCTTCGGCGAACGTCATCCCCTCAAACTCGCCCCCCTGCTCGACCGCCCAGTACCGGCTCCTGTCCACAGGCGAGCGGATCGCCAGCCCGTCTTCGGTAAAGTCGGCCAGCAGCACGGGCCACGAGTTGGGCAGGTCGGCAATGCCGCCGTGGGCCAGGCCGGCATCCACGAAGGCCCCCTTGTTCGCGTCGGCGTACATCGTGTGGGCGATGCCAAGCTGGCGCACCTGGCTGAGGCACACCGCACCCCGGGCCGTCGCCCGAGCCTGGCCCAGGGCGGGCAGCAGGATGCCGATGAGCACGGCGATCACCGCGATGACCACGAGCAGTTCGATGAGGGTGAAGGCGTGCCGCATGCTGTCTCCCGGACCGCATCTACTGAGATTGCGCTTTCAATACTACCGGTATTGAGAACGCGTTACAATGAACGCACGCCCAAATTGCCGTTAAGATTCGCCGTGACCGCCATCGCCACCAGCCTCGCGCCCACAGGCAACCCGGCCATCGGCCGACCCTTAACCATTGGCGGCGTTGAACTTGCGACGAATCTGCTCCTGGCCCCCATCGCCAACTACTGCGACCTGGCCTTCCGCCTCACCTGCCGGGATCAGGGCGGCGTCGGGCTCGCCTGCACCGACCTGCTCAGCCCCCAGGGCCTGCTCCGCGGGTCTGCCGCCAGCCTCGACCTGGCCCGCACCAGCGACGAGGACAAGCCGGTGGGCATGCAGCTCTATGGGGCCGACCCCGCCATCATGGCCGAGGGCGCAAGGTGGGCGGCCGACCACGGCGCGACCATCGTCGACATCAACATGGGCTGCCCGGTCGACAAGGTCTGCAAGAAGGACGGCGGCAGCAAGCTCATGTGCGACGTGCCCAACGCCGTGCGCATCGCCGAGGCCGTGCGTGCGGCGCTGCCCGATTCGGTGCCATTAACGGCGAAGATGCGCCTGGGCTGGAGCGAAGAAGATTGCGTCAACGGTGTCGCCGGCCAGCTTGCGCTTGGCCTCGTTGAAGTTGGCGTAAGCGCCATCACCGTGCACGGCCGCACGACCGAGATGAAGTTCAGCGGCGAGTGCCGCCGCGACGACATCGCCCGCGTCGTGCGCGCCGTGAAGGACAAGCACCCCGCCATCCCCGTCATCGGCAACGGCGACGTCAGGACTGCGCACGATTGCATCGACATGCTGAGCGACACCGGATGCGACGGCGTCATGATCGGCCGCGGCGCGCTCAGCACGCCGTGGCTCTTCCGCGACGCCTGGGCCCTGCAGACCACCGGCGAGATTCCCCCCGAGCCCAGCGAGCAGGACAAGCTCGACATCGTCCGCAACTTCTTCGAACGCATGCTCACCTTCCGCGACGAGCACTACGCCATGACCCACATCCGCCGGCGGATCTCCTGGTTCGCCAAGCGCATCAACGGCGGGCATTGCAAGGAGCTGCGCGAGGCCATCCGGACGGCGCAGAACCCCGCTGCGGTGTACGCGGCGTTGGAGCTCTGGAAGGTGTCAGGCCCGACCCACGCGCACGCTTGAAAGTTTTCCGGCGCCCTCACGAAACCGCGCAGCCGCTGCGCGTTTCGCGTCCGAGAACGCCCCCAAGGTCCGCGGAACCGAAGTTCGGAATCATTCTGATCAATCACAGAACCTTCCGGAACGGCCACGGAATCAATCTGAACAACAACCAAGCCTTCCGGAACAATCACGGAATCTTTCTGGACAGCTCCAAAAGCATTCGGCACAGTGACCGAATCCTTCGGAACAGCTCCCCGGGCTCCCGGCGACGCTTCGGGGGCCTCCGGGCACGCCTCCGCGCCTCGACGCACCATCATGTCCACCCTCATCACAAATGCCCTTGGTCGTGCGGCCGGCTTGTGGTATGCTGTACGCGAAAGGAGAGCTCCGATGCGCAGCACTCGGGCCCCGATAGTCCTGGCCGTCACAACACTCTGCCTGGCTGCAATGGCACAAGCCCAGGACGCTATCGAGTGGGCCCAACCCATCGACGGCGTCTTCGATGTCCCCGCAAGCTGGAGCCCGCCGGTCGTGCCGACCTTCGCCAACACCGCGGTGTTCCGCCAGCCTGGCGTGTACAGCGTGCTGCTCACACAGACCCGCGAAGTGGGAGCCCTTAATTTCGTCAACCGCTCGACCGAGCTGGCCATCGGCGGTGGTCGTGGCCTGACGACCTCCGAGATCCTCGGTGGCGGGCGCATCACCGTGAACGATCTCGGCACGACGTTCAGCAGCGAGTTGTTCCTGACGGCCGGCACGCTCGCGATCACCGACGTTGCGCTGAATGGCGCACCGGGTGAGCCAACGTCGCGCGCACGCCTGCGCCGGTCGTCCAGCGGCGACAACCCGACCATCGACGGGGTCGTCTCGGGCCGTGGCGACGTGATTGGGGGCTTCGATTTCCTCGGTGACATCGATGCTCGCGGCATCGATAACTTCATCCAGTTCACGAGCGGCACGTCCACGCTCGCGAGCGATTCGTTCGTGCGCAGCGACGCCGGCGCTGGCATCGGCATGTCCAGCGTAACCATCATCGGCGGCACATGGAACGGCGGCGATGGCGCTCTGTTGGATGCCTCGGGCTCAACCATTGCCGACGCCTCAATCGAGGGCCGCTGGCTGCTGGACAACGCTAGCACCCTCACGCTCGCCGGCACCATCACCGGCGGCGTTATGGGTGACGGTGTCATCGTCGTCAACGATGACCGGATCGTGCAGACGACCGACCTGAACCTCGGGCCGAACGCCGACGTGACCACGGACGTGCTGCTCAACACAGGGCCTGGCCTGGCATCCGGCTCTGCTAGGCTGCTTGGCCCCAGCAGCGGTGCCGGCACGCCAATCCTGCGTGGCGATCTCACCGGCCGTGGCCGCATCGTTGGCGAAGTGTTGCTCGATGGCAGCGTTTCACCCGGAGCTATCGAAGGCGATCGAGACGAGTTGGAACTCTCGCCGAGCACGCTCGCAACGCTCGGGCCATCGGCCACGCTGGCCATCGACATCGCCGGCCCCGACGACCTCGACCGCCTCGTCGGTGGCGGCTCGATCGTGCTCGGCGGCACGCTGGTCGTGAGCTTCGCGGACGGCTATGAGCCGGGCCCCAGCGACAGCTTCGAGATCATCGACCTGTTCGACGTCGACGGCGCGTTCGACACCATCGAGATTGAGCCCGTCGGCGCCGCCGCCTCGGCCCGCGTGCTCTACAACGCCCGCACGGTCGTTATCGTCATGTGCCAGGCCGACCTCGATGGTGACGGCAACCTGACAATCTTCGACTTTCTCGCATTCCAGAACCTCTTCGACGACATGGACCCGCGCGCCGACTTCGATGGCGACGGCGACTTCACCATCTTCGATTTCCTCGCCTTCCAGAACGCCTTCGACGCCGGCTGCCCGTAGCGCGTCGCGCACGTTGTCAAGCGCGTTCTAGAACGCCGGCTCGCTCGTCACGTGCAGCAGCTCGCCCGTGAACGGGTCGGCGTACTCCAGGCTCCACGCGTGCAGCAGCAGCCGGCCCGCCCGGCTGGTGTCGCCATAGAGCGGATCGCCCAGGATCGGCGCCGCCAGCCCGCGCTCGTCGGCGGCGTGCACGCGCAGCTGGTGGCCGCGGCCGGTCAGCGGCGTGAACTCCACCCGCGTCCACGGGCCGGCATCGTCCTCGCCCACCTCCAGCACGCGGTAGCGCGTCTGGCTGGGCCGGCCGTCTTCGGCGACGATGTGCCTGGGCCGGTTGGGCCAGTCGATCCGCAGCGGCAGGTCGATCAGCCCGGCGTGGCTGGCCAGACGCCCCGCCACCACGGCGATGTACCGCTTGGTCACCCGCCGATGCTCGAACACCTGGCTCATGGCCCGCTGGGCGTCGGCATCCAGGGCCACCACGATCAGCCCGCTGGTGTCCTGGTCGAGCCGGTGCACCGTCATCGGGCCGGTCGCCCCGGGATACATCGCCGCCACGCGGGCCCGCACGCAGTCGGCCTTCTCGGGCCCCTTGCCCGGCACGCTCAGCAGGCCGCTGGGCTTGTCGGCCACCACGTACCGCCCCGTATCCAGGACGATCTTCAGGGAATGCTCTTGGGCAGGGTCGGGCATGGGCAGGGACGATATACTCCCCTTCGTTGCGACACAGTCTCAGGTAATAAAGGGTCGGCACGGGCCGGCGAAGGACGGATGATGATCGGTACTCGGATCGGCATGGTGCTGGCGGCGGGCCTGGCAATCGGCAGCGGGCAGGTGGCCTTGGGCAACCATGCACAGCCCCAGAACGCCCAATCTCAGACAGGCTGGCGCGATGCCGAGGCCCCGATCCTCACCGGCCACCGCCAGCTCACCAGCCGAGACATGTTCACCCGCGCGGGCGAGGCCTACTTCAACGCCAACAGCAGCATGGTCATCTTCCAGGCCACGCC
>JBITAB010000290.1:0-6720 GCA_044439825.1 Phycisphaerales bacterium JB064 | reverse complement strand
CTGCTCAGCTCGCTCACCGCGCCGAGGCACGCCTACACCATCCCGCGCGGGGCCAACCCCGACGACGTGCCCGAGGACGCGTACCCGCGCGACCGCCGGGTGATCTACGGCTATTCCAAGCCCATCGCCGTGCTGTGCAACGAGAACTCGTACTCCAACGCCGAGATCTTCTCGCACGCCATCAAGACCACCGGCCGCGGCACGCTCGTTGGTCAGGAGACGTATGGCGCGGTGATCTCGACCGGGTCGTACCGGCTCATCGACGGCACGACCGTGCGGCGTCCCTTCCGCGGGTGGTATCTGCCGGATGGCACCGACATGGAGAACAACGGCGCCGTGCCCGACGTGCTGGTGCTGACCAGGCCGGGCGACGAGGCCGAAGGCGTCGATCGGCAGCTCGAGGCGGCGGTGAAGGCCGTGGTTGAGGATCTCGACTGAGTTCCGAAAATCAGCTGGATTACCGGGCTTGGAGACCACCCAGCCCGTGCAGATGGACGCCCGCTTGGGCGTCCTTTGTGTTTGCACCCATGCGCTCGGGCGGCATGGCCGATAGCCGCTGCAGAGGAGTGCCCGCATGGCTGGTGAATCGACTGTGGTGCGATCGGCTGTAGGCGTGTGGCTGCTGGGCGTGCTCGGCGCCGCGGCCACGGCCCATTGGCTGTTGCCCGAAGATCCGCAGGCGGGGCTGTTCGCCCTTGGCCTGCTGTGCATGGCCTACACGCTGGCCGCCTTTGCGCTTGCGCGGCGATCGGCCGGGATCACGGCGCTCCTCCCGCTCGCGTGGGTCGCGGGCTTTGGCATGTGGCTGCCGATCGGGCAGGACTTTGGCTCCGAGACGATGGCTCCGGCGATCGGGGACCTGGGCGTCGCTGCCTCGCTCGTGCAGCCGCTGGCGTACGCGCTGGTGCTGCTCGCTGGCGGCGTGGCAACGGGCGCGATGCTCTATCTTGGCACCGGGTCGGCGGCGGTGTTCTGGCACGTGCTGCTGCTGACGGCGCTCGTTGCCGGCGCGTCGATGTCGCACAACGACACGCCCACGACCACGTTCGCTGCCGTCATCGCGTGGCACGCCGGCGCGGCGGGCTCGCTCATGCGATGGGCCTCGCGGGCGGCATGGGCGGGCCGGCAGGGCGTGTGCCCCAGGTGCTGCGAGGACATCCGAGGCGTGTCGAACGGGCATTGCCCGAGTTGCAAGGGTGCGCTTATCTGCGGCGCGCCGGCCCGTGGCATGGCGCCCCCCGGCGGCGAGAAGCCCTCGCGCGATCGTGCGGCCTAAGCGTCGCTCGCTGGCGCGGCGTCCAGGTATGGGATGGGTGTGATTGGCCCCTTGCCGTCGTAGGGCGCGAGCTCGATGGGAATGTTCTTGATGCCGCGACGGCGCGCCTTGGCGACGGCGTATCGCAGAGCGCCATCGACGCGTTCGTGGACCTTTGGCGTGATGTTCAGCCCGTGGGCGTGCATCTGCTGCAGCGAGAACAGCCAGGCGTGGTATTCCTCGAGGCAGCGGGGCTTGTACGTGCCCAGGCCGATGGCGTGGTGGCCGACCTCGTGCAGGAAGACGGCGGCGGAGATCGGGCCGCGCGGGCGCGGGCTCTCGATGAGCCGCGAGATGCTGCCATCGGCGTAGGTGAGCTGCCAGGCCACGCCGCTGGTGCTCGATCGCCATTTGCGGACGCGGATGCCGTAGCGGGCGAGCATGAGGCGTGCGACGGCCTCGTAGCGATCGGCGGACTTGGTTGTGCGCTTGGCTGGTGCTCTGCTCGCTTGCCGGATCGGCGGGGCCGTGACCACAACGGGCTTGCGTGGCTTCGGAGCCGGCCTCTTGCGGGGGATGAGGTCCCACAGCGTCTTCACGGCTGACGCTCCGACGTTGCTTGTTCGCCTGCCGACAGCGAGCGGCCGTTCGCGAAGGCGGCGAAGTCCATGGGCTTCTTGCCAGCGGGTTGCACAGTTAACAAACGCAGTGCGGTGCCATGGCCACAGGCGACAAGGCCCTTCGCGTCGATGAGCGTGCCGGGCTGGGCGTCGTGCGAGACCTGCTCTGCCGCGACGTGCAGCAACTTGAGCGACGCGCCAGCGATCGTGATGTTCACGCCGGGCCAGGGGGTGAGCCCGTGGACGCGATTGCGGCAGGCTTCGGCGGAGCCGGCAAAGTCGATCCAGCCATCGGCTTTGCTGAGCTTGGACGCGAGGGTGACCTTGGTTGCGTCCTGCTCGATGGGCTCGAGCGTGCCGTTCTGGTGGCGGCCGAGCACATCGTCGACGAGGTCTGGCCCGTCGGCCGCGAGCAGGTCGTGCATCTCGCCCGCGGTGAGGTGGGGCTCGATCGGGCGCTGGCTCTGGCCGAGCACGAGGCCCGCGTCCATCTCTTCTGCCAGGGTGATGACGCTGTTGCCGGTGGTCGCGTCGCCGGCGAGGATGGCGGCGTTGATGGGCGCGGCGCCGCGCCAGCGTGGGAGCAGCGAGGCGTGGAGGTTGATCGCGAACCTGTCGGCCAGCAGCTTTTGGCCCAGCTTCTGGCCGAAGGCGATGACGACCCAGGCGTCGGCCTCGATGGCGCGGATGTGGTCTCGGATGTCGGGCGTGTTGACCTTCTCGGGCTTCAGGATCTCGACGCCGGGCATGCGCGAGTCGGCCTCGGTGGCGATGGGCGTAGGGCTCAGCGATTTGCCGCGCCCGGCGGGACGGTCTGGCTGGGTGACGACGGCGGCGACATCGTGGCGCTCGAAGAGCATGCGCAGCGTGGGGATGCCGAAGGCTCCCGAGCCGAAGTAGACCACGCGCATGGTTGGGCCTCCTTGCCCTGGTGATTGGGTTTAGCGGGCCTTGCGTTCGAGGCGGCGGATGGCCGAACGCGTGCGCAGTCGGTCGAGCTGGCCAAACTTATCGATGATGAGCACGCCGTCGAGGTGGTCGGTCTCGTGCTGGATGCAGCGGGCGAGCAGGCCGGCGGCGTTGATGGTGTACCGCTCGCCGTCGAGCCCGGTGGCCTCCATCGTGACGAGGATGGGGCGGTTGACCTGTCCGCGGATGTCGGGCAGGCTGAGGCAGCCCTCCTCGTTGGCCTCCAGCGGGCCGCCGTGGGTGAGCTTGGGGTCGATGCAGACCAGGGGCTTGCCGCCGGTGTCCTGGACGTAGCCCTCGGGAGCCGGGTCGGCGTGGGGATCCGCCGGCACGAGGCAGACGAACATCCGCCAGGGCAGCCCCACTTGCGGGGCGGCCAGGCCGATGCCTTCTTCTTCGTGCATCACCTGGAGCATTCGACGGGCGACGTCCTGGACGTTGTCGGTGACGGCGCCGACCGGGGCGGCCTTGGTCCGCAGGACCTGGTCTGGGTGGACACGCAGGTGGAGGGTCGACGGATCGACCTCGGCGGGCGCGTTCTTCGGCGTGCTTGCGGTGCTCTGTACGTGCTGGGGCATCGTGAGGATGATATTGTGCGAGCTTGGGGCGGGCCTTGGTGTTGCCCCTAGAATCGTGGCCCTCGGGCGCTCGGGCGGGTGGTTTCACCAGACGGGAGCAGGATTTTGGCGATCTTCGGCGGCAAGAAGAAGAAGGAAGACGAGGGGACTCCCCAATCCAACGGAGCCGAGACCCCCGAGCCGAAGCCGGCCGAGGGCGGCAAGGGCGCCAGCGGAGGTGGCGGCAAGCCCACGAGCAAGGGCGGTGCCGAGCCTGGGCCGAGCTTTAACCCCGATGCTGCCGAGCGCTTCTTCGAGCACGCCCGCACGGCCCACGAGACCACCAATTACGAGTATGCCATGAACCTGTGGCTGAGCGGCCTACGCCAGGACGCCAGCAACATGACGGGGATGGAGAACTTCTTCCGCTCGGCGTCGGCCTTCAACGGCGCGAACCCGAAGAAGAAGCCCAAGGTCGAACTGCAGACCAAGACGCCCGTCGACAAGTTTCTGGCTGCGTTGCTGAACTGGGCGGGGCGGCTGACCGATGGCGACGCCGCGATGCGCGCGGGCGAGGCGGCGGCGGCGGCCGGGCTCGACGAGCAGGCCTACTGGTGCCTGGAGCGTGCGATGAGCCTGGCCAAGCAGGCCAAGCGGCCCAGCCCGATCACGTTCAAGAAGCTCATGGAGCTGTTCGCCAAGGTTGGCGCGTACAACGACGCCGTCGAGGCGGGCAACATCGCCGTGCAGCTCGCGCCTGCCGACAGCAACCTGGCCAACGCGGTGAAGAACTTCTCGGCCCAGGCGACGATGAGCCAGGGCGGATATGACCAGGTTGGCGAAGAGGGCGGCTTCCGCAAGAACATCCGCGACGCGGCCAAGCAGAAGCAACTGCAGGACGAGGAAGCGATCTCCAAGGACGAGAGCACGATCGAGCGATTGATCGAGCGTGCGCGGGCCGACATGGAGCAGCGGCCCGAGGATTCGGCCGCGATCAACATGCTGGCCAAGCGCTTGATGGAGCGCGGCACGCCCAAGGACGAGAAGGAAGCCTACGAGCTGTACAAGAAGGCGTACGGGCTCACGAAAGAGTTCCGCTTCCGCCAGTCGGCCGATGACATCAAGATGCGGGCGTGGCAGCGCAAGCTGGCGGCGCTCGAGAAGAAGGCCGCCGAGAGCCCCGACGATCAGGCCGTGCAGCAGGAGCTCGAGAACGCCCGCAAGGACGTGCTGGAAGCCGAGACCAAGGTGTACGCCGCGCGCGCCGAGGCGTATCCGACGGACAACCTGATCAAGTTCGAGCTTGGGCGGCGGTACTACAAGCAGGGGATGTACGACGAGGCCATCGCGAACCTGCAGCAGGCCCAGGCCGAGCCCAAGATGCGCGTGCGCACCTTGAACATGCTCGCGCACTCGTTCCTGGCGATGGGCTGGGGCGACGAGGCGGTGACGACCTTCCGCCAGGCGCTGCAGGCCCACGGGCGCGACAGCGACTCGACGGGCATGGACATCAACTATGGCCTGATGGACGCCCTGCTGATCAAGGCCCGCGACCACCGCGACCTTGAGGCTGCCGTGGAGGCCGACAAGATCGCCTCGGGCATCGCCATCAAGGACATCAGCTTCCGGGAGATCCGCCAGAAGCGTGACTCGATCAAGGCGTTGCTGGCCGAGCTTCGGCAGGGCTGAGGCTGTTGTCCAAGCCCCAGGCCATCGCGATCATCCCCGCCCGCCTTGGGTCCACACGGTTTCCGGGTAAGGCCCTGGCCAGCGAGACCGGCAAGCCCATGGTTGTGCACGTGTGCGAGCGGGCGGCGATGGCCGGCTCGGTCTCACGGGTGGTGGTGGCAACCGACAGCGACGAGATCGCCAGCGCCGTGAAGGCCGCCGGATTCGAGGCGGTGATGACCTCCGCCGATCACCCCAATGGCACGAGCCGTCTGGCTGAGGCGGCTAAGACACTGAAGCTCAAGAGCAGCCAGCCGATCGTGAACGTGCAGGGGGATGAGCCGGAGATTTCGCCGGACATCATCGATGCCGCCTTGTTGGGGCTGAGCGTCAAGCTCAACGCGTGCTGGGAAGTGGCTCGAGATCCTCATCTGTCGGACGACTACTACCCGGTCGCATCGACGGTCGCCTCACCCATCGCTGATGACAGCGAGATCGCCAACCCCAACGTTGTCAAAGTGGTCTTGACCATCCAAGAGCCCGACTCTGGCGTGGGCACGGCACTCTATTTCACACGCTCCGGTATTCCGTATATTCGCGATGCGAGTGTGGGCATCAAGCCGCTCAAGCACGTCGGGATTTACGCCTATCGGGTGCACGACCTTCTGAGCTACGTCAAACTCCCTGTCACGCCCCTGGAGCAATGCGAGCAGCTCGAACAGCTCCGCTGGCTGGAGCATGGGCTGCCCATCGCGGTGGCCGTGCGGCGGGCGACGCACCAAGGGATCGACACGCCCGAGCAGTATGCGGCCTTCGTGGAGCGATATCGGGCCGGGCGGTCTGGGCTGGGTGGGTGACCGGCCGCGTGCTGCCCGCCTATCCTCTCTAGTGCCCGACCAACGCAATTCGAAGCATGCCCACGATTCCTCCCCGGACGACTGGCCCATGCCGGTTGGCAGCGATGCCTCCCGGTCGGACAGGTCTCTCGGTGAAGACGCCCGCCGCCGCCGCGCCGACGAGTTGCTCGTCCAGGCGGCCGAGGGGTCGTTGACCACCGAGTTCTACTCGCCCGTGCCTCCGGGCTATCGGCGGGGGCGGACCAAGTATGTGGCCGTGCTGGGCACGGTGATGAGCGGGCTTGGCAAGGGCATCTTCGCCGCCAGCGCGGCCAAGCTGCTCAAGGACAAGGGCCTGTGCGTCGCCCCCATCAAGATGGAGGGCTACCTGAACATCGACTCGGGCACGCTGAACCCCTATCGCCACGGCGAGGTGTTCGTGCTCGACGACGGCACCGAGTGCGACATGGACCTGGGCACCTATGAGCGCATGCTCGCCCAGAACCTCAGCCGGCGGAACTTCACGACCAGTGGCCAGATCTTCAGCGAGGTGCTCGAGCGCGAGCGGCTGGGCGATTACCTGGGCCGCGACGTGCAGATGATCCCGCACGTCACTGGCGAGGTGAAGCGCAAGCTGCGCGAGCTTGCCATGTACGGCGACGGCTCGGGGCGGCCCGCCGACGTGGTGTTCGTCGAGGTCGGCGGCACCGTGGGCGATTACGAGAACGGCTTCTACATCGAAGCGTTGCGTGAACTGGCATTCGAGGAAGGCCCCCGCTCGGTGTGCTTCGTCGCGCTGACGTACGTCATCGAGG
>JBITAB010000289.1:0-6741 GCA_044439825.1 Phycisphaerales bacterium JB064 | reverse complement strand
ATGAACTTCGACATGCCCGAAGTGGGCGTGTTCCCCATGCACTGCTCGGCCAACGTCGCCAAGGACGATCCGACCAACGTGGCCTTGTTCTTCGGCCTGAGCGGCACGGGCAAGACCACGCTGAGCGCCGACCCAGAGCGCGCCCTCATCGGCGACGACGAGCACGGCTGGAGCGATCGCGGCGTGTTCAACTTCGAGGGCGGCTGCTACGCCAAGTGCATCAAGCTCTCGAAGGAAGGCGAGCCCCAGATCTGGGACGCCATCCGCTTTGGCAGCGTGCTCGAGAACGTGGTCATCGACCCCGAGACCCGCCAGCCCGACTATGACGACGGCTCGATCACCGAGAACACCCGCGTCACCTATCCCGTGGAGTTCATCCCCGACGCGGTGATCCCCTCGGTGGGCCAGCATCCGCGCAACGTGATCTTCCTGACCGCCGACGCCTTTGGCGTCATGCCGCCGGTGAGCAAGCTGACGCCCGAGCAGGCGATGTACTACTTCATCAACGGCTACACCAGCAAGCTGGCGGGCACCGAGGCCGGCGTGACCGAACCCCAGCCCAACTTCAGCGCGTGCTTCGGGGCGCCCTTCATGCCCCGCCGCCCGGCCGAGTACGCCGCGATGCTGGCCGATCGCATCAAGAAGCACAACGCCAACGTCTGGCTGCTGAACACCGGCTGGACGGGCGGCCCCTACGGCGAGGGCAGCCGCTTCAAGCTGGGCTACACCCGCGCGATGGTCTCGGCCATCCTCAGCGGCGAGCTCGCCAAGGCCAACTACGTCGAGCACGAGATCCTGGGCCTGCACATGCCCATGACCGTGCCCGGCGTGCCCCAGGAGGTGCTGCACCCGCGCAACACCTGGAAGGACGGCACCGCCTACGACGAGAAGGCCCGCGACCTGGCCCGTCGCTTCCGCGAGAACGACAAGAAGTACGACATGGCCGAGGCCGTGCGTTCGAGCGGCCCGAAGGCCTGAGTAGCCAATCAGCGAAACCATGCAAAAACCCGGGTGAATGCCCGGGTTTTCTTATTGACCGATGTTTTAGACGTTGGATGCCCGCGACGCCTCATAGGCCTGCTGGCCCTCGGCGCTGGTGCGGAGCTGGCGGTTCTTGCCGAGCGTCCACTTGGGTTGCGGGCGGCTGGGATCGTTCTCGCAGATGACCCACCCATCGACGACCATGACCTCCATCGCCTGCACGAGCTGGCGCATGAGGGTGGCCGCCTTGTCCTTGGGCTGCGAGCCGTGGATCTGCTGCTGGAGGTAGCCGAAGATCTGGTTTGGGTCGTTGCTCTTGACGAGCATGCTCACGAGCACGGGATATGGTCCGAGCTTGGGCAGCGTCTTGCCGTCTCGCACGACGCACTGCACCGGCACGACGCGGCCGTCTCGGTACTCGGCAACCATCTCGTCCTTGGCATTGCGCATGTCGAGGGTGAGCTTGTTGTAGTTCATGAAGCTGAGCGTCTCTTTCTCGAGATCGACATCTTCATCGCCGAACTTGCCGACGATCTGCTTGGCGGTAGCCAGATCGAACGAGCCGAGATTGGCCGCGTCGAGCGTCTGGTTGCTGAAGCCGCCCTGGGCCAGCCAGCGCCAGGCCTCCTGGGGCGTGAGCGTGAGGCCGGCCTCCGAGGCGATGTTCTGGCAGTGCTCCTGCAGGTCCTTGAAGCAGCCGTTGCTGGCGTACCAGAACTGGGCGAAGCGGATGTGCTGGCGGATGTTCTTGCGGGTCTTGTCGTCGTAGCTCTGCTTGAGCCAAGCCTTGTCGAGCTCGCCCCGCTCGGTTTCGAGGATGGTGTACGCGAGTTCGCGAGCGGAGCCGTGGGCGAGCGTCATGCCCGCGGCGAGGATGGGGTCGGCAAAGCCCGCGGCCTCTCCGCACACCCACCAGTTCTCGCCCGTCACGCGATCGGCCACCTGCGACCAGTCCTTGGCGGCGTGGACCTTGTCGGTCTGCTTGGAGTCGGCCATCAGGTCGGCGATCTCCTGCTGCTGCTTGATGGCCTTGTGGTAGATCTCCTCAGGAGAGAGGCCGGTGGTCTTGTAGTACTCGGCCGGACAGATGAGGCCGACGCTGGCGCGCGTGGGGCTGAGCGGGATGAACCAGATCCAGCCGTAGGGCAGGCTACGGACCTGCACGCGCGTGCCACCCACGCCGATCTCCACCGCCCATTGCACGTTGTCCCAATAGCTCCAGAACGCGACGTTGCGTAGGCTCATCGGCGCGTCGCTCTCGACGCCCATCGCGCGGCGGAGGATGGCGTGCGTGCCGCTGGCGTCGATGTAGTGCTTGGCGCGGACGATCGTGCCGTCGTCGAGCTTGAAGCCCTCGATGCGATCGCCGTCACGCAGGATCTCGCGGACCTGCGTGGCCTGGCGGACCTCGGCGCCCTGCTCGGCGGCGTGCTCGAGGAGGATCTGGTCGTAGATGGAGCGCTCGACCTGGAAGGCCGTCCGCATGCGCTGGCCCTCATACTTGGCGGGCCTTGGCTCGTCCTTGAACTCTTCGACGGGGTAGAAATCGAAGTCCCACCGCTCGCCGTCGCGGCCCCAGGTAAGGCTGGCGCCGAGCTTCACTGGGAAGTTGGCGGCCTCGACCTTGTCCCAGACGCCCATCTCGTTGAGAATCGGGCTGATGGCCGGGAGCTGGCTCTCGCCCACGTGCTCACGCGGGAAGGTCTCCTTCTCGATCACCAGCACGCTCATGGCGGGGTTGTACTTCCTAAGCAGGGTGGCCAGCGTGCTGCCCGAGGGGCCGCCGCCGATGATCGCCACGTCGCAGGTCGTTTCACCCGCGTCTGCACCCGTTCCGTTCGCGCTGGTCACCAAGGCGTGCCCCCTCTCCTCCACGATGCGACTTCCACCGAAAGGAGTATCGGCGGACGATCATCGTATGGCCTGTTTGGGGGTGGTTTCGGCCTCGGGCTGGGTCCGAGTAGTGCTGGCTAAATCCCGTATCGGAGAGGGGGTATTCACGGTCCAGCGGGGTATCGGGCGGCGATGGTCGTGCTTGGCGATGAGCCAGCCGTCCTGGAGCATGGCCTCGAGCGCCTGGATGCAGCGGCTGAGCGCCTGGCCCTGGTTCGCGAGCGGGACAACAGACTGGATCGTCCGGCGGAGATCGTCGAGCACTTCGGCGAGCACGGTGCTTCGCTTGAGGGCCTCGAGCAGCCGCTCGTAGACGCCGATCATCGGCAGGATCCGACCATCGCGGACATAGCACGGCGTGCAATGGACGGCGCCCGCCCGGAAGTCGACGAAGTACTCCTGCTTCGCGCCGACGAGGTTGGGCTTGACGACGTTGAATTGCTGGAGGGCGATGCTGGGAGCGGGCATGCCCTCGGTGAGCATCCCCACGAGAGCACGCGCGCCGCCGATATCGTGCGAGCCGACCTGCGGCTGCACGAGGCTTGTGGCCGTGAAGCCGCCCTGCATGAGCCACGACCAAGCGTGCTGGGCGTTGCCCTTCAACCCCGCAGAGGCCGCGAGTGCCTGCATGCCGGCCGCGTGCTCGACCATCTGCCGATTGCCCGCGTACCACAACTGGGCCAGGCGGGCGTGCAGATCGAAGTGTCGCCTGACCTTGTCGGCATAGCCCTGGAGTAGCCAACCGGCGTCGTGCAGGCCCATGTGCAAAGCGGCCAGCGTGTACCCTGCCTCGCGGCCCGTGGTGTGGGTGAGCATGAGTTCGGCCATCAGGATGGGCTCGCTGATGCCCGCCGCCCCGCCGCAGAGCAGCCAGTTCTCGCCAACGAGTCGCTGTGCGCAGGTCGGCGTCGCGTCGTCCACGCGCCATGATGTGAGCGGATTCGCGCCGTTGGTCATGGAGGCGATGTCAGGGTGGTCAGCGAGGGCGCGACTCGCGAGCGTCTCGGGGCTGCCAGCCTGATCGAGAACCTGCGCGGGCACAACCACGCCAAACGCGAGACGATCGCCCGAGAGCGGAAGCACCCAGACCCAGCCGTACGGCAGCGTCCGCACGTGCATGCGAACATGGAACGCCGGGTCTTCGAGCCCTCGCGCATTGCCCAGAATTCCAGAGATCATGCGGTGGTCGAGGCTGGCGACGCGATGCGTTCCAACGCCAAGCGCTCTCGCGAGCACGGCGGCCGGCCCACTGGCATCCAGGTATCTCCTCCCCACAACGCATCGGCCGTCATCGAGGACGAGGCCAGCGATTCGATTTTCCACGGTTGCCACGTTCGCGACGGTTGCGTGGTCGATCACCTGCGCGCCGAGTTCTCGTACATGGCCGAGCAATGCGTCGTCGTATGCGGAACGTTCGACCAGCATGCCGGTTGGCAGCCGTGGCGAACCCGGCGCGCGTTTGGCGACCACGTGCTCGACCGGGACGTAATCGAAGGCCCATGGCCGATCGACGGCCCCCCAGGTGTAGGTGGCGCCTGCGAAGGGATGGCAGCCGAGCGCCTCGATCCTGCCCAGGGCTTTGGCCTCGGCCAGCACCTGGCTACCCAGTGGCAAGAGCACCTGCCCGGCCGGTGGCTTTGGGCCGGCCTGCCTTTCGATGATCACGACGCTCTGATCTGGCGTCTGGAGGCGGATGTTGGCGGCAGCCGTGATGCCCGCGGGCCCACCTCCCACGATCACAACATCAGCGCGAATATCCGCACCCCGCCCGTTGGGCAGGCCCGAACCAGTCCCCTGCGACATCACAACGCCCCCCACGGACCCCGTGTTGCTCAACCCCTTGGATGTTGAAACTAATCTACCAAGTTTGTCAGAACTTTGCAAGCCTATTTTATGTGTGGTCGGCCGGCGGGATGGGCCTGCCATGCGGGTCCGACAGTTTGCCCTCGGGCGGCTGGGTGTCAGGCAGGTGCTCGAGCCGCTCGGCCGGGTCGTGGACGTGGTCGAGCGACAACCCCGCCCGTTCGACGAGATAGGCCTCCCATAGCCTGTGCCGGCGGACCACCGCGGCGGCCTTGGATCGCCCCTGATCGGTCAATGCAACGCGATCAGCCTGCACGAGCCCCCTCTTCCGCGCCCGAGACAGGGCCTTGCCAGAGACAATCGGGAGCGGTGCTTCATGCTCTTCTGATCGGAAGAGCCGGCCGAGGAGGTCATCCAGCGCGATGCTGCGTGACAAGCGGGCACGCCGGATGGATGTCGCGATCACGCCATATCGGGGGCCGAGCAACGCGGCCAGCGTAAGAACCAGCCCCAACACGACGGCCATCGAGCCGGCGGCGTTGACCTCGGCCTTGCCAACCCAGGCTGGCACGGTAAATGCGCCTAAGTAACCAAGGATCGCGGCTACAGCGGCGACAGCAACGCTCACGAGCAACTGGGGCGCGAGCCTGTCCGTCAGCAGCCGGGCGGTGGCCGCGGGCACGATGAGCATGGCGATCACCAGGATGGAGCCCACGGCCTCGAAGGCGGCCACCGTAGCGCCGGCTACGAAGGCCATGAGCAGGTAGTGCAGCACCGTCGCGTTGAAGCCCTGGGCGGTGGCGAGCGCGGGGTCGAAAGCCGCGAGCCTGAGCTCCTTGAACAGCAGGGCAACGAGGCCGATCGTGAGCACGCAGGTGATCGTCAAGGTCCAGATGGTCGGCGGAGCGGCACGCACGAGGGAGCCAAGGCTCAATTCCGACCATCGGGCGGGGCCATTGAAGACAAGTGTTTCGAGCTGGCCGTGCAGCACGCAGTTGGCGTCGAGGTCGGTATTGCGGGCGGCCTGCTCGATGAGCAGAACACCCAGAGCGAACAGCACGCTGAAGATGACGCCCATAGCGGCCCCGGGCTCGACACGGCCCAGACGCTTGATGACCTCGACCAGCACAACCGTGGCAACCCCGGCGATTGCTGCACCGATGAACATCACGGGGGCCGCCCGCGAGCCGGTGATCATGAACGCGATGACCAGGCCAGGCAGCACGCTGTGGCTCATGGCGTCGCCCATGAGGCTCAGCTTGCGGAGCACCAGGAAGTTGCCGAGCAAGCCGCAACAGATCGCCGTCAGCACGGCCGCCATGAGCGGGAACAGGTCAAGCGCGGGCGACAGCGTCATGTCGCTTCACCGTGTACACTGAGCACGGCGGCCTCGAGCTCGGCGATCAGTTCCGGGCTCAGCACGTGCTCGACCATGTCTGCCGACCAATCGACGTGCCCTGGCGCGACATCGGCGTATGCCAGGAGGTATTGCTCCCACAGCCGGTGGTTGCGCGCGATGCGCGCGCCCTGGGCGACGCCCTCGCCGGTCAGTTCGTAGCCCGCCGGGGTGCGTTTGAGATAGCCACGACGCCGCAGGCTGGCGATGACGATCGGGCCCATCCAGGCGGGCCAGCCCCAGAGACGCTCCATGGCTCGCAGCGTACGTGTTGGGATGGTGGCGATGCCCCGGCGCGAGACGCTGTGCTCATAGGCGGCTTCGAGCAGGTGCTCGCCCGCGATGCGAAGGCGTTGCACGCCGCGCTGGCCTGAGACCGCAAGCACGCCGTGCCTGGGCGACGCGAGCAGGCTGAGCAGGAACACGCCGCCACCGCAGAGAACGATGATCGACCCGGCCGGCGCACGCGGCAACAGCGCACTGAGGGCGGCGCCCATGAAGCCGGTGAGAGCCCCGAGCACGCCCGAGATGATCACCAGTGGCACCAGCCGATCGGTCCACAATCGGGCGGCGACGGGTGGGATGATCAGCAATGCAATGACGAGAATGAGCCCCACGGCCTGCAAGCCCGCGACGGTGACGATGACCACGAGCGCGAGCGCCACGCC
>JBITAB010000288.1:3705-6744 GCA_044439825.1 Phycisphaerales bacterium JB064 | reverse complement strand
ACGCGATACTCCGCGTTATGCCGCGTATCCGGCGTGGGATAGTCGGTCGTAATCACCTGCGCGCCGCTGCGCATCGCCGCCTCGAAGCGTGAGCGATCGCCCCGGCGCATCTCGTGCGTGCCCGCGTCGGCACGCGTGCGCACGATGTGCCCCGACTCAACCAGTCGTGTGATCGCCTCGGCCTTCTGTTCCGGCTCGTTGATCACATGGAACACCCCATACGGTGCGCCCTCGGGCCCGCTGGTGAACATGGGCCGCCCGGCCATCGAGTCCACGCCGCCAACGTACATGTCTCGGATGCCGCCGCCGTGGTCGACCACGAACAGGAATCGCCCGCGCACCGAGTCCACCGTCGGCCAACCGTCGCGCTCGATGGCATCCACCAGCGTGGAGTGCTCGCCTCGCACGTCGTCGGGGGTGATGAGGTTGTCGCGGCCGAGTGTGTCCAGCAGCACGCGGTCGAGCTCACGCATCGCGGCCGCATTCCATTCGATGGCATCGATGCCGCCGGGCGCGGGCGAGGCGCCGCCCTTGAGGTTCATCGTGATGAATACGGGCAGATGGTCGTCGTGCCTGGCAGACCATTCGGCAAGCAACTTCAGCGTCTTGATGAAGCTCGGCTCGTGGCTGCGGTAGTCGAAGTTGCAATCGTGCAACACCTTGAACCCCGGCTCATCCATCACGCCGTTGGTGTTGAAGGGCAGGGGGTCGGCGCCCACGCCCTTGAGCACAAGCAAACCAAGCGGCCGGCGATAATGCCCACCCTCGGGATCGTGATACACATCGAGCTCGAGGTTTCGCAGGCCGAGGTCGAGTTGCTCGTCGATGGGTTTGTGGGCGTAATCAAGGCTCTTGGAACCCTCGTCGTGGGCCAGCATGATCTCCAGAAGCTCGGGCTGGATGGCCGCCTTGTAGCTGTTGTGCGTGCCGATGACCTGGATCTGATTGAGCCGCAGCGAGCCGAGTTCGGCGTGGTCAACCGGCTTCGCGGCTGGCGAGGCAAGGGCGGCGAGCAGGGCAATGACTGCGAATGGGATGGCAAGAAGCGCGGCGGGCATGGTGAGTCCTTCAACGGGGCGTGGGTGGATCGAAGCCAACCATTCGCCCGTGGTGTCCAGATTTCCCCTGCAAGCCCGCCCCTGCGCGCAATCTTCGCGCCATGCAACCCGTTCGCGTTGCGGCAGGTATGTTCCCGTCTAAACTGGTTCGCACGTCGCGACCCAGGGGATGTACACGCCATGATGCTCACGATCGAAACCAGCTCGACCCAGGCCCTCTCCCCGGCCACCGATCTGGGCTATCTGCTGCACAAGAATCCCGCGGGCGTCCAGCGCTTCGAGCTGGCCTTCGGCGTGGCCCACGTCTTCTACCCCGTGGCCGAGGTCGATCGTTGCCGCATCTGCGTGCTGGTCGAGGTCGACCCGGTGGGTCTCGTGCGAGGACGTGGCGACTGGTCGCTCGACCAGTACGTCAACGATCGGCCCTACGCCGCCAGCAGCCTGCTGAGTGTGGCCATGAACACGCTCTTCTCGACCGCCATGAACGGCCGCAGCAAGGACCGGCCGCAACTGGTCGACGAGCCGCTGCCGCTCCGCGCGACGGTGGCCGTGGCGCCCATGCACGGCGAGGCCTTCGTGCGTCGCTTGTTCGAGCCACTGGGCTACGCCGTCACCATCGACCGTCCGCCGCTCGACGCACGCATGGATTGGGGCCCTGCACCAACCGGCGTGATCACGCTTGAGCACACGCTGCCGGTCAAGGACCTGCTGCGGCACCTCTACGTGCTGATGCCCGTGCTCGACAACGACAAGCACTACTGGGTGGGCAAGGACGAGGTGGACAAGCTGCTCGCACGTGCCGCCGACTGGCTTCCCACGCACCCCGAGAAGGAGACCATCACCCAGCGATACCTCAAGAACCAGCGTCGGCTGACGCGCGAGGCGCTCAGCCGCCTGATGCCCGACGAGGTGGGCGATGCCGATCAGACCGAGCGCCAGCAGGATGCCGAGGAGGCGGTTATAGAGAAGCCGCTGAGCCTCAACAGCCAGCGTCTTGGCGCGGTTATGGCTGCCCTCAAGGCCAGCGGTGCGGTCAACGTGCTCGACCTCGGTTGCGGCGAGGGCAACCTGCTGCGCGAGCTGATGAAAGAGAAGCAGTTCACAAGGATCGTGGGCGTTGACGTCGCCATCCGTGCTCTCGAGCGGGCCAGCGAGCGGCTGCGATTCGACAGGATGAGCGACACGCAGCGCAAGCGCATCGAGCTGATGCACGGCTCGCTCATGTACCGTGACCTGAGGCTGCTGGGCTTCGACGCTGCCGCCTGTGTCGAGGTGATCGAGCACCTCGACGAGCCACGCCTGCGCGCCTTCGAGCGAGCCGTCTTCGAGTTTGCCAGGCCGGGCACGGTGGTTGTCACCACGCCCAATGCCGAGTACAACAGCGTGTGGGAGACCCTGCCTGCCGGCCAGTTCCGCCACCGCGACCACCGCTTCGAGTGGACGCGTGCGCAGTTCCAGGCATGGGCCGAGCGCGTGGCGGGCGAGTTCGGATACGCCGTTCGCTTCCTGCCGGTGGGGCCGGTGGATGAATCGCTGGGGAGTCCGACGCAGATGGGGGTGTTCGAGCAATGAAGATCTCCATTCCCGAACTCGCCCTTGTCGTCCTCGTTGGCCCTTCCGGCGCCGGCAAGTCGTCCTTTGCGCGGGCGCACTTCAAGCCGACGGAGGTGGTGTCGTCGGATTACTGCCGCGGCGTGGTGTCCGATGACGAGAACGCGCAGCACGCGACCGATGACGCGTTCGATCTGCTGCACTACATCGTCGCCAAGCGGCTGAAGAATGGGCTGCTGACCGTGGTGGACGCGACCAACGTGCGTGCCGAGGACCGCCGGCGGTACGTGCAGCTCGCGCGAGAGTTCCACTGCCTGCCGGTGGCCATCGTGCTCAACCCGCCCGAGCAGGTGTGCCAGGATCGCAACGCGTTGCGGCCCGATCGCGACTTCGGGCCGCACGTCATCCGCAACCAGCGGCTCGCGCTGCG
>JBITAB010000288.1:0-3605 GCA_044439825.1 Phycisphaerales bacterium JB064 | reverse complement strand
ATGGGAAGCTGGTGGTCGCGCACGCCGGGCTGAAGGAGGAGATGCAGGGACGCGGCAGCGGGGCGGTGCGCGAGTTCTGCCTGTATGGTGAGACGACGGGTGAGACCGACGAGTATGGGCTGCCCGTGCGGCTCAACTGGGGGCTCGACTATCGCGGCAGAGCAATGGTGGTGTATGGACACGTGCCCGTTCATAGCGCGCAGTGGCTGAACAACACGATGTGCCTTGACACCGGATGTGTCTATGGCGGCCAGCTCAGCGCGCTGCGATACCCCGAGCGCGAGGTGGTCTCGGTCGAGGCCAGGGCGGTGTATGCGGAGAGCAAGAAGCCCTTCTTGCCCGAGCACGATTCCAAGTTCTCATCCCAGCAAAGGCAAGACGACGTGCTCGACCTGGGCGACGTGACCGGCAAGCGCGTCATCGAAACGGACCTGGAGCGAACGGTGATCGTGCGCGAGGAGAACGCGACGGCCGCGCTGGAGGTGATGAGCCGGTTTGCCGCCGATCCGCGTTGGCTGATCTACCTGCCGCCCACGATGTCGCCCTGCGAGACCAGCGAGCGAGAGGGCTTGCTGGAGCATCCGGCCGAGGCGCTCGCGTACTACCGCGATCGCGGGGTGGCCCGGGTCATCTGCGAAGAGAAGCACATGGGCTCGCGGGCGGTCCTCATCGTGTGCCGGAACGCGGATGCAGCCAAGGAGCGCTTCGGCGTCGACACCGGCGAGGCGGGCATCGTCTACACACGCACTGGCCGGCGTTTCTTCACGGACATGCAGATGGAGGCCGGCCTGCTCGACCGCGTGCGCGCGTCGGTTGACCAAGCCGGCTTGTGGGACGAGCTCTCGACCGATTGGCTGTGCCTGGATTGCGAGCTGATGCCGTGGTCGGCCAAGGCGCAGCAACTCGTGCGCGAGCAGTACGCCGCGGTCGGCAGCGCAGCGCTGGCCAGCACGGCGGCCGCGGTCGAGCAGTTGCGCGGCCATCCTGGCGTTGCCGACCTGCTCGAGCGATACGAGCATCGGCATGCGGCCGTCGAGCGGTACACCGCGGCCTATCGCAACTACTGCTGGGAGGTCGACAGCCTCGATGATCTCCGCCTTGCTCCGTTCCATCTGCTGGCCACTGAGGGTGCGGTGCACACGGGTAAGGACCACGGGTGGCACATGTCGACGCTGTCTCGAACGGCCGGGGAGGATCCCGTGCTCATGGCGACGGCCTGCCGAGAGGTGGACCTGAGCGACGAATCGAGCATCGATGGCGCCATGAGCTGGTGGGAATCGATGACGGGCGAGGGCGGCGAGGGCATGGTCGTCAAGCCGATGGACTTCATCGCGCACGGCATGCGTGGACTCTTGCAGCCGGCGGTGAAGTGCCGCGGGCCTGAGTACCTTCGGATCATCTACGGCCCGGAGTATCTCGAACCGGCTAACCTGGAGCGGCTGCGCAAGCGTGGTTTGCGGCACAAGCGATCACTTGCGATCCGTGAGTTCGCCCTCGGCCTTGAGGCATTGCAGCGTTTCGTTCGACGCGAGCCGCTGCGGCGTGTGCACGAGTGCGTGTTTGGCGTGCTGGCGCTCGAGAGCGAGCCGGTGGATCCGCGGCTCTGAGTGTTACTCAGGGATTGAGGCGGACTTCTTGCCAGTGAGCCGTTCGCTGGTCTTCTGGATCAGCACATAGAACAGCGGCACAAAGAGGATGGCCAGGAAGGTGGCGGCGAGCATGCCACCGATGACGCCGGTGCCGATGGAGCGCCTGCCCGCCGAGCCCGCACCGCTGGCGATCGCGAGCGGCACGACGCCCAGGATGAAGGCCAGCGAGGTCATGATGATGGGGCGGAAGCGAAGGCGCGAGGCTTCCAGCGCCGCCTCGATGATGCCCTTGCCCTGCTCGCGCTGGGCGACGCAGAACTCGATGATGAGGATCGCGTTCTTGGCGGCCAGGCCCACGAGCACGAGCTGGCCGATCTGGAAGTAGATGTCCTGCGTGTAGCCGCGGAGGTGGATAGCGAGCAACGCGCCGAAGAGCGCGATCGGGATGACCAGCAGCACGGCGATGGGCAGCGACCAGCGTTCGTACTGCGCCGCGAGGACGAGGAACACCACGAGCAGGCCGAAGGCGAGCACCATGGGCGCCTGGTTGCCGGTCTTGATCTGCTGGTAGCTCTCGCCCGACCACTCGATGGCATAGCCCGGCGGCAGGGTCTCGGCGGCGATGTCGCGCAGGGTGTTGATGGCGTCGCCGCTGCTGACGCCCACCGTGGGCGCGCCGGTGATCTCGATGGCGGGGTAGCCGTTGTATCGCGAGATGACGTTCGGGCCGGCGCGGAAGCTGGTGTCGACGATGGCGGCCAGCGGCACCATCTCGCCCAGGTTGTTGCGCACGTAGATGCGTTCGATGTCCTGCGGCGTGTTGCGGAAGTCTGACTCTGCTTGAACCTGCACGCGCCAGATGCGGCCGAAGCGGTTGAAGTCGTTGATGTAGAGGCTGCCGAAGTAGGCCTGCATGGGCTCGAAGACGCCGGCGAGGTCGACCCCCAGCATGCGCGTCTTCTCGCGGTTGAGCTCGACGAAGACCTGGGGCAGGCTGACCTGCAGCGATGTGCTCAGGCCGGTGAGGGTGGGGTCCTGGCTTGCCGCGCCGAAGAACTGGCCGCCGACCTGCGCGAGCTCGGCCGTGGTGCCGCCGCCGCGTTGCTCGAGCTCGAGCGTGAAGCCGGCGCGCGTGCCCAGGCCGGGGATGGCGGGGGGGTTGAAGCTGATGGCGATGCCGTCGTCGATGGTGGCCATGAGCTGGCGGCTCTCGGCGATGACGTCGTTGGCGGTGATGCCTTCCTTCAGGCGTTCTTCGAAGGGCTTGAGCGAGATGAACAGGATGCCCGCGCTGCTGCTGGTGATGCCGCCGTTGAGGAAGTCGAACCCGCCCAGCGCGGTCACGTGATCGACGGCCGGGTGGTTGGCGAAGAACTCTTCGGCCTGCTCGATGACGCCCTGGGTCTTGTCGAGGCTCGAGCCCTGGGGGAGCATGACGGCGGCGATGAGCACGCCCTGGTCCTCTTCGGGCAGGAAGCCGCCGGGCACGGTGTTCGACAGCCTGTATGCGCCCAGGCACAGGATGGCGAAGATGGCCAGCGCGACGATGGCGTGGCGGATGCCCGCGTGCACGGCGTGGACGTAGCCGCCGGTGAGGCGGTTGAACGCGCCGTCGAACCCGCGGAAGACGATGTTCTTCTTGCCGTGGCTCGGCTTCAAGATGAGCCGGCAGAGAGCAGGGCTGAGCGTCAGGGCGACAAGGCCCGAGATGGCCACCGACACCGCGATGGTGACGGCGAACTGCTTGTACATCTGCCCCGTGAAGCCGCCCAGGAAGGCGACGGGCACGAACACGGCGCTGAGCACCAGCACGACGGCGACGACCGGCCCGGTGACCTGCTCCATCGCCTTGATGGTGGCTTCTTTGGGCGGCAGTTTTTCGTCGTGCATGATGCGTTCGACGTTCTCGACCACGATGATCGCGTCGTCGACGACGATGCCGATGGAGAGCACGAGCCCGAAGAGCGTGAGCGTGTTGATCGAGAAGCCAAGGGCGATCATGCCCGCGAAGGTGCC
>JBITAB010000287.1:0-6749 GCA_044439825.1 Phycisphaerales bacterium JB064 | reverse complement strand
GCCCCACCGTGGCCAGCACACGCACCATGCCTGCCCCTTCCCCCGGCTACCATGCCCACCGAAAACCGGACCCGAACACCAGGCGGCCCGCGACAGCTCTGGCGGCCGTCCCGAGCGTATCAGCCCAACCCCTCCGGCAGCACTCACGGAAGACCCGACGCCCATGCCCAGCATCACCATCAACGGCCAAACCGTCGACTTCGAGCCCGGGCAGACCATCCTGCAGGTCGCCAACGCCCACGAGATCGAGATCCCCTTCTATTGCTACCACGACGCCCTGAGCCGGCCGGCCCAGTGCCGCATCTGCCTGGGCGAGATCTGGGCCCCCAACCCCCGCAACGAGAACAAGCTCGAGGCCATCGCGGGCGGCAAGCTGCAGCCCACCTGCACCACCCCGGCCGGCGACGGCATGGTGGTCTACACCAACAGCCCCAAGGCGGTCGCCAACCAGAAGGCCGTCATGGAGTACCTGCTCATCAACCACCCGCTGGACTGCCCCGTGTGCGACCAGTCGGGCGAGTGCTTCCTGCAGGACTACAGCTACGAGTACGGCCGCGGCGTGTCGCGCTTCCAGGAGCAGAAGGTCAAGCAGGCCAAGAAGGACCTGGGCCCGCACGTGTGGCTCTATGCCGACCGCTGCATCATGTGCACGCGCTGCGTGCGTTTTGACAGGGAAGTCGCCGACGCGGGCGAGCTGATGATCGGCGGCCGCGGCAACCGCAGCGAGATCGACGTCTTCCCGGGCCGTGCGCTCCAGAACGAGCTGAGCGGCAACGTCGTCGACCTGTGCCCCGTGGGCGCGCTGCTCGACAAGGACTTCCTCTTCGCCCAGCGCGTGTGGTTCCTCAAGAAGACCGCCAGCATCGACGGCATCACCGCCAGCGGCGACAACATCTCCATCGAGCATAACGAGGGCAAGATCTACCGTGTCAAGCCCCGCCACAACGACGCCGTCAACAAGTTCTGGATCACCGACGAGGTCCGCTACGGCTGGAAGTTCGTGCACAACAGCGAGCGCCTGACCGAGCCCAAGGCCCGCCGCTACGGCGCGCTCGTCGAGGCCGAATGGCCCCGCGCCTATCGCGCCGCGATCGAGGGCATCCAGGCCGCCGTCGACAAGGGCCAGCGCCTGGCCGTCCTCGTGAGCCCCATGCTGCCGTGCGAGGAGGCCTTCGCGCTGGCCACGCTCGCCAAGGCGCTCGACGAGGACGCCGTCTTCGCCGTCGGCCCCGTGCCCACCAAGGGCGAGGACAAGGCCTTCCCCCCCACGAAGTCGGTCGACGACAAGGACGCCTTCGTGATGGTCGCCGAGAAGGCCCCCAACGCGCGCGGCGTGCGTCGCGTGCTCAAAGCCGTCACGGGCAAGGCTCCGGCGGAGTTCCACGACTTCCTGGGCGCGATCAAGAACGCCGGCGCCCTCATCCTGACCGGCAACTACCCCAGCGACTGGGCCCCGCAAGAGCTGGCCGACGCCGCAACCGACCGCTTCACCGTGCTCATCGACACGCTGCCCAGCCGCCTGATCGACGCCAGCGACGTGGTGCTGCCCGGCGCCACCTGGGTCGAGAAGGCCGGCACCTTCGAGAACCACCGAGGCCTGCTCCAGGCCTTCGACGCCGCCATCCCGCCGCTGGCCCGCACCGAGGGGCAGATCGCCCACGACCTGCTGGCCGCCATGGGCGTGGACGACTACATCTCGGCCATGCCCGAGTCCAAGCGTCGCCGTCCCGACGTGGTCGTGGTCGACGAGGGGCCGGGCCAGGTGCCCCAGGCGACCGAGGTCGAGCTTCCCCGCGGCCTGCTCTTTGTCGCCGCCAACGTGCGTGAGCGCATGGCGAGCGCCGGCATGCCCGAGATGGCCTCCGACGTCGCCCTGCCGCCCAAGGCACACAAGCGCTCGGGCGACATGCGGGTGGTCGAGCTGTGAGCCGCGGGTCGTCCAGCGAGACGACCGCGTCGGCCGATCCTCCGCTCAAGCCCAATCGGATGTACCTCGCGATCGCCGTCCTCGCGGTCGTGTGCATCGCTGCGTACCTGGTGATGATGGCGGCCGATGCGCCTGGGCGCAACTGGCCGCTCTTCGCCGCGCTGCTGCTCGGTGGCGCACCGCTGGTCATCGAGCTGGCCGTCAAGCTGTTCAAGGGCGAGTTCGGCTCCGACCTGCTCGCGGCGATCTCGATCGTCACCGCCGTACTCCTGGGCGAATACCTCGCCGGCACGCTGGTCGTGCTCATGCTCTCGGGTGGTCAGGCCATCGAGGCCTACGCCATGGGCCGCGCGTCGTCGGCGCTGCACGCCCTGGCCAGACGCATGCCCAGCGTGGCCCATCGCAAGACCGGTGAGGCCATCGAGGACGTGCCGCTCGACGCGATCGAGGTTGGCGACACCCTCGTCGTCCTGCCGCACGAAGCCTCGCCTGTGGACGGCGTCGTGCTCGAAGGCCGCTCGACCATGGACGAGAGCTATCTCACCGGCGAGCCCTACCAGATGTCCAAGGTCGTCGGCTCGGCGGTCATCAGCGGCGCGATCAACGGCCAGGGCGCCCTCACCGTGCGCGCCGAGCGCACCGCCAAAGACTCGCGCTACGCCAAGATCATGGAAGTCATGCGTTCGAGCCAGCAGCAGCGGCCGCAGATGCGCCGCCTGGCTGATCGCATGGGCGCGTGGTACACGCCCCTGGCCGTCGGCATCGCCATCCTCGCATGGATCATCAGCGGCGATCCAACGCGATTCCTTGCCGTGCTCGTGGTGGCCACGCCATGCCCGCTGCTCATCGCCATCCCGGTCGCCATCATCGGCGCCGTGTCGCTGGCCGCTCGGCGGTCGATCATCATCCGCGACCCGCTCGCCCTTGAGCGCATCGACACCTGCCGCACGATGATCCTCGACAAGACCGGCACGCTCACCTTTGGCCGGCCCTCGCTCATCACCCAGCGCGCCGCGGACGATGCCGACCCGCAACGCACGCTGGCCCTGGCCGCGAGCCTCGAGCGATACTCCAAGCACCCCCTCGCAGCAGCCGTCGTTCGCGCGGCCGACGAAGCCAAACTGCAAACCCTGCCGGTCGCCGAGGTCTCCGAGCCGCCGGGCCAGGGCCTGGTGGGCATGGTGGAGGGCCACCGCGTCACCGTCACCAGCCGCAAGGCCGTTCTGGCACGCGATCCGGATCTTGAATCACTCCTCCCGCCGCTGGCCGGCGGGCTCGAATGCATCGTGCTGGTCGATGGCACGCTCGCCGCGACGTACCAGTTCCGCGATGCGCCGCGGCCCGATGGCAAGGCCTTCGTCAAGCATCTCGCCCGCCGCCACCACATCGACCGCGTCATGCTCGTTTCGGGCGATCGGGCCAGCGAGGTGGAGTATCTGGCGCGTGAGGTCGGCATCGAGCAGGTGCTGGCCGGCCAGAGCCCAGAGCAGAAGGTCGAGATCACGCGGCAGGAGACCGAGCGAGCCCCCACGATCTTCGTCGGCGACGGCATCAACGACGCGCCGGCGCTCATCACCGCGACGGTGGGGGTGGCCATGGGCGCCGCCAGCGACGTGACGACCCAGGCCGCCGGCGCCGTCATCCTCGATACCTCGCTCAAGCGCGTCGACGAGCTCATGCACATCGGCCGCCGCATGCGCACGATCGCCCTGCAGAGCGCCCTGGGCGGCATGGCACTGAGCATCCTGGGCATGATCCTGGCGTCGATGGGCTACCTGCCGCCTGTCGCCGGTGCGCTGGCGCAAGAGGCCATCGACGTGCTGGCGATCCTCAACGCCCTGCGCGCGGCCTTCCCGAAAAAGTCGCTCTCGGACATGTGATTCAGATCGCGCCGAGCTTCATCCGCAGCCACGCCAGGGCCATCTTCACGTCGTTGTTCACCGTGCGAGGCGAAACACCCACGAACTGGGCGATCTCCTCGATGCTGCGCTGGCCGAAGAACTTCAGCTCCATGATGCGGCTCTGGCGGGCGTCGAGTTGCTCCAGTTCTTCGAGCGCCTCGTGCAGCGCGAGCACATCGACACGCTGGTTTGCGCCGCCGTCGCCGAACCCGTCCATGGTCTCGATGTCGACGCGTCCCATCCCGCCGCCCCGCTTGGCGGCGTTGCGGGCCCGAGCATGGTCGACGAGGATCTGGCGGATCGCGCGGGCGGCATATCCGTAGAACTGCGTGCGGCCTTCCCAGTCGATGTCGGCCTGGCCAACGAGCCTCATGAATGCCTCGTCCGCCAGCACGGTGGGCTGCAGCGTGTGCTCGCGACGCTCCTTGGCCATCGCGCGCTCGGCGATCTGGCGAAGCTCGGCCAGCACCAGCGGCGCCAGCTGCTCGCGCGCCGCTTCGTCACCCTTGCCGGCATCCTGCAGCAGCCGGGTAATGCTCGTCGTTTCGGCTGATTCCATTGCGCTTCCCCTGGCTTCTCTCTGTGTTCATCCGCGGGCTATGTTAGTACGCGGGCCAGCCAGAGCCCGTTTCTCCCCCAGCAGCGTCGAAGGGGCCGCCCATGGATCCCGACACCTACGCCCGGGCACGCGAGCACTTCTTCCGCGTGCAGGACATGCCGCCGGCCGACCGCCAGGCCGCGCTCGACGCCCTTATCGCCGACGAACCGGAACTCGGCCGCTACGTCGCAAGCCTGATCGAGGCCGAAGACACCGAGTCCGGGGATCTCTTCGAGAACGCCGTCAAGCGGGGCATGGAGGACAAGGTCCGCGACATGTCGGCCGCCCTGGATCTGCCCGAGGGCCAACGCATCAACGCCATGACGATCATCAGCCGCCTCGGCGACGGCGGCTTTGGCGATGTCTATCTCGCCCATCAGGACGGCCCCAACCGCAAGGTCGCGCTCAAGATCATCAAGGCCGGCATGGACACCGCCCGCGTCCTTCGCCGCTTCGAGCACGAGAAGCAACTGCTCGCCGCCCTCGAGCACCCCAACATCGCGCGCCTCTACGACGCGGGGCACACGCCCCAAGCCCTCGGCAGCCGCCCCTACTTCGTGATGGAGTACGTCGATGGCCCGCCCATCACGCGCTATTGCGACCAGCATGAGCTCTCGCCGGCCGAGCGAGTTCGCGTGTTCATCGACGCGTGCAAGGCCGTCCAGCACGCCCACAACAAGGGCATCATCCACCGAGACCTCAAGCCATCGAACATCCTGGTGGCCACCGAGGACGGCAGGCCCGTCCCCAAGGTGATCGACTTCGGCATCGCCAAGGCGCTCGATGACCGCTACGCCGCCGATACGAGGCACACGCTCGAGGGCCAGGTCATCGGCACGCTCGACTACATGAGCCCCGAGCAGGCCGACGGCAGCGGGCAGGCGGACACACGCACGGACGTGTATGCGCTCGGTGTCGTGCTCTACAGGCTGCTGACAGGGACGCTGCCGTTTGACACCTACAAGCTCGGCGAGGTCGGCACGACCGAAGCGTATCGGATCATCCGCGAGGTCGATCCGAAGAATCCGAGCTCGCGTGTGCGGCAGGCCGATCCGCCGAGCACGCGGTCGATGCCCGCGAGGGCGCTCAAGCGAGATCTCGACTGGATCACGCTCAAGTGCCTCGAGAAGGACCCCGGCCGCCGCTATGCGAGCGTGAACGAGCTGATCGCCGACCTCGACAACTACTTGTCGGGCCGTCCGGTCGCCGCTGGCGCACCATCGATCGCGTACAAGCTCGGTAAGTTCATACGCCGTAACACGCTTCCCGTTGCCGTTGCATCTATCTTGCTGTTGGCTGGCGGCATTGCGCTCGTGATTGTCATCGCCTCGCTCGCTCGCGAGGCCAGCACCCGTGTGGAACGTGACGAGTATCAGGCCAAGGTCGTCCAGCTCGAAGAAGCAAACACCAGGCTCGAGATCTCCGAAACCCGCACCCGGGAGGTCAATAGCGAGTTGCAGACCCGCAACGCTCAGCTCGCCGAAACGCAGACCGAGCTCGAGTCGAAGAACGCCCAGCTCGAACAGCAATCCCAGGCCCTCCAGACTGCCGTGGAAGAAACAACGCGCCTGGCCGACCAGGAGCGGCAGGCCAAGGAAGACGCCCAGCGGGCCCGAGAGCAACTCGCCACGGCCAACGGCGATCTGACCCAGGCGCTCGAAGCCCTCGACGCCTCGCTCGACGAGACCCAGGAGGCCCGCGATCGCGCCGAGGCCGCCCTCGTGCTGGCCGAAGAGAACGCACGCCTGGCCGCCGAAGCCGCCGCCCGGGCCGATACCGAGGCGGATAACTTCCGCCGGCTCTATGACGAGGCCGAGCAGTCCGTCAGCGTGCTGACCCAGGGCGACCGCATCCCCACCGACGTGCTCGAACGCATCGCCGACGCGCTGGGCTCCGAGGCCTTCCTCCGCGCCCAGATCCTCGAACGCCTCGCCCAACGGGCAGTCGCGGACGCCGATCTGACCAAGGCCATCGAGGCCCAGCGATCCGCCCTGTCCGCCTTCACCGGCGCGCTGGGCTCAGATCACCGCTCGACGCTCGCGGGCCATCTCAACCTCGTTGAGCTGCTCCAGCGCGCGGGCCGAACGACTCAGGCAAAGGACCAACTCGACCTCGTCATCGCCGCCGCCAACCGCAGCTTCGAGCCGGACGACCCGATCTTCACCGAGATCGACCTCGCCCGCGCCAACGCGCTCATGCACCAGAAGAAGTTGGGTGAGGCTCTCACGCTGATCACGCAGGTCATCGAGAGCCTCGAAGCCCAGCACGGCCCGTACCACCCGCGCACGCTCTCGGCCGTCCGCCACCGCGCGATGGTCCACGC
>JBITAB010000286.1:23057-25290 GCA_044439825.1 Phycisphaerales bacterium JB064 | reverse complement strand
TGCCAGGGCTGGTTCGAGAAGACCCGCCGCGAGGTGACCCTGGAGTACATCCTCCTGCGCGGCGTGAACGACCGCCCCGAGCACGCGCGGATGCTGGCCGACCTGGCCCGGCAGATGCGCGCCAACATCAACCTCATCCGCTACAACGAGGTGCGAGGGCTGCCCTACGAGCGCCCGCGCACCGAGGACGTGCGCGTGTTCCAGGACATCCTGACCGACGCCAACATCACCACGCACGTGCGCGCCAGCCGCGGCCGAGACATCGCCGCCGCCTGCGGCCAGCTCCGCCATGAGCACGCTGTCGGTGGGGGAGCGGGTGCGTGAGCGTGGCGCCTCCCCCGCCGGGCTTCGCGCCATTCACGGCGACGCACCTGGTGGCCGTGGGCGTGTGCATCGCCATCATCGGGCTGTTTGTCTTGGCTGGTCGGCAGGCGAGCGAAGGGCGCGAGCGTCGCATCGCACGCACGTGGGCGGTCCTGTGGCTCGTCCAGCAGGTCATCGTCACGGTCTATTGGCTGCTGCCGGCAAACTTCGACCTGCGGTCGAGCCTGCCGCTGCACCTGTGCGACGTCATCGGCTGGCTCGGGCCGTTCGCGCTGCTGCTTGCGCACTCACGGCGCACGCGCTGGCTGCGCACGGCCCTCTACTTCTGGGGCATCGGCCTGAGCACGCAGGCCTTCTTCACGCCCACGCTCGAGCACGGGCCGGACGATCCACGATTCTGGTTCTTCTGGATCAGCCACACGCAGATCATCGGCGGGGCCATCTACGACATCGTCGCCCGAGGCTACCGGCCCGATGCGCGAGACCTCAAGACCGCCATCATCGTCTCGCTGTGCTGGGCCTTGCCCATCGTGCTGTTCAACTGGGCAACGGGCCTGAATTACGGCTATCTGGGCAAGGACCTCGACGGCACGACCATCCTCAATGCGCTGCCGCCATGGCCCTGGCGCATCTTCGCCGTCATGGGCATCGTGCTGGTGCTCTTCACCGTGCTGTGGGGCGTTTGGCCGCTTTCTCGCGCGATCGCGGGTCGCGGCACGGGTGACGATTGACGGCGAGACGTGCTTACTCGCCGCCCTCGCCGTCGGCGGGCGTCTCGATCGCCGAGATGATCACCGGCACCGCGGTGTCAGCGACCACGAAGGTCAGACCGCTCACGTCGCTGGACACAACGGCCTGGAACTCGGCCTCGCCCACGCTCAGCTCGACGCTCTCGAGCTGGATCGTCGCCACCACGCGCTGGCGGCCCGAGCGGATGGCCTCGACCGCCTCGCGCGGCCCACGCACCTCGACGTCACGCAGATAGGCGTTCTCGGGCGCGATGCGCACCGACCACTGGCGTAGCTGCGTCGGGCTCAGCCGCACCATCACGGGCACGCTCGAGAGCGGCAGGCTCTCGATGGTGTCGCGCAGCGAGATGGTCGCCGTCACCGTGATCGGGCTCACGCGGACGAGCTCGTTGCGCCACGGCGCGGGCACCACCACCGTGAGCCCGGGAAACTGCGCGGTGCTGCCGCTGGCAAGCTCGGCCAACTCGTCGGCTGGCGCCACGGCCTCCAGCACGTCGAACGAGGCCTCGCGCAGGATCGACGCGGGCCCGGTTACCGTCACCGATGGAGGATCGGCCACCGGCGGGCGCTCGAGGGCCACGCTGTCGGCCCGCACGCGGATGGGGATGGTCTCTTGCACGACCTCGTCGACGTGCACGTCGATCGTCCCAGGTGTCACCTCGACGAGGCTCACCGCGAGGCGATCGAACACGCGGTGGTCGCGCAGCACGTCGCGCAGGTTGACCGTGCGGTCTCCCGGCTGGGCGGCCAGGCTCTCGCCGATGAGCAGTTCCACGGGCTCGCGCAGCCTCTGGGCGGCCCGCTGCAACGCGGCACGCGAGCCTTCGAGCCGCACCGACACCGTTTCGCGGCGCAGCTTGTTCGAGTCGATCCACGCCGTGAGCTCTGCGCCAGCCGGAGCGGCCAGCACGAGGGTGACGGTCTGCGTCTCATTGGTCAGGCTGCGCGCCTCGGCGAACGTCCACACGGCGATGCTCAGCGCCACCACAAGCAGCATGCGCAGCAGCACCGAACGCAGCGACTGTTCGCCCGATGCGCGATCAGCCATCACTGCCGCCCTTTCGCTCACCCGTCTTGGTGGCCATGTCCTCGCGCTCTTCCTCGGCGCTCGAGGGCCGGTCGGGCGGCTCCTTGGTCAGGCCGGCCAGCAACGCGCGACG
>JBITAB010000286.1:6869-22957 GCA_044439825.1 Phycisphaerales bacterium JB064 | reverse complement strand
ACCTCGGCGCCCAGACGCGTGCCGCCCTCGGCCACACCGCCCAGGGCCGTGCGCCGCTCCATGACGATGAGGGCGCCGAACTTGGCCTTCTGGAAGTACGAGCACGCCTCGACGACGGCGTCGATGACGCGCGCGATCTCGCCCGGCGTGCTGCGGAAGATCGGGGCTTCCCCCAGCCGCGTGAGGGCACGGCGGAGCTCGGGCTGGAAGACGACCACGAGGCCGATGGCCACGACCACGCCCGCGCGATCGAGCAGGTAGCCCAGGCGCTCGAAGGCCTCCTCGCGACCGACCAGCGAAAGAAAGAGCCGGGCGGCGAGACCAATGAGCAGCAGGGCGACAAGCCCCTTCATCACGCCCGCGGCCCTTGTGCCCTCGATGAACCGCAGGATGGCCCACACCACCAGCGCGATCATCGCAAGCTCGAGGGCGACTTCCCACCAGGGGTAGCCGGCCATGCGCTTGAGCGCGTCTCCGATGGCTATTGCCAGGTCCACGTCTGTGCACACCCCATCGCGGGCCCGGCTTGGGTCCGCAAACGCCACTGTACGCCCGCCGAGGCCCTACGCTGAGCCTCGCGCCATGCCCCGAGTTGTCGGTTTCGAGTCCACGCCCAACCCCCAGGCGGTCAAGATCCTCCTTGACGCCCCGCTGGCGGCCGCCCCGAGGTCGTACCGCCAGCCGCCCGAAGAGGGCTGCGAAGACGAATTGGCCCGCGCGCTCTACGCGATCGAGGGCGTCCGCGTCGTGCTCATCCACCACGAGTTCGTGACCGTGGGCAAGGCGCCCGAAGCCAAGTGGCCGGCGATCAAGCGCAAGGCCAAGGCCGCCATCCAGGCCTACGACGAGCGGGCCGGCGATGCCTGATCTGCCCGCGGGCGAACCCAAGCAAGACCAGGCCATCGCGCGCACGATCGGCCAGTGGTTCACCGCCAACGCACGCGAGCTGCCCTGGCGCACGGCGCCCCGCGATCCGTGGATCTCACTGATGAGCGAGATCATGCTCCAGCAGACGCAGGTGGCCAGGGTCGCCGAGCGATTCGACGCCTTCGTCGAGCGATTCCCAACGCCAGCCGCCATGGCCAGCAGGCCGCTGGATGATGTGCTGTCGCTCTGGAGCGGGCTGGGCTATTACCGGCGGGCGCGGATGCTGCACGCCTGCGCCGAGGCGATCGTTGAACGCCATGGCGGCGCTGTGCCCGATGATGCGGCTGAGTTGCACGATCTGCCAGGGGTCGGGCGCTACACGGCGGGCGCCGTTGCCTCGATCGCGTTCGGCAAGCCCGAGCCGTTAGTTGATGGCAACGTCTCGCGCGTTCTGCTGCGTCTGCATGGTGTTGAATTGGCTGCCGACAGCAAGGGAGTGCAGGCGTGGGCATGGCAGCGCGCGACCGATCTTGCGCGCGCCGCGGTGGACGTGCCCGCGTATAGCGAGGGCATCATGGAACTCGGCGCGACGATCTGCACGCCTCGTGCACCCATGTGCGACCTGTGCCCGGTGCGCAGCGCGTGCGCCGCGCGGGCGATGGATGCTATTGATCGCATCCCACGCCCCAAGGCCCGCGGCGAGCGAACACCGTTGGCGATCTCGGCCATCGTGGTGACCGATCGATCGGGGCGGGTACTTCTCGAGCAGCGCCCGTCCAGCGGCCTCTGGGCCGGCTTGTGGCAGCCGCCGTGTGTCGAGCGGTCGGCCAACTCGCCCCGCAGCCTTCCCAAGACACAAGACGCGGTCGGGCTTCAAGAACACGTCGAGGTGGTCGGCAGGCCCCGGAGCTTCAGCTTCGCTACCACCCATCGCAACGTGAAAGTTCGGGTATGGCGGGCCAAGACCACCCGGCCAAGGGCCGTGGAAGGGTGGCGATCGGATGTACGTGATCGGCCGACGGGGTGGTTTTCCCCAGCCGAGATCGAGACCCTGGGCCTCGGCTCTGCGCAGCGGCGGATGTTGGTGAGTGCTGACATTGCAATCAGCGCGCCAACCACCGGGGCAAGCCGGGTGAAGTAGCCATGCCTGCTCACACAAGCTGCCACATATCAAGGGTTTAAACAAGAACGCCCCTTCGCGGGGCGCTGTGGATAAGCTGGGGATCCAGGATTCGAACCTGGACTAGATGAACCAGAATCACCGGTGCTACCGTTACACCAATCCCCAATACGGGCCTCTCAGCCGCAGTCACAAGTCTACATCGGTTGGCTCGCCAGTTCAACGCCTATAGACACCATGGGCATTCCCTTTTACGGGATTATGCCTATGCACTGATGGCCACTTTGGTATCTTGGGCAAAATTTGTTTTTTGAAACGGGATCGGTCGAGTACACTTTCTACGAATCGGATATGGGCAATAGGAGGCCCAACCGGCTCGATATTCGACCCATCGGGGTCAAGCGCGAGTGAGGAGACAAGATGAGCAAGACCAAGACCACGTTGGCCGCGGTAACCGTGCTGGCGATCGCTGGCTCGACCCTGGCCCAGGACTCCCAATTCCTGTTCACCAACCGTGATGACCCGGGCATCGATGGCTACATCGGCGGCTCGCGGACCCGCATCATCGATGTGACCAACCCCGGCGCGTTCCTGGCGGGTATCGTGCAGGTTGGTTCGAGCTTCTACTTCAATGATGGCGCCGCCAACTTTGATCCCACGTTGACCAGCGGCCTGTTCCGCCTCGATAACGCCTTTGGCACCCCGAGCATCACCCCGGTGGCTACGGGCATGCCGCTTGAGAACCCCATCGGCCTGCAGTGGGACGCCGGCCGTGGCAACTTCATCACGGTCAACAACCCGTTCTCGCCGCAGCCCATGAGCTTCGAGGGCATCCTGGGTGTCACGCCCGGCGGTTCCGTGAGCGAGATCTACGAGCAGGACCTGTCCGTGCCCCGCCCGCGTTACCAGGGCGCTTCGCGTCTGGCGCGCCAGTTCGGCAGCGATAGCTACCTCGTCACCAGCCCCAACGGCAGTGGCGCGGTGGTCGGTCCGGGCGAGCTCGGCACCGGCAGCGCCCTGTTCCGCATCGACATCGACGGCTCGCTCAGCGGCACCGACTCGCTGGTGGTCGATCTGGCCGACACCGCGGTGACCGGCCTGGCCGAGCCGCTGCTGGACACCGCCGGCATCGCGGTGAATCCCAACAACGGGCTGGTGTATCTGACCGACCGCAACGCCGGCGCCATCTACGAGATGACGCTGGACGGCTCGGGCGCCTTCGACTCCATCCGCGTGCTGCTCGACGGGCTTGATGGCCCCGAAGAGATCCAGTATGACCCCTTCAACGACCGACTCGTGTTCGACGAGAACATCGGCGACGACCTCGGCCGCATCAGCCAGGTCGAGCTCGACGGCAGCGGCCTGAAGATCTTGGTGGAGAACGTCGAGACCCGTGGCATCGTCGTGATCCCCGCGCCGGCCTCGCTCTCGCTGCTGGCCCTCGGTGGTCTGGCCGCAGTGCGTCGCCGCCGCTGATCGGTGATCGATCCGCAACGTCTCGCTACCGCGGGGCGTACAACCTGAACGTTGTTCGATGGCCGATGGGCAGCAGCCCGCCGGCCATCGGTGTTTGTTCGTCGGGCGTTGGGCCCGCTTCCGGGCCCGACATTGGGGGTTGAGGAGAGTCGATATGGAGAACCGCTGGATTGCCGTGCTTGCCGCCGCCACACTGACCACTGGTGTGCTGGCCGAGGAGACCGGCTTCGACACCCGACCATCGGGCTTCGTCGGCCGCACGTTTGTCGATGGTGGCATCACCTTCTCGGAGAACCTGTGGTTCCCCGGTGGCAACCAGGTGCAGTTCGCCGTCACCAACGGCACGGGCTCGATCAGCTCGTTCCCAGAGTTCAGCCCGGTCAACGTGATGACCACGGGCTCGTGGTCGAGCGGCCCGGTGCTGGGCTTCACGCGCACGCACCAGTGGATCGGCAGCATTGGCGAAGAGGCCAATGCTGCTCAGGTCGATGTCTTCTGGCTGGGCCGGTCGAACTGGGAGGGGACTGAGGTCTGCCTCGAAGGCCTGATCGGCGACGACGTGGTGGTGAGCGATTGCTTCATCCACCCCGGCGTGATGCCCGTGGATATCCAGCACACCCGCATGGCGCTCTCGGGCGTTGCGTTCGACCGCATTCGCTTCATCGCGCGCGGCGGCACGGTGCCGGGTGAGCTCGACGGCATCCTGGCAGTCTTCGACAACGTCGTGATCGAGCAGGGCGCGACATGCCGCGTCGACATCGATGGCGACGGTGAGCTGACCATCTTCGACTTCCTGGGTTATCAGAACCTGTTCGATGCCGGGGACCTGCTGGCCGACTTCGACGGTGACGGCGAACTGACGCTGTTCGACTTCCTCGCGTTCCAGAACGAGTTCGACGCGGGCTGCCCGTAACCCGCGTTCCAAGACGAGTTTTCACGCGAACAAAGCAGGCCCCGCGCTCGGGTGCGCGGGGCCTGCGGCGTGAGGCTGCCCGGCTTGGAACATCACGCCGGACATACCCCTCCTGTGGCTCGTCGTAGTCGCTTCAGCGACGACGCCTGATGGCGGCGCCCAGGCCCGCAACACCCACCAACACGGCAGCACCCGGCGCGGGCACGACACCCTCGACGAGGGCGTCGCCCACGTCGGCGCCGGTCAGGTCGGCGCTGGCAAGGCCCGCGTCACGCAAAAAGGTCGCGAACTCGCTGGAGACCAGCAGGTCGGCGCGGATGTCCAGCCCGTCGGCGGTGGCGCTCAGGCTGTCGGGCGAGGCGACATCGAAGAGGATGGCCGAGATGCCCGTGGTGCTGGCGACGAAGAAGCCGCTGCGATCGCCGCCCACGCGCGTGCCGTCGTAGCCGATGGTGAAGTTGCCGACCTCGACGCTATCCATGTTGAAGAAGACGCTGCCGGTGTGCTCGATCGTGCCGCCGAAGCTGGCCAGGCCGGCCTCGTAGCTGAAGGTCGTCGGCAGGCTGGCGGCGTCGCGGGGGTTGATGCCAAAGGCCACGCTGCCATCGCCCAATGAGCCGGGGGCGATGACGTCGGGCGAGACGCTCGAGAGGTTCAGGCTCGCGGCGCTCGACAGCGTGTCGGTGTCGAGCAGCACGCTGGTCTGCCCGCCGATGACGTCGAAGCTCTGGGCGCTGGCGGCGGCCGACAGGGCGAGCACGCCCGCGGCGGTGGTGATGGTCTTGATGTGCATCTGTTTCTTCCTTCTCTCGTGTGAGTTTCTGCTCTCGCTGCGCACACCTATCGCCTGCGGGCCAAAACAGCCACCGCCCACCAGCATGGGTTTGGTCCACAGAGGTTGGCGCCCGGGCCACCCTCCGCGGCCCGGCATCCGTGTCTTCGATCGTGGCTGGCGGTGGATGCAGGCCTGCGCCGCCGCTTCGGGCAGATCGCTACCGGATTCGGGGTTGCCCGATACTCAGTGATACCACGGCGTGAACGGCAGCAGGATCGAGATCAGGATCAGCACGATGATGACCCACTCGAGTGTTTCGAGCCGTCGTGTGCTGGCGACGCTTTCCATCTTTTCATAGAGGTTGTCGACGGCTTGGAGCTTACGGTGCACGCTGGCGTGCCAGGCGGGCAGGTCGAAGCGGCCGGCGGCCAGGCGGTACAGCCGGGCGAGGTACTGGTTGCCCAGCAGCTTGATGGCGTTGTTGACGCCCTCGAACATCACGGCCGCATCGGTCTGCGCGGCGGCGACGCGGCCGAGCACCTTGCCGGTGGTGAAGCCGGGCCAGACGCGCCGCTTGATGAGCGTGCTGAGGGTCTCGTCGGCGTGGTCGAGGATGGCGTCGAGCTCCTGGTCGAGCACGCGCAGTTCGAGCAGCTCGACGTTGGCGTGCTGCAGAACGGCGATCACGTCCTCGGGCTCCTTGTCGAAGAGCACCGCGGCGTTCCAGTCGATGATGGCCAGGTCGTGGTCGGTGTAGGCGATGCGGCCGCCCAGCGTGCGCTCGGCCTGCTGCTCGCTGACGGGGTCTCGCTCGGCCTCGATGGCCATGGCCAGGGCCGCCTTATGGCTCGTTACCAGGGCATCAGGCGTCAGACCCTCGGGCCATTGCTCGACGGCCATGACGGTGTAGTCCTCCACCGCGGTGTGCAGGTGGGCGCGTTCGACGGCTGGGCCGATAAGGTCGAGGACGCGGCGGAGGTGCCCTCGGGCGTCGGCCTCAAGCCCCGGGTGCTCGTGCAGGGCGCAGGCGAGGGCAGGGAGTTGTTCGAGCGTGGGCGGCAGCGGCGTGCGATAGGTCAGCACGGCGGCGCCAAAGTCGTAGAGCAGCAGTTCGACGGTGCCCTCGGTCGAGAGTCCCAGGTCGGGCGGGCCCACGGGCAGCTTCTCGCTGGCCAGCGTCAGCAGCAGCGGTGGGGGGCTGTAGTCGAACCACACTGGGGCCGGGCGGCGGGCCCGGACGGCCCGCTTGCGGGTGGCCTCGGCGGTGTTTGGCGAGGAGGAGACCGGGCCCGCGAAGAGCGGCTCGGCCTTGTCCAGGTCGACCTGGAAGCCGATATCAAAAGCGAGCATGGTCGAGGCCCAGCCGGCGATGCTCTGGCTGCCCTTGGACGCGAGGGCCTGTGTGTGGCTGGGATGGGGGTCGGCGGGATGGCCGGTAGGCATGGCATGGCCGATCTGCTGTGAAGCGTTGGCGGTCGTGATACACTATCGGCCAATCCGGTTTTGGCGCGTGCAACGCAAGGATGAGTGTGCGGGTGTCTGAAGAAACGACAGGGATTGTGGGCGGAGCGGACGATCAGGGCGCGCACTCGCGGCTGCTGGACATCGATATCCTGCCCCAGCCCGACGACGAGACCTGCGGGCCCACGTGCCTGCACGCCGTGTACCGCTATTGGGGCGATCGCGTCACGCTTGGTGCGGTGATCGACTCGGTGCGATCGCTCAATGCCGCCAACGCCGGTCGTGGCACGCTGGCGGTCATGCTGGGCATCGCCGCCCTCAAGGCCGGGTACGAGGCCTCGCTCTACACGTTCAACCTGCAGATGTTCGACCCGACATGGTTCGACGGCGATGGCCGGGCCGACCCGGGGGCGCTGACCGAGAAGCTCCGCGCCCAGTTGGCCGCCAAGACCAAGCCGAACGGCGCGGCCGATCTGCGGTTCCCTGTGGCGACGGAGAGCTACCAGGAGTTTCTGGGCCTCGGTGGGCGCATCCTCTTCCGCGACTTGACCAGCGAGCTGATCTCGGGGTTCATCAGCAGCGGCCGTCCCGTGCTCACGGGCGTGAGCGCGACCTACTTGTACCAATGCGCGCGAGAGTTTGGCCCCAACGACGACTACGACGACATCCGTGGTGAGCCCACGGGCCATTTCGTCGTCGTGCATGGCTATGACGAGACGGCGCGGCTTGTGCGTGTGGCCGACCCGCTCGCGGATAACCCCGGCTTCGAGACCCAGAGCTACGACATTCCGCTGGCCAGGCTCGTGCCGGCGCTCATGCTGGGCGTGCTGACGTACGACGCGAACCTGCTGATCATCGAGCCCAAAGACACGAACACTCCCGCACCCGCAGACCAAGGCGAGAACGCCGAGGGGCCCGCCCCTCGCTCATCATGAAACCCCTGCTCATCGTCGATGCGCCCAAACGCTTCCCCATGGACGTGCCCGGCGCCGAGACTGTCTCGGCGTACAAGTACCTCACCGACCCGCAGTTTGCGCACGGCAAGGGCCGCAAGGTCTTTAACCTCTGCCGCAGCCTGCGATACCAGGCAGTTGGCTATTACGTCTCTTTGCTGGCCGAGGCCCGCGGGCACCGGTGCCTGCCGTCGGTCAGCGCGATCCAGGACATCCGCCTCGCGCCGGTCGTGCGCCTCGCTGGCGACGACCTGGACGACCTGATCCAGCACAGCCTCAAGCGCATCAAGAGCGAAGAGTTCGAGCTGAGCGTCTACTTTGGCCACAACACGGCCGAGGGTCATGACAAGCTCGCGCTGGCGCTCTTCAACTCCTTCCCGGCGCCGCTCCTGCGGGCGCGCTTCGAGCACGAGGGCCGCTGGCGGCTGGCGTCGGTGCGTGTGATCGGGCTGGCCGAGGTGCCCGAGAGCCATCGGCCGTTCGTGGTGCAGCAGGCCGAGCGGTACCTGCGTCGCACGCCGCGCAAGGCCAAGGAGGCCCCGCCAGCGCGCTTCGATCTGGCGATCCTGCATAACCCCGAAGACCCGATGCCCCCGAGCGACAAGAAGGCTCTCAATCGGTTCATCGAGGCCGGTGAGCAGACGGGCATCCGTTGCGAATTGATCGAAAAATCGGACGCGGGCCGCATCGCAGAGTTCGATGCCTTGTTTATCCGCGAGACGACATACGTCAACCACCACACCTATCGCATCGCGCGGCGGGCGGCCGCCGAGGGCATGGTGGTGATCGATGACCCGCAGTCGATCGTGCGCTGCACGAACAAGGTGTTCCTGGCCGAGACGCTCAGCCGGGCCAAGCTGGCCACGCCGCGCACGCTCGTGCTGGCGCGCGAGAACGCGGTGGAGGGGCTGCGCTCGCTGGGCTTCCCGTGCGTGCTCAAGCAGCCCGACAGCTCGTTCTCCGCGGGCGTGTCGCGGGTCGATACCGAGGAAGGCCTCGAGGCCGTGCTCGACGCGCAGTTCGAACACACCGACCTGATCGTGGCGCAGGAGTACATGCCCACTGATTTCGACTGGCGCATCGGCGTGCTGGCCGGGCGGCCCCTGTTCGCCTGCCGTTACGGCATGGCGCCCGGTCACTGGCAGATCGTCAACCACGAGGACAAGGGCCACGACAAGTACGGCAACTTCGAGACCATGAGCGTGGAGGACGCGCCCAAGGACGTCGTGAAGCTGGCCGTCAAGGCCGCCGCGCTCATGGGCAACGGGCTGTATGGCGTCGACCTCAAGGTCGTGCGCGGCAAGCCCGTGGTGATCGAGGTGAACGACAACCCCAACATCGATGCCGGCGTCGAAGACCGTGTGCTGGGCATGGAGCTGTACCGGCGGATCATGCAGCACTTCTTCTGGGAGCTGGAAGCCCGATGAGCGAACCAACCAAGAGCGAGAGCCCGCTCGAATTGGGTGATTGGAGCTACCCCATTGGCCTGTTCGGCGCCTACGGCGTCGAGCTGGAGTACATGATCGTCGATGCCGACACGCTCGATGTGCGCCCTGTGGCCGACGAGCTGTTCCGCGTCGTGACCATGAATAACGAGGACGTGGGCGAGGTCGAGCCCGATGGCCCCGACGGCCCGGTGAGCTGGTCCAACGAGCTGGTGTTGCACGTGCTCGAGCTCAAGACGCAGAAGCCCGCGCCGACGCTCGATGGCTTGGCCGTCAACTTCCAGCGGCACGTCACAATTGCCAACGACGCGCTCAAGGGCATGAACTGCCGGCTGCTGCCCACCGGCGCCCACCCGTGGATGGACCCGCACGCCGAGACGAAGCTGTGGCCCCACGAGTACACCGAGGTGTACAGGGCCTACGACGCCATCTTCAACTGCCAGGGCCACGGCTGGAGCAACCTGCAGAGCACGCACATCAACCTGCCGTTCGCCAACGACGATGAGTTCGGGCGTCTGCACGCGGCGCTGCGGCTGGTGTTGCCGCTGGTGCCGGCCATCGCGGCCAGCTCGCCGATTATCGAAGGCCGCTGGAGCCCCGTGGCCGACCAGCGCCTGGAGTTCTATCGCAATAACTCCAGGCGCGTGCCGTTGATGGCGGCCAAGGTCATCCCCGAGGCCGTGTTCACGCGGCAGGGCTACGAGCAGGAGATTCTGGGCGCCCTCTACGCCCAGCTTGCCCCGCTCGACCCAGGGGCCGTGCTGCGGCGTGAGTTTGCCAACGCCCGCGGCGCGATTGCGCGCTTCGATCGAGGCGCCATCGAGCTGCGGTTGCTCGATATCCAGGAGTGTCCGGCCGCCGATATCGCGGTGGTGCGGCTGGTGAGCGAACTGGTGCGGGCCCACGTGCAGGAGCGATGGATCAGCTACGAGCAGCAGATGGCCATCGCCGTCGAGCCCTTGCACGAGGTGCTGCTCGAGTGCATCCGCACGGCCGAGCAGACGCGCATTCGCGAGCGCGTCATCCTCGATGCGTACGGCGTCAGTTCTTGGATGATGTGGGCGGGCGACCTGTGGAAGCAGCTTGCCGAGCAGGTGATGCCCGCGGGGCACGAGGACACGGCTGTGATGAACCGGCTGCTGAACGCCGGCAGCCTGTCGTCACGCATCACGCGCAGCATCAAGCGACACCCGACGCGAGATCAGCTGCGCGAGGTGTATCGTGAGCTGGCCGATTGCCTGGGTGATGGGACGCTCTACCGTGCGTAGCGAGGCGTGGCGGCCCGACGTGGTGGTGCTCTCGTGCGAGCACGGCGGCAACGAGGTGCCCGCACGATACCTGCGGCTGTTCGAGCGAGCCGGCGACATGCTCGACAGCCACCGCGGGTGGGACATCGGCGCGCTCGGCGTGGCGAGGCGCTTTGCCGAGATGGCCAGCTATCCGCTGATTGCCTGCACGTTTACGCGATTGCTGGTCGAGCCCAATCGCTCGCCCGATTCGGGCAACCTCTTCAGCGTGTACACCAAGGATCTGGACGACGAGACCCAGGCCGCCATCAAGCGGGACTATTACGACCGGCATCGCGACAGCGTCGAGCGCACCATCGCCGACGCCATCGCCGCGGGTAGGCGCGTGCTGCACGTGGGCGTGCACTCGTGCACCGACCAACTCGATGGCCACCTGCGAGACCTGGACGTGTCGCTGCTGTTCGACCCAGACCGAGCCAGCGAGCGTGACGTCTGCGAGGCGTGGAACCCCGAGATCGCCCGGCTCGAGCCCGCCTGGCGGCTGCCCTTCAACCAGCCCTATAAGGGCACCGACGACGGGCTGACCACCTGGCTGCGGGGCAGGTTGCCGGCCGACATGTACGCGGGCGTGGAGGTCGAGGTCCGCCAGGGGCTGATCCTCGAGCCGCCCGCTCAGAGACGAGTGGGCCAGGTCCTGGCCGACGGGCTGCGATCGGCCCTGAAGGCCATGCCGAAGGCGTAGACTCGCCCATGATCCACCCGGCCCCGACCACCAAGATCGCTCCCGGCCTGGCCCGTGGCACGCTGAAGGAAGCCGTGCCGGCCACGGCCACCAAGCCCGCCCACGTGCGGCTGACCTTCGCCAACACCAGCTACGTGCTCTACCTGCTGCCCGCCGCCCCGGTGAAGGCCGAGCCGGGCGACAAGGTCTTTGGCACCATCCAGGCCAGGGCCCGGCGGGTCGATCGCGTGCCCAGCGGCGGGCGGTTCGTCGAGCCGGTCATCGGCCGCCCCCGCCGCGTGCAGGGGCGGGTCGTGGCCCATGAGGGCGACGCCATCGTGGTTGACGCGGGCGTGCCCATGCACTGCTCACTGACCGACGGCCGCCAGCACGCCAAGGACTTCCCGGTGGGCGACATGGTGAGCTTCGACGTGCTCGACGGGGCCAGCTTTACGCCCAAGGCCGACTGATCACCATGGCTAAGCGTCGCCAGCCCAACGTGGAGCAGACGGCCGTCCCCGCGATGGCCGCTCCGCCCGTGGAGCGCGACAACCCGTTTACTCGTTCGATCGCCGGCATGCTGGGCATGGGCTTCCTGGCCTTCATGCTGCTCGCGTGCCTGCTGGGTTTGTTCTGGACGCTGGGCGACGCGCCGAGCACCTATCCGGGTGTGAGCGAGGGCGCGAACGTCGCGCGGTATAACGCGGGCAGCGCCGAGTACGGCCGGCTGCCGCCGTGGTGGGCCGTGGGTGAAGAGGGCGCACTCAAGCTCAACGCGCTGGTGCCCGCCGACACGGTCGGTGAGATCGCCGAGCGGTTCGATGTCAGCGATCGCGAGGCAAGGCAGGCCGTCGATGGCGAACTGGCCCATGCCATGCGCGAGCACTGGGTGTACGAGGGCAACCGACTGTCGATGCTGCTGGGCACCGACGTGCTGGGCCGAAGCCTGCTGTATCGCGTGATGACCGGCGGCGGCATCTCGCTGGGCATCGGCATGTCCGCGGCCCTCATCAGCGTCTTCATCGGCACGCTCTATGGCGCGATCTCGGGCTATGCCGGCGGCAAGACCGACGCCGCCATGATGCGCGTGGTCGACGTGCTCTTTGGCTTGCCCTACATCCTGCTCGTCGTGCTGCTCGCCGTCGCGAGCGACGCGGCTCTGGACGAGTACGTCAACCAGCAGAAGGCACGCGAGTCGTGGGAGCGCGGGCTCATCGCCCAGGTGCTGGGCGCTCAGGACATCGAGGCCACCGACGCCGCGCGTCGCGAGTGGCGCGACGAGGTGTTCGCTGCGGACAGCACGCTCGCCTCGCTCGACGTGCTGCCCGCCGTCGCCGCCGCTCGGCAGGAGGCGATCGATGCGGGCGCCGACGCCGAGGCGCCGCTGACCAACGGCCAGGTGGCCTCCGCCATGGCGCTGGCCGCACGCCAACCGCGGAGGTTGGGCGAGGGCACGCTGCTGGTGCTCGATCTGGTCGTGCTGCTGGTAGCCATCGGCGGGGTGAGCTGGCTGACGATGGCCCGCGTGATCCGAGGCCAGGTGCTCAGCCTCAAGAACATGCCCTACATCGAGGCCGCCCGCAGCGCGGGCGCGCCCACGCGCCGCATCTTCATCGTGCACCTGCTGCCCAACCTGCTCGGGCCGATCATCGTTTATGCGACATTGACGGTGCCGCTGGCGATCTTGCAGGAGTCGTTCCTGAGCTTCCTTGGCATTGGCGTGAAGCCGCCGCTGCCGAGCTGGGGCAATCTTGCCGCCGACGGCCTCAACGAGCTGAACCCCTACGAGAGCCTGTGGTGGCTCATCCTCTTCCCGTGCCTGCTGCTGGGGGCCACGCTGCTGGCGCTCAACTTCGTGGGCGAGGGGCTGCGCGAGGCCTTTGACCCCAAGCGCGGCAGGCGATAGCTTCGCCTTCTCGACGTCGAGTTACATCGTCGCCAGCATCAGAATGAGCAACCCTGCGAACGGGATGGCGTGCAGCAGCCACGCGACGGCGGCGCAATTGCGCTGCACCATCGGAGGAAACGCCAGGAAGCGGTGACGCTTCCAGAAGATCGCCGCGGCGATCGCGCCGCTGCACAAGCCGAGCAGCGTGAGCAGGTGCACGATGGGCGGGGGATCTCCGCCGGCAAGCTCGGCGATGGTGAGCAGCGAACCAAGGGCGACAGCCGCGAGCCCAGCGCTCATGAACGGCGCGATGGTCGCGACGAACCAGCCGACGCGCACGCCGCTGACGCCAACGGTCAGCGTGAGCCGGTGGTCGCACTCGGGGCACCGCGTCTCGATTAGCCCGCGAAGGTTGTAGTTGCACACCGGGCACAGCGCGTCGTTGTCTCGAAGATGCTCGAGAAGCCGACGGGTGTTGTCGGGCGAATTCGGCGCCGTCTCGGCCGATGGGGAGGCGTCGGGCATGGATCCAGCTTACGGCGTGCCGCTCGGTGGGGTTCGCTCGGGCTCGTTGGCCGGGTCTGGCTCATCGGGCTCCACGTGCACCAGCACGTGCACCACCTCGCGGTGGGCGGCCAGCACGGCGGCCTTGGCCCGGCCCGCGATGGCATGGGCGGTGCGCACGTCCAGGTCGCCATCGACGTGCAGGTGCATGTCGACCAGCACGCCCCGGCCGGCCCGGCGGGCGTGGGCCTTCTCGATGCGCACGACGCCGGGCGTGGCGGCCGCCGTCTTCGCCACACGCTCGGCCAGGTCGTGGGCCGAGGCGTCGAGCAGCTCGAGCAGCGAGGGGCGGATGAGTCGAAGCGCGGTCACCACGATGATGCCGCTGGCCAGCATCGCCGCGATCTCGTCGGCCAGCACCAGCTCGGGCACGCCCGTCAGCCCCGGCCCCCACACCGCCACCGCCACGCCCACGAACGCCGCCGCCGAGGTGATGGCGTCGCTGCGGTGGTGCCAGGCGTCGGCGCGGGCCGCGGGCGATTCGTACAACTCGGCCCCGCGCAGCAGCAGGCGGAACAGCCCCTCCTTGACCACGATCACGCCCACCAAAGCGAGCAGCGTCCACGCGGCCGGGGCGCGGTGGGGCCTGACGATCTCCTCGAACGCGCGGCCCACGATGAGCAGCGCCGCCAGCAGCAGCAGGGCGCCGACCAGCAGCGCCGCGACCGTCTCGGCCCGGCCATAGCCGTAGGGGTGGCGCTCGTCGGGCTCTCGGCCGGCCACGCGCAGGCCCTGCCAGACGATGACCGAGCCGATGGCGTCGGCCAGCGACTCGACGCCGTCGGCCACCAGCGCGGTGGAGTGGCCTAGCACGCCTGCGACGAACTTGCCCGCGGCCAGCAGCACGCTGGCGACGAGGGCCGCGATGGTGTTGCGGCGCAGGTGGGCGTCGGCGGTCGCGACGTCGGCGGGCATGCGCGAGGCTAGCCGCCCGGCGTGGTCACCGCCTGCGACGCAGGGCCACGGCCGCGAAGCCGATGATGGCCGCGCTGCCCGGGGCGGGGAAGTTGATCACCGCGCGGGCCTCGACCAGGCCGTCCAGGCGAGACTCGCTGCGGGCGATGTCGCGATCCACGTAGACGTCGAACCTCGTGGTGCGCGTCTCGATGTCAAGCATGGGCAGGAAGGGCGGGGTGGTGGGCGCGGTGAAGGTCATCGACCACAGCGCGATGGGGTTGGTCGGGTCGGCGAAGATGCCCGCGGTCGGGAAGTTGAGCTGGCCCGCGATGATGCCGTCGATGCCGCCGGCCGAGAGCGATCCCGCGCTGGTGCCCGGGCCGTTCATGGGGGCGATGAGCGCCAGATCGCTGAAGCCCCCGCGGCCCAGGTTGTCCACGATCTCCAGCGCGACGCCCGCCATGGCGTAGTCGCCCGACGGGAAGCTGGCCGTCAGGGTAATGATGGTCGATTCGCCGGGGTTCAGGGTCGGGTTGGCGATATCGAAGTTGAGCCGCTGGGCGTGGGCCCCCGCGGCGGCGAGCCCTAGAACCGAAAGGACGATCGAACCGGTGGCGTGCGTGCGCATGGACATGCTGGCGGCCTCCCTCGTGTCTTGCCGCCAGCATACCCGAAATCACGATCCGATGCAATGGAATTTTTCGTGGGCGTCCGCCCGCTGCCGATCAGCCCCGATCAGTCCCCCGCCAGCGGCAGGTCCTCGATGGCCATCAGCACCGTCCGCTTGGCCAGGCCGTGCAGCACAACGATGTCGACGGTCAGCGGCCCGGCCTTGGCGGCCTCGGTGGTCAGGCTGATGTCGCTGAGGGAGACGATGAACTGGTCGCGCGTCTCGGTCTCCTGCACGCGCTGCACGATGTTCACGATCTGGCCCTGCGCGTTGCGGATCGCCACGGCGGGCACCAGCGGCGTGGGCTCGAAGCCGGATTCGGCGTCCTCGTCCTGCACACGATCGATGAAGTACTCAAGCTCCACACGAACGTACGGCCTGCCGTTGTTCTCCACCCGGCTCACGCTGCGCACCAGGAAGCGCACGCCCGGTATGATCTCCTTATGCTCGGCCATCGCCTCCAGCGGCAGCGTGATGATGTCCATACGCTCGGCGTGCACGAGCGAGAGAGCAACTTCCAGGCGCTCGATATGGCCGGGCAGCGCGTCGAAGCGGCTCGTGGCGTTGAAGCCGCCGGTGATGTGACGGATGGCGGCCAGCTGCTCCTTGTTCAGGTGCGGCGGCGGCTGCAGCAGCGTGTGCGGGTTGTTGAGCAGCGCGTGGGAGAGCTGCTGGCGAACGCGCACGACGCCCCAGGCTGGCTGGCGGCCCTGCACGTCCTCCAGGTCGATGTCGCGTCCGTCGCCCTTCATCTCGACGATGCTCGCCCGCAGCACGGCCGTGGGGCCGATGTTGTCGTCGTCGCGCGGCTTGCCGTCGTCGGTGGGCACGAGCATCATGGGCGTCACCGTGCCGCTCACCGTGATCGAGCGCGTCATCTTGGGATAGTCGCCCGAACTGGCGGTCTGTGCGCCCACCGGCACCGGCGGCCCCTGCACGTTGATGCTCGCGCCCAGATTCGTCAGGGCGACGCGCACGCCCAGCACGTCGACGGGCTCGGGGAAGCCGGACCTGCGATCCGACCAGTCTGGCTTTGGCCCCTGCCCCAGGCAAACCAGCGACAATCCGGTCAAGAGAAGTGCGGCGGCGAT
>JBITAB010000286.1:0-6769 GCA_044439825.1 Phycisphaerales bacterium JB064 | reverse complement strand
AGCGGCCCGCCCTGCGCGCCCGCCGAACCGAAGTTCGCCGTGCTCGTCAGGCTCCACGGGCTGGCGCCCGTGCTGATGCGGACGCGCACCTGGTAGTTGACCGCCGCCACGCCCACGGGAACCGCCTCGTCGACGAAGCGCTTCTCGCCGATGAAGGCGATGGTCTGCCAGGGGCCGGGGGCCGCGTCCACCGGCACCACCTGCCGCTGGACCTCGTACATCGCCCCGCCGCCGCTGGCGACCTCCCAGCCGAAGAGCACCGAGCCGTTGTCGACCAGCTGGGTGCTCAGCGCCGTGGGCTGGGGCGGCGCGGGCCGCTCCCCGCCGGTGCGCGGCTCGGGGATCGACGCCCGGCTCCAGACGCCCGGGTCGTCGGTGTTGTCGGCGTATGCGTCGATGGTGCGCATCAGGCTGCCCAGCAGCTTGACCATCTTCTTGTACGCCGTCCGCTTGTTGATGCCGGCGGTCTTGAGCGCCGCCTTGGCCGCGCTCTCGGCCGAGACGGCGGCCTCGACCGCTGTCACGGCCTCGTCGAACTCGACCGATTGGGGTGCGGAAATACCGATGTCGGGCGGGCCGCTCTGGCCCCCCAACCACAACGTGGCCCGAGTCCTGGCCCAGGGGATGAGTTGTCCCTGGCGGGTCGGGTATCTGCGTGAAGAAGTCGCCCTGGCGACGCACTCCATTGCTGTGCGGCTCTGGGCAACGCCCCGGTGGACGCCATGAACCCCAAACCCGCGATCACCCGGCGAGCCCCCCAGCATCCATTGCCGGGGGCCGATACTCGCCGGCCACCACCAGTTTCGGGACGATCCACGCGCGACTTTACCGGTTGTGCGGGTTGGAGCGCAAGAATTTTTCGCCCCAGGGGCTCAGCGGCTGGAGTTGGGGCGGATTCTGGGCCTGGAATGCGGGTTTCTGGTTCGCAGGGGCGTACCTCCCTCTCCCCGATCTCGTCTGGGCCCAGAGGGGGAGAGGGCCGGGGTGAGGGTCTTCAGTGCCCCTATACCCTCCTATGCAACTCCACCGCAAGCCCAACCCCAACGACAAGCTCGGCTGCTCGGGCTGCCTCCGGGTCGCCCTGCTGGCCGTCGCGGTGGGCGGCGTTGGGAGCATCGTGATGCTCGTAGTGGCGGGGATGGTGTTTTGAGTGGGTGGGGCCTCTTCGATGTGGCGATAGCGGAAGACAAGGGAAGAACTGTCCCTCTCTACTTGGAACTGCTACCGGAACCCTGCTCGTACTGCTCAAACAATTCCAACACCCCAGCCGTCCCGAGAAAGAATGGACGCACCCGATGATCGATACAAACGGCACACACGACGCCCTGCGCGAGCGAGTCAAGGAATTGCGGTGCTTGTATGAGGTCGCCGCGGCGTTCGTGGAGCTGCGTGGGGACCTGGGCGCGTGCCTCCAGCGGGTGGTGGCGGCGTTGCCCCGGGCGTGCCGCCGGCCCGAGCGCACGGCGGCTGGGCTGCGGCTCGATGACGCCTGGAGCGTGACGCCCCGGTTCGATCAGGCCGGCGAGGGGATCGCGTGCGAGCTGGCCATCAACGGCGTGCACCGCGGCGAGCTGGTGCTGCGCGAGCTGGCGTCGAGCGAGGCAGCCGTTGGCTTCCTCGACGAGGAACGCTCCATGCTCGAGGCCGTCGCGCGCCAGCTCGGCCTGTTCATCGAGCGCGTGGAGGCCGACGAGCGGCGGGCCGCCACCGAGGCCCAGCTCCGCCACGCCGACCGGCTGGCGAGCATCGGCCAGCTCGCCGCGGGCGTGGCTCACGAGCTGGCCGAGCCACTGGCCAGCATCATGGGCTTCGCGCAGCTCGCACAAAAAGCCCCCGGCCTGCCCGAACAGGCCCACGCCGACATGGAGCGCATCGTCAGGGCGGCCATGCACGGGCGCGAGGTCATCGGCAAGCTGCTGGCCTTCGCGCATCCGTCGACCGGGTCCGTCGGAGCGCTCAACCTGAGCGCCGCGGTGGAAGAGGCGCTGTTCCTGCTCGAGGCCGGGTGCGACCGCCCGGGCGTGAGGTTCGTCCGCCAGTTCGCAACCAGCCTGCCACCGGTGCACGCCGACGCGGGGCAGGTGCGGCAGGTGGTGACCAACCTGGTGATGAACGCCGTGCACGCCGTGACCGAGCGGCCGGGCGCTGGCGGGGGCACGATCGTGATCGAGACACGCACGGTGGACGACGCCGTCGAGCTGGTCGTGCGCGACACCGGGCCGGGCATGGACGAGGCGACCGCCCGCCGCGCGTTCGACCCGTTCTTTACCACCAAGGACGTGGGCGTTGGCACGGGGCTCGGGCTGTCGGTGGTGCAGGGCATCGTGGCCGCCCACGGCGGGGCGATCGCGCTGGAGACCAGCCCGGGCGAGGGCGCGTGCTTCACGGTGCGGCTGCCGATCGCGCCATTGGTCGGGCCTTAGGATCGCCCATGGCCGAGCGGGCGAGCGTGCTGGTGGTCGATGACGCCGAGGCGATGCGCGAGATCATCTCGCGCAATCTCACCGCATTGGGCTACGACGTGCGCGTCGCGGCCGATGTGCCCGCCGCGCTCTCGGCTCTCGGGGCCCAACCGGCCGACCTGGTCGTCACCGACATGCGCATGCCCGGCGCCGACGGGCTCGATCTGGTGCGACAGGTGCGCGAGCGATGGCCGGCGACGGCCCTGGTCATGGTCACCGGCTTCGCCACCGTCGGCGGGGCCGTGCAGGCGATGCGTGAGGGCGTGTCGGACTACCTCGCCAAGCCATTCTCCGACGAGGAGCTCGAGCACGCGGTGCGCACGGCCCTGGACCGCCGCCGGCCGGCGCTCGCTGGATCGACGCACGGGCCAGCGAACAGCTTCGGCATGATCGGCCAGAGCCCAGCCATGCGCCGCGTGTACCGGCTGGTCGAGCGAGCGGCGGGAGCGCGCGTGCCGGTGCTCATCACGGGCGAGAGCGGCACGGGCAAGGAGCTCGTGGCCCGGGCGATCCACCAGGCCGGGCCGCGCAGCGATGGCCCCTTCGTGCCGGTCAACGCCGCGGCGATCCCCGAGGCCCTCTTCGAGAGCGAGTTGTTCGGCCATGCCAAGGGTGCGTTCACGGGCGCCGGATCGGCCCGACAGGGCGCGTTCGTGGCGGCCGATGGCGGGACGCTGCTGCTCGACGAGGTGGGCGAGTTGCCGGCCCTGGCGCAGGCCAAGCTGCTGCGCGTGCTCCAGGACCAGCGCGTACGCCCCGTGGGCGAGGACCGCGAGCACGCCGTCGACGTGCGGATCATCGCCGCGACCAACCGCGACCTGGAGGCCATGGCCCGGCTGGGCGACTTCCGCCAGGACCTCTTCTTCCGCCTGCACGTGCTGCCCATCGAGCTGCCGCCGCTGCGTGAGCGCGAGGGCGACGTGGACCTGCTGCTCAGAGCCTTTCTTGAGGACGCGGCGGGCGATAGCCACATCCCAACGCCAAGCCCAGGGGTGATCGAGGCGCTGCGTCGGTACGCGTGGCCGGGCAACGTGCGCGAGCTGCGCAACCTGGCCGAGCGATTGGTCGTCCTGGCCGATGGCGGATCGATCGAGCTCGACGACCTGCCCGAAGCGATCCGCACCGCGCCAGCTCGCACGACGGGACCGGCCGACAACCGGCCGCTGCGCGACGTCGAGCTCGACCACATCCGGGCCGTGCTCGAACGGGCGGGCGGGAATAAGACCCGGGCGGCGGAGATCCTGGGCATCGACCGCAAGAGCCTGCGCGAGAAGCTCAAGGCCGCCGAACGCGCCGGGCCCGCGGGCGCGGGGTGAAACGCCCCGGCGGTGCGAAACGCCCCGGTCTTCCTCGTCATCTCACAGCGTTCCCAGGCCCAGAACGCGGCTCTTGATCTGGCACGGGCTTTGCCTTGTCTGTTCTCGACACCCCGAGTTCAGGAGGCATGCATGTCCGTCGCCAACGCATCCGGTTCTTCCGCCCAGACCGCCCTTCCCACCCAGAGCCTCTTCGAGCGCGTGCAGGCGCAGATGGATCGCGCCGCGCGAGCGATCGAGCTGGCCCCCGACGTGCACGCCATCCTCGACAAGCCCATGAGCCGCATCTCGGTGAACTTCCCCGTGCGCATGGACGATGGCCGCGTGCGCACCTTCACCGGCTACCGCGTGCAGCACAACAACGCGCTTGGCCCCTTCAAGGGCGGCATCCGCTACCACCCGTCGGTGAGCATGGACGAGGTGAGCGCCCTGGCCGCGTGGATGACCCTCAAGTGCGCGCTCGTCGATATCCCATTTGGCGGCGGCAAGGGTGGTGTGGAGGTCGATCCCTCGACGCTCAGCCAGAGCGAGTTGCAGCGCCTGACGCGCCGGTTCGTCTACGCGCTGGGGCCGAACCTCGGGCCAAACTACGACGTGCCCGCCCCCGACGTGAACACCGACGCGCGCACGATGGCGTGGATCGCCGACACCTACGCCGCCACGCTGCCACCGCACGAGCGGCAGCGTGCGATGTCGGTGGTCACCGGCAAGCCCGTGTCGGCCGGCGGCACGCCCAGCCGGGCGAAGGCCACCGGCCAGGGCGTCGTTGAGCTCATCGCCCGCTGGGCCTGCGACCATCTGTGCACGCTCGAGGACCTGTCGTACACGGTGCAGGGCTTCGGCAAGGTCGGCTCGTGGGCGGCTCGCATCCTCCAGGACAAGGGCGCGCGCCTCCTCGCCGTGCAGGATCACACCGGCTCGATCGCCAACGACAGCGGCATCGACGCCGATGCGCTGACCGAGCACGTCCAACGCACCGGGGGCGTCGCGGGTTTTGCCGGCGCCGTGGCCATCGACCGCGAACGGTTCTTCGAGACCCAGGCGGACGTCTTCATCCCCGCCGCCCTCGAAGACCAGATCACCGAGCGCGTCGCCGCGCGGCTGAACGTGCGATTGGTCGCCGAGGGCGCCAACGGCCCGACGACGCCCGAGGGCGACGCGGCCCTGCAACGCCGGGGCATCGACGTGCTGCCCGACATCCTGTGCAACGCCGGGGGCGTGGTGGTCAGCTACTTCGAGTGGCGCCAGAACACGACCAACGACGTGCCCGACCCCGCACGCGACGACGTGCAGCTCCGCGAGATCCTCACACGGGCCTACGAGCGCGTCGCCGCGGCCAGCTTGGCCTTCGGGCTCGACTGGCGCACCGCCGCCTACGCCGCAGCGCTCCAGCGGCTCGAACGCGTCTACCTCGATCGGGGCATCTTTCCGTGACGCCGCGCCATCGCCCACCGTCCGCTACCCACGCATCCAGGAGCCCGACCATGCAGCATCGCACGATTTACATCACCGATTTTGACCTCGTCCGCCTGCGCAAGCTGCTGGCCACGGCACGCGCGCAAGCCGAGGGCGACGCCCCACACCGCCCGCACCTGGACGAACTCGCCCTCGCCCTGCACCACCCGGCCGTACCGTCGCACGGTGAGCGCATCCCCGACGTGGCGACGATGTACTCGCGGCTGCGCCTGCGCGAGGGCGAGCACACCTGGACCATGCGACTGGTATACCCAGACGAGGCCGATCCGCAATCCGGGCACATCTCGGTGCTCTCGCCGCTGGGCGCCGCCGTGCTGGGCCGCGGCCCTGGCGAACGCGTCCGCTTCGAGGTGGCCCCTGGCGAGGAGCGAGCCTGCGGCATCGTCAGCATCCTCTACCAGCCCGAGAAGATCCGCGGCATCCATTGCCGCACGGTGGGGTGCCGGTGATGGCCAGCCTGATCCTCGAACCCGATCGACGCGAGCGCGACATCACCGCGGCGGAGCGCACGCCCATCATCAGCCGTGTCGATCGCGATCGGCTGACGCCGTTGCTGGTGGGCGACGCCACCGAAGCGCGAGCGCGCCTGCGTAAGTTGCTCGAGCGGGCCAGGGTCGTCGAGCCCCGCGCGATCCCCGGCGACGTGGTGACCATGCGATCGCGCGTGGTGCTGCGAGGCCCGGTGGACGACGGACCGGACGAGTTCTGCCTGCGGTATCCCGAGGACGCCCGCGACGTCGATGGCGATGGGGACCAAGACCTCGAAACCCTGCTGGTCACCTCGCCGCTGGGCGCGGCCGTCCTCGCGGCACGGCCGGGTGACGTGATCACCTACCCCGGCGCCCGCAGCAGCCGGACCACCGTGCTCGAGGCCATCGTGTTCCAGCCCGAGCGGGCGGGCCAGTGGACGCTGTGATCGGACCGCGCCAGGATCGATCGACTTCACGACGAGACGCGGACCGTGGCCTTCGCGTCATTGGTTCAGACCATGAAGGCGAAGCTGGCCCGCCATCTCAAGCGGGCGCGTCCCCTTGGGGGTGGGGCGCGCCTGGGCGGCCGGGCGGAGCGCCTGATGGCCCCTGGGGCGCGTCGTGCGGCCCCCGCGCAGCGCCTTACGACCCCAGCGCAGCGCCTCACGACCAACACGCAGCGCCTCACGACCGGTTCGCAGCGCCCCACGGCCCCCGCGCAGCGCCTCACGCCCCCAGCGCAGCGCCTCAGGACCGATACGCAGCGCCCGAAGGCCCATGCGCAGCGTGATGCGGGCCGTAAGGCGCGCCTTCGGGCCCGTGCGCAGCGCCTTGCGGCCGCGCGCACGGCCCAAAACCGCCCCCACGGCCTCCCAGGGCCGTTTCCATATCCGGACGCGCAGGGATTGCGCTTGGAGCGGGTGCGGTTGGTTCGGGTGGGGTTGGTCAGATTGGCGGGGCCGGCGGGACTAGCTCGGCCGGGGCCCGGCAGCACGTGCCCCGCCATGGCGACGCTTGCTACGCTGCGGCCATGAGCGAGACCCCC
>JBITAB010000285.1:1624-6765 GCA_044439825.1 Phycisphaerales bacterium JB064 | reverse complement strand
TCTGCAAACGGCTGAGCAGTTCGATCACCTCGCGCTGCGTGGGCGCGGCGTCGCCGATCTGCTCGTTGCACGCCTGCCAGGCCTCGTCGACCGTTGTCCTGCCGTCGAGCATGCCCAGGAAGAAGTGGGCGCTCTCGCTCATGCGATAGAACTGGCCGCTGGCGGGGTCCTCGACGATGTACGAGATCGTCGGTCCAAAGTGCTGCCGCACGACGCGCGCGTGGGCGCTCAGGCGGGGCTTGGTGGGCCCCACGCGATACCACAGATCGCTGAAGGTCGTCGCGATGTCGCGCCCGCGGTTGCCGGCCATCACGGCACTCCTACCACCACCAGGCCATCTGGGCCCGGTCGATCAGCGGACGCGCCAGCCGCACCAGCGGCGTCGTCCACCCCGAGCGCACGCGCGCGCGGCCGGTCATGCCTGGCCTCAGCCACTGCGGCGCTGGGCCCGTGATCTCCGCCTCGACCATGTACACGTTGCCGCCCGCGACGGCCTCGGCCTGCGGGTTCACGCGCACGAGCCTCAGCGGCAGCCGCTCGTCGGGCCGGGCCCGCGGGGCAAAGGTGCCATCGGTCGCGTCCGCATCATCTTCGCTCAGGCGACGCTGGGCGGCGGCGATATCGCGCTCGGGGATGCGCAGCACCACCACGCTATTCTCGCCCACGATCTTCATCAGCGGCGTGTCGGGAGCGATCGCCGCGTCGAGCCAGGGCTCGAGGTCAGACCCCGACACCCGACCATCGATGGGCGCCCGCAGCGATGCACGCTCGATCTCGTAACGCAGCAGCTTGCGCTGCGCTTCGATCTCGGCCATCTGCTGCTCGGCCACCTCGGCCTGGTCCATCCTGCCACGCGAGAGCTCGGTTTCTCGCGTGGTGCGCTGGGCGGCATAGCGAGCATCGAGCTGGGCGAGCTGCGCTTCGCGCTCGGTTGTGTCCATCTTCGCGATGACCTGCCCCGCCTCCACCGCATCGCCCGGCTTCACGCCCACCCAGGCCAGATAGCCCTGGTAGGGAGGCGTCACCGCCCGCAAGCTGTGCGCCTTGGCCTCGGCGTCGGCGGTCACGACCGCGGGGATAGGCGTCACCGCTAGCGCGACAAAGACCAGGATCGCGATCAGCGCGATGAGCTTGGCCAGCGTGTGCCGAGGGCCGACGATCGCCGCGCCCAGGTCCATCGCGCGATCACGCGTCACCGCAAGAATGCCGCGATCGGCGAGCCGCCGTGTCCACACCGCCGGCCCGATGAACTCGGCCACCAATCGCAGCAGCCCGAGCGAGCCGGGGGGGAACGGATCGTCCGCATCGCGCTCGAGCAAGGCCACGCCAACCAGGTCGCCATCGACTCGCAAGGGCAGGCTCACGATGCTCGAAGGGCCAAAGCTGCGGCTCAGCTCGCCATGCGCGCGAACGACGCGGCGCTCGGCCGGAGCGAGGTCGTCGCTCTGGGGGAAGAGCACCTCGATGTCCTGGTCGGCGCACTCGTCCATCGCGGCTTCCAACGCCTCGACCGCCGGGTTGCGGCGATCGATCGTGTCGGCCCCGCTGATGGCCACCGCCTTGATGTCCTGCCCGTTCACCAGCCCGACCGTGACGCGCGAGCAACCAAATCGCCTGCGCAGCTCGTCGCAGAACAGGCTGGCCATCGTCTGCGCGCTCGAGCCGCGCTGGGCCGCGTCGAGCATCTCCAGCGTCTCGCGCAGGCGCGCCGTGCGTTCGGCCTCGGCCATCGCACGCTGGCTCCACAGGAAGCCCTCGAAGCCCTCGGCGGCCACCAGCATCGAACGCTCGGCCAGAGCGTTGCCGTTCTCGCCCGCGGGCGTCAGCACGACACAGGCGCCCTCGGCCTGGCCCAACGCCACGAGCGGCACCGCCGTCGCGCGGTGCGTCGCCTGGGCGTGGTAGAGCGCGCCACTGCCGATCATCACGCTCTCGGTGATGGGCTGAACTGTTCCGTTCTGGGCCTGCTCGGCGGCGCGCTCGGCAAGCTTGGACAGCCGCGCCAGCAGCTGCGCGTCGCCGCGCAACTGCTCGGCCAGGCGCTCATGCCCCGGCGCAACATGCACCGCGGCAAGCCCGCCCTCGCGATGCTGGCTGCCGCGGATGAACGCGGCACCAGCCTGCCCGCGCGAGAGCGTGCACAGCCGTTCGAGCAGTCCTGACAGGTATGCCGTCAGGGCCTGCTGCGGATCTCCGCCGGCAAGAGCGCCGCCACCGGAGGCGCCTTGGGCGCCCCCGGGTGACGATCGGCCGGGCAGGGATGGATTCGTCGATGCGGACGTCGAGGCGCTCATGCTCGGCGCGTGGCCTCCGGGGCCGCGCCGAGTGGCTCAGGCGCGGCCCAATCAGTGCTGTGCGGTCGTGCCGCTTACTCGCTCAGACGCGGGCCGTCGCCGCCACCCTGCTGGGGGGCCTGGCCACGGTTGAGCTGGATCTCGCCGTTGCGCTCCTCGTACTGGCGGACGAGCTGGCCCATGGAGATGGCCAGACGCTTGGCGCCCGCCCAGTTGGTCACCACGCGGCTGCCGACGGTGAAGTTCAGCACGGGCTTGCCGTCGTTGCCCTGCATGGGCAGGTTCATGCCGAAGTCCAGCACGACCTCGTCGTTGGTGGTGCTGCTGCGGATGGTGTTGGCGTAGGTGGTCTGCATCTTGCTCTCGTCGATGCGGAGCTGGACCTGCTGCTGCTGGGGGTTCTCGGCCATGGAAGTGGGTTCCTTTCGAAAGGGCTCTCTCGTCACGCTCCGGACAGAGCCGCCGTGCCGGCCAACATAAAGCCGGAAATCAAGTTTCGGGGGCTGTCAGGCATTCCGCCGGCGTGGGAGGTCCGGACAGTCCGGACCCCGCGGGGCCGCAATCCTATTGGTGCCGACCCGGATTGTCATGCCCATCGGAAACTCCGATTGGCACCGCGGCCCCCAGTTGCTGGGTGGCCTCCGGCTCGTGGCCAGCCTCAGGTACGTTCGGCAGCGGGCAGGGGTTGCCCGCCAAGCCACAGAATTCTCAAACCAACGTCCGCATCACTGCTGATGGGGTGTCTGTTGGTCGGGCGCGTCCTGCTTCTGAGGCTGATCGGGATGGGGCACGACCACGATGCGTTCGGCCTTGGGTGGCTCAACGTCAACGCCCTTGCGGCCGCGCATCGCGCGGTCCTCTTCCTGCGAGAGCGGCGCCTGCGAGGCGCCAAGCAGCATCAGCAACCAACCCTTCAGCGGCACGCGTCCCATGCGGCGCGATCATAGACGCAAAAAGCCCGGGCTCGCACCCGGGCTTGAAGCTTGCTGGTCTGATCAGAGAGATCAGGCCGTGGCTTCGACGTCCTGAGCGTCAAAGTCCTCGGCCTTCACGTCGCTGACCTTGGCCTTCTCGATGATGGCATCGAGGGTCTTGTGCTCGCGGATCTGGAGGAACACGCTCTGGATGCGGTTGCTCTGGATCAGCTCCTGGAAGAACTGCTCGGGACGCGCGCCACGCTCGAAGGCCATCTGGGCCACGTGCTGGCGGGCCTCGTGCTCGGAGACCTGGACGTCCATCTCCTCGGCCACGCGGTTGAGGATAAAGAACAGCTTCATGTTCTGGCGAGCCTCGGCCACCGAAGCGGCGCGGAGCTGGGCCACGTGCTTCTCGATGTCCATCTCGTCCATGCCGCGGTACATGAGCTCCATGCGGCGGCGCTCCATGGCGCGGGCGGCCTGCTGGGCGGTCATGCGCTCGGGCAGCTCGAAGTCGACCTTCTCGAGCAGGTACTTGGACACCTGCTGACGCAGGGCCGTGGCCTGCTGGATCTTGGTGCGCTGATCGAGACGCTCGCGCAGGCGGTCCTTGAGCTCTTGCTCGCCCTCGAGGCCGAAGCGGCTGACCAGTTCGGCGCGATCCATCGGCACGATCTTGTCGATGGCGGTCACCTCGAAGCTGATGGTCAGCTTCTTGCCGCGCAGGGCCTCGACCTCGTGCTGCTCGGGGCCGGTGGTGGTGATGGTCTTGGAGTCACCAACCTTGGGCAGGCCAAGCTGCTTGCCCAGGTCCTCGACGAGCACGCCCAGGATCATGCCGGCCTTGCCATCGGGGGGCGTCTGCACGACGGCGCCCTCGATGTTGTAGTGCTCAGTTCCATCGGCGTCGACCATCTTGGCGTTACCGGTCAGGTAGTCGCCGGCCTCGCTCTTGTCGTGGCTCTCCAGCGTGCCCTCGTTGAGGCAGATCTTGGTGAGCTCGTCCTCGACGCGCTCGTCGCTGACCTCGAGCATCGGACGCTTGAGCTCCAGGCCCTCGAGCTTGGGCAGGTCGAACTCGGGCTGCACCTCGACGTCAAGGCCGAACTTCAGCGGCTTGCCCGCCTCGATCTCGATGTCCTTGAGCTGCGTGCCGAAGGGGTCGCCGATGACCTTCAGCCCGCTCTTCTCGATGGCCTGCTGGTAGGCCTCGGCCACGATCTGGTTGCGGGCCTCGCTGCGGATGTTGCTGCCGAAGCGCTTCTCGAGCAGGCTCTTGGGCACGCGGCCGCGGCGGAAGCCGGGAAGCTCGGCCTCCTCGAGCAGCGTGTCGACCGAGTCGCGCAGGCGCTGGTCGACCGTGTCGGCGGCCACCTCGATCTCCAGCCGCTTGCGGCTGGGGCCGCTATCGGTGACCGTGTAGTTCTTCAAGATGTCCGCCTGTGCGGTGTCGGCCATGGATCAAGCTCCGTGAGACCTGCTCGTCGTCAACAAAAGGGTGCTTTGGTCGCCCGCTTCGGCCGGGCGCGAAGGGGAGTATAGCTCCCGCGGGAAGGCCCGCGCGGCCGCCATCTGGCCCAAACCCGACCATCCGGCCCGCCGCCCGTCACCGATTTCGCACAATTCTGGCCCCCCGATTTGCCCGCGGCCCGCAAGGCGAAGTCTGCACGCCGCTGCGGAAGCTCCTGATGCATCCAATCCGGGATTGCCGCCTCACACTATCGCCAGGGCGGTTACCGCCCGCAAACCGCCGCCGAACGACGATTTCGCACGCTGACGGGGCGGCTTGGGCGGGGGGTCTCCTCGTGGGAGGATTCCATACCAAACCACAGTCTCCAGCGAAGGAGGACGACCCAATGACTCGCATCACGACCACCGCTCTGACCATCGCCTCGATCGCCGGCCTGGCCACCGCCGCCATGGCCCTCTC
>JBITAB010000285.1:0-1524 GCA_044439825.1 Phycisphaerales bacterium JB064 | reverse complement strand
ATGGTCTCGCTTGAGGCCCAATCGGACGGCACCATCGTCCAGGTCGCCGAGCAGGCCGGCCAGTTCAAGACCTTGCTGGCCGCCGCCAAGGCCGCCGGCCTGGCCGAGGCCCTGAGCAGCAGCGGCCCGCTGACGGTCTTCGCCCCCACCGACGAGGCCTTCGCCAAGCTGGGCCAGCACACCATCAACGACCTGCTCAAGCCCGAGAATCGCCAGAAGCTCGTCAGCATCCTGACCTACCACGTCGTCAGCGGCGAGCTGCCCGCCACCAAGGTGCTGGCGAGCAACGACGCCACCAGCCTCAACGGCCAGCGCATCGACTTCTCCACCCGCAACGGCTCGGTCTACGTCGACAAGGCCAAGGTGCTCGCCACCGACGTCGAGGCCTCCAACGGCGTGATCCACGTCATCGACAGCGTGATCCTGCCCGAGACCAAGAACCTCGCCCAGGTCGCCACCGGCGATGGCCGCTTCACCATCTTGGCCAAGGCCGTCGAGGCCGCGGGCCTGGGCAGCGCCCTCACCGGCGATGCGCCATTGACCGTCTTTGCGCCCACCGACGAGGCCTTCAAGAAGCTCCCCGCCGGCACGCTCGAGGAGCTGCTCAAGCCCGAGAACAGGGACACGCTCCGCAAGATCCTGACCTACCACGTGGTCTCGGGCCGCGTCTACGCCCGCGACGCCGTGGGCGCCCAGCGGGCCACCACGCTCCAGGGCTCGCCGGTGAGCGTGGACATCGAGGCCGGCCGGCTGACGGTCGACAACGCCAACGTCGTCGCCACCGACATCGAGGCCAGCAACGGCGTGATCCACGTGATCGACTCGGTGATCCTGCCGGAGTAAACCCGCAGTCTTGGCGAGACTTTCTCTGAACCCCCATTCCATCGCCCACCGCGGCCCGAAAGGGCGCGGCGGGCCTTCCATATCCATCCCTTCCGCCGGCCGTGCGTCCACGCGCGGCCCGCGAGCGAACAACCATCACGCGGTGGCCGACGACACGACCAGCCCCAACTCGCCCCCCGGCCAGCCTGGCGTTCTGCCGGCCATCGCCAGCGGCCACCCACGTGCCGCCGACGCCCTGCTGGACCGCTATGGCGCGTTGGTCTGGTCGCTGGCCCGCCGCATGACCCCCACCACCGCCGACGCCGAGGACGCCGTCCAGGACATCCTGGTCGAGCTGGTGCGCAGCGCCCACCGATTCGACCCCACCGTCGCGGGCGAGGCCACGTTCATCGCCACCATCGCCCGCCGCCGGCTGGTCGACCGGGCCCGCCGCCGGGGCCGCGACAGGAGCGAGCCAGCCACCGACCACGTGGCGGCACTGCCGGATACCCGCGACCCCGAACGTGCATCCAACACGGTGGTGTTCGGCGAAGATGCAAGGCGAGCGTTCGAAGCCATGGCCGTCCTCAGCGAAGAACAACGCCGATGCATCTCCTTGTGGGCCTGCCACGGGCTGAGCCACGAGAAGATCGCCCGCGCCACGGGCCTGCCGCTGGGCACCATCAAGGCCCACATCCGCCG
>JBITAB010000284.1:0-6774 GCA_044439825.1 Phycisphaerales bacterium JB064 | reverse complement strand
TTCCGACGGCTTTGCCACCAGCCGCATCGCCGTCCGCCGACAGTACTGCCCAACAGTCCAGTTCGTCGGCGGCGAGTTCTTCGCCTCCGGCGCCGTAAGAGCGGACCGTGCAAGCAGGACCGAGGCAAGCTCCTCAGGAACGCCCGGCCCGACGTTCGTCACGACCAGAGCGTGGCGTTGGGTCGAAGATGGCGAACCCGGCCACCAAGAGGTCTACGCAGAGTTCAACGCCGAGGCGTTCGCCTCCATCACGCAATTCGATGACACCACCGTGCTGCGCATCCAAGCCGACGCCGTGACCTACGCCTGGACATCCGAAGGCTTCGGTTCGAGCGAGGCCAACGGCACTGTCCAGACGGTAAACGACGCAGGACAGCCATCGCCGATCCTTGTCACGATCCCCGAGCCGATGGAACTCGTTACCATCAACGCACAGAGCACCGGTACGGCCGACATCAGCCTGCTCGACGCAACCGGCCAGCCAGTCACCGAGGGGCGTCTCGACGCCGGCGTCTACGAGTTGCACGCCTCCGTTTCCGCGGGTGGCGTCGCGCTCCCGCCGAGCGGCTACGCGGAGGGCATGAGCTCGCTCGACTGGTCGTTCACCCTGTTGTCCCTCGCCTGCCGCGCAGACCTCGACGGCGACGGCCAACTCACCATCTTCGACTTCCTCGCCTTCCAGAACGCCTTCGACGCCGGCGACCTCGTCGCCGACTTCGACGGCGACGGCGAACTCACCCTCTTCGACTTCCTGGCCTTCCAGAACGAGTTCGACGCCGGCTGCGGCTAAGCCAGCCCCGCCTCACTCCGCGGCAACCGCCTCCAGAAACGCCGCCCCGAAGGCCTCCCACTTGGCCTGACCAACACCCTTGATCTCCATCATCGCACGCCGGCTCTGGGGCCGGCGTTTTGCCATGTCCCGCAGCGTCGCGTCATTGAACACCATGTAAGGCGGGATGCCCCCCTCCAGCGCGATCTCCTTGCGCACCGCACGCAGCCGCTCAAACAACGCCTGCTCGTCGGCGTCCAGCACGATCGCCTCGCTCGCCCGCCGCCCCGACCGGCTCGCCTTGGCCTTCTCCCGCCGCACGCTTCCAGACCCCATCGGCCGCGCCAGCGTCACCGCCATCTCGGCTTTCATCACCGCGTTGCCGTGCTCGCCAAACCGCAGCGTCTCGATCACGCCCCCCGCCTCCGTCGACGTGCCATGCCGCACCAACGCCCCGATCGCGACCAACTGCTCCAGGTACATCTGCACCTCGCCGCGGCTCTTCTCGCGCAGCAAGCCATACACGCTCAGCCCATCGTGCCCCTGGGTCTTGATCTTCTCATTGCCCGCCCCGCGCACGACATCGGTCACATGCGCCATGCCCCACCGCTGATCCAGCCGCGCCACAGCACTCATCAAGATCTGCGCCACCCGCTGCGAGTCCTCCTCCACCTCCGTCTCGCCCAGGCACACATCGCACGCCCCGCAGTTGTGCCGCCCCGCCGGCGGCTCATACTCCTGCCCGAAGTACGCGCTCAGCGCCTTATGCCGGCACTGCATCAACGCCACAAACCGCGTCGCCTCACGGATCAACTCCAACTGCGGCCGCGGATCGGCCCCAGCCTCCTCCGCGCTCTGCCGGATCAGCCGAGACCATCGCCCCGCATCGCTCGGGTTGAACAGCAGCAGGCACTCCGCCGGCTCGCCATCACGCCCCGCGCGCCCCGCCTCCTGCTGATACGCCTCCACGCTCTTCGGGCACGCCGCGTGCACCACCAGCCGAACATTGCTCCGATCGATCCCCATCCCGAACGCCACCGTCGCGCACACCACGTCCAGCGACTCGTTCGTGAAGTCACGCTCCACATGATCCCGCTGCCGCGCAGGCAAACCGGCGTGATAGGGCTGCGCATCCAGCCCCATCCCACGCAGCGCATCAGCAAACTCCTCGGTCTCCTTCCGGCTGATGCAATACACGATCGCACCGCCCTCGCCCGCCTGCTGATGCCTGCCAATCGCCTCGGCGATCTGCTCCACCGCACGCGCCCCGCTCTGCCGAGCCCGCACCCGATACGTCAGGTTGGGCCTGTCAAACACACCCACCAACACCCGCGGCTCGCGCAGCCCGAGCTGGTCGATGATGTCCTGCCGCACGCGAGGCGTCGCCGTCGCCGTAAACGCCTGCATCGCCACGCCCGGCGCCACCTCACGCAGCTCCGCCAGCCGCCGATACTCAGGCCGGAAGTCATGCCCCCACTGGCTGATGCAGTGCGCCTCGTCCACCGCGATCGCACCCAGCCGCCCCGCGTCCGCCAGCCGCGCCAATAGCCCGCGAAACCCGGCCGTCACCATCCGCTCGGGCGCCGCCAGCAACAGCTTGATCTCCCCGCTCACGAGCTGGCTCTCGATCGCCCGAGCCTCCTCCCCATCCACCGCCGAGTGCAGCGCCGCCGCCGGATACCCATTGAGCTCCAGCCCCCGCACCTGGTCCCGCATCAGCGCGATCAAGGGGCTCACCACCACCGTCGCCTTCCCGCTCACCAGCGGCGGCAACTGATAGCACAGGCTCTTGCCCCCACCCGTGGGCAACACCACCAGCGCGTCACGCCCCTCCAGCGCGGCCCCCACGGCCGCCGCCTGCATCGGCCGCAGCGCGTCATACCCCCACACCCGCCGCAATGCCTCCATCGCCTCATCGGGTAGCTCGGTCGCCTCGGCAGGCTCGGCACTTGTCAGGGGTTCGCTCGCCACGCCCTCAGCCTATGCGGACCACGCCACACCCGCCTCACGCGTTGACCAAGCCACACGCCGCGCTTATCGTGTAGGTCCGTATGCGGCCGGCTGTACGCCCCGTGTCCGGTCTCCCTGTCCGCGTATCATTCGGGCCCATCGGCCGCCGGGCGTCGTCGCCTCTGGGCGAGCCTTCGAAAGGTGTATTGCCATGCTTCCAACCCATCGCCAGTCCCACGGCCGCACCCGCCGTCGCCGCGCCCACGACTCCCTCAAGGCCTTCAAGGTCACCCTGTGCCCCGTCACCAGCATGCCCAAGAACCACCACCGGGCCTGCCGCCAGTCGGGCTACTACCGCCCAGGCCTGACCATCGTCGTTCCCAAGCTCGGGATCGGCGTCGAGCGTGACTGATCGACCGCTCCGCACCTGCGCCATGCCGAACGCTCGGTACGCCCTGAGCATCCGCCTGAGCGCCCAAGGGGCCCCGTAATGCGCCTGGCCGTTGATGTCATGGGCGGCGACCACGCCCCCGACGCCATCCTTGCAGGATGTTTCCGGGCACTCGACCCGGCCAGCGGCGCTATCCCCCAAGGCGGCCGCCTCGTCCTCGTGGGCGACAAGGACGCCATCCTCGACGTCGCGCGCGAGCAAGGCGTCGACCCCTCCACATTCGACCTCGTGCCCACCACCCAGGTCATCGCCATGGGCGAGAGCCCGGCCAAGGCCGTCCGCTCCAAGGCGGACTCGTCCATCGTCAAGAGCGCCGCCATGGGCTCGCCCAAGACCCTGGGCACACCAGAGCACGTCGACGCCATCCTGAGCGCGGGCAACACCGGCGCCTGCGTCTCGGCCGCCATCATGCACCTCAAGCGGCTCCCCCGCGTCCACCGCCCGGGCATCGCCGTCACCATCCCGGGCTTCGCCGGCCCCGTCGTCATGTGCGACGCAGGCGCCAACCCCGAGCCCCAGCCCACCCACCTCTGGCAATATGGCGTCATGGCCGAGGCCTACGCCCGCACGGTGCTCAACATCGAGAAGCCCCGCGTCGCCGTCATGAACATCGGCGCCGAAGAGGGCAAGGGCACCGACCTCATCCAGAAGTCGCGAGACCTCATCGCCGCCACCCCCGGCATCAACTTCACCGGCTTCATCGAGGGCCGCGAATTCTTCGACGGCGCCGCCGACGTGGTCGTCACCGACGGCTTCGTGGGCAACGCCGTCCTCAAGATGGCCGAGGGCCTCGCACGCAGCCTCTTCGGCGCCATCGCCCAGGCCATCTTCGCCGAAGACCCCGAGCTCGCCCTCCGTCTCGAGCCGGCCATCAAGGCCCTCTACAGCAAGAGCGACTACGAAGAACTCGGCGGCGCCCCCCTCCTGGGCGTCAACGGCACCTACATCATCGCCCATGGCTCCAGCAAGGCAAAGACAATCGCGGCCAGCATCCGCAACGGCTTCGAGTACATCCGCCTGGGCCTCAACGACGTCCTGATCAATCGCATCGACGAGGTCGAGAAGGCCATGGACCCCAATGTGGTTCTAGAGTCCCAGCGAGCATGAGCGATCACCAGACCAAGCACGTCGACAAGAGCACCGTGCACACCGCCGGAGGGGCCCGCGTAGGGGCCACCATCCTCGGCGCTGGCATGGCCCTGCCCAAGACAGTCCTCACCAACGCCGACCTCGAGCGCATGATGGACACCACCGATGAGTGGATCCGCCAGCGCACCGGCATCACCGAGCGACGCATCGCCAAACGCGAGCTAGGCGAGACCACCGCCACCCTCGGCACCAAAGCCCTCCAGAACGCCCTCGACGACGCGGGCCTCAAGCCCACCGACCTCGATCAGATCGTCGTCGCCACCACCACGCCAGACATGCCCACGCCGGCCACGGCATGCCAGATCGCCTCGATGATCGGCGCGGGCAACATCGGCGCCTTCGACCTCAACGCCGCCTGCTCGGGCTTCGTCTTCGCGTTGAACACCGTCGACGCGCTCATCCGCTCGGGTGTCGCCAAACGCGTCGGCGTCGTCGGCGCAGACCTCATCACTCGCCACGTCGATTACTCCAACCGAGGCCGAGGCACGAGCATCCTCTTTGGCGACGCCGCCGGCGCCTTCGTCGTCACCGGCAGCGACGACCCCGACAAGGGCGTCCTCGCCCGCGCCATGCACACCGACGGCGGCCGCTGGGAAGACCTCTTCATCCCCCGCATCGACGACGACTACCCCGCAGACTTCGACCACGAAGGCCACGGCGTCGACATCAACTGCCTCCACATGAACGGCCGCGCCGTCTTCAAGTTCGCCGTCAGCACCTTCAGCGACCTCATCCAGGAAACGCTCGACAAGGTCGGCCTCAAGCCCGAAGACGTCGACCACTACGTCTGCCACCAGTCCAACAAGCGCATCCTCGACTCGGCGCGAGATCGCTTCGGCCTGCCCGAAGAAAAACTCCACGTCAACATCGATCGCTTCGGCAACACCGTCGCCGCCTCGGTCTGCCTCTGCTTCGCAGAGCTCAAGGCCGCCGGCCGCATCAAGCCGGGCCAACTCGTCATGTTCCTCGGCTTCGGCGCCGGCCTCACCTGGGGCAGCAGCCTCTGGCGCCTGTAAGCCAACCCCACGCCCCTCCAATCACGGAGCCCTTGCCACATGAGCGAGAGAGCCATCGTCCTTTGTCCAGGCCAGGGCGCCCAGGCCGTCGGCATGGGCCGCGCTTGGGCCGACGCCTCGCCCGCCGCCCGCGCCATCTTCGATCAGGCCGACAAGGTCCTCGCCAGCCAGCTCGGCGCTCCCCTCAGCGCCCTCTGCTTCGACGGCCCAGCCGAGACCCTCAACCGCACCGACGTCAGCCAGCCGGCCATCTACGCCTGCTCCGTCGCCGCATGGCACGGCCTCCGCGAAACCTCGGGCGATAGCGCCTTGGCCCCTGTCGCCACCGCAGGCCTCAGCCTGGGCGAATACACCGCCCTCCACCTCGCCGGCGTCCTCGCCTTCGAGGACGGCCTCCGCCTGGTCACCCTCCGCGGACGAGCCATGCAGGACGCCGCCGAGGCAACACCCAGCGGCATGCTCGCCCTCATCGGCTGCGACGAAGACCAGGCCAACCAGGTCTGCGACAAAGCCCGCGAGTCGGGCGTCCTCGTCTGCGCCAACTTCAACGCCCCGGGCCAGGTCGTCATCAGCGGCGACGCCGACGCCATCGCCCGCGCCGAATCCGCCGCCAAGGACATGGGCCTCCGCGCCACGCCGCTCCCCGTCGCCGGCGCCTTCCACTCCCCGCTCATGGAGCCCGCCGCCGATCGCCTCGCCGAGGCCCTCGCCGCCGCCCCCATCAACGCCGACGCCCTGGCCGCCTGCCCCGTCTACTCCAACGTCACCGCGCAGCCCCACGAGGCCTCGGCCGACTCCATCCGCGCCCGCCTCGCCCAGCAGCTCACCCACCCCGTCCGCTGGGCCCAGAGCTGCCAAAACCTCCAGGCCCAAATGGTCGCGTCCGGCCTTGCCGACAACGCCACATGGCACGAGATGGCCCCCGGCAAAAGCCTGGCCGGCATGATGAAGCGCATCGACCGCGCCATCGCCGTCACCACCCACGACACGCCCTAACCCCGGCCTCCCGCACGGGGTAACGTCCCCGTCACACCCGCCCTAACCTGCCACAGGAAGCCGCGAACCGGCTCCCACATCCACACGAATCACCACTGGGCCCATTGGCCTCTCCCAGACCATCGGGAAACCACCCAGACGGAGCGACGCATGAAGACCTCGAGCACCGCGAGCAAGGCAGTAAGCCGGGCCATCAAGGTCGGCCTCCTGGCCATCCCGGTCGTCCTGACCGCCTGCAAGGAGCCGCCACCCCCGCCGCCTCCTCCGCCGCCGCCACCCCCGCCGCCACCGCCCGCCCGCGTCGACGTCGCCAACGTCCTCGCCGGCATGGACGGCATCGACGCCCGCGTCACCGCGGCCGAAGGCATCAGCGTCCTCAAGGATGACGAAGCCATCGTCAAGGCCGCCATCCGCTTCGCCGACGCCTTCGCCAAGGGCGACGA
>JBITAB010000283.1:2086-6794 GCA_044439825.1 Phycisphaerales bacterium JB064 | reverse complement strand
GGCACCGTGCTGGCCAACGAGGAGGTCATCGACGGCCGCAGCGAGCGCGGCGGGCACCCGGTGTATCGCAAGCCGCTGAAGCAGTGGATGCTGCGCATCACCGCCTACGCCCAGCGCCTGCTCGATGGCCTGGACACCGTCGACTGGCCCGAGGACACCGCGACCAAGCAGCGCCACTGGATCGGCAAGAGCGAGGGGGCCGAGGTCGACTTCGACCTGGACATCGACACCAGCGATCCGGAGATCGACGCCGACCTGCCGCCCGCCCTGCGCGTCTTCACCACGCGGCCAGACACCATCTTCGGCGCCACGTTCATGGTGATCGCGCCCGAGCACCCGGTCGTTGACGCCGTGCTGCGCACGCCCAGGCCGCAGACGCCGGCCGACGAGCTGCGCGCGTACGCCGAGAAGGCGCGAAACACCGCCGACGTCGACCGCCAGGCCGCCAAGGAGAAGACCGGCGTCTTCACCGGCCTGCACGCGATCAACCCCGTCACGGGCGAGCGCATCCCCGTCTATGTGGCCGACTACGTGCTCATGGGCTATGGCTACGGCGCCATCATGGCCGTGCCCGCGCACGACGATCGCGACTACGCGTTCGCCGAAAAGTTCGAGCTGCCCATCCGCGACGTGGTGTACCCGCTGGCGATCTCGGCCATGGCGTACTACTCCAAGCACGCCGCGCCGGGCGAGACCGACGACCAGGACTGGCTGACCACGCTGGCCGACATGCTGGGCTACGTCACCAGTAACGACGTCACGCCCGCCGGCTTCGACGAGGCGCTCACCCACGTGCGCGTCAACCGCCGCGGCGAGAAGCCCGTGCCCGACGAGCGCAAGGCGATGATCGAGCTCACGCCCGCCGACCTGGCCGACACCGCCCGCTGGCGCGGGGCCGTGCGCGCACAGTGGGTCGATACCATCGAGAGCCTCTTCGGCGAGAGCTTCGACAAGCTCAAGCGCGTGTTCGACAGCGGCACATATTTTGCCAACCAGGGCCGCTGCTACGAGGGCAACGGCTACGCCGCCAACTCGTCGGCCACGGTCGAGGGCAAGAGCGTGTCGCTCGACGGCATGCCCACCGCCAAGGCCAAGGCCCGCCTGACCGAGTGGCTCGACGAGACGGGCATCGGCCGCCGCCGCGTGAACTTCAAGCTGCGCGACTGGCTCTTCAGCCGCCAGCGATACTGGGGCGAGCCCTTCCCGATCGTCTTCACCGAGGACGGCAACCACTACGCCGTCGATGGCGACGCCCTGCCCGTCAAGCTGCCCGACATCGCCGACTATGAGCCTGCCGAGAGCGAAGACCCCCAGCCCCTGCTGGCCAAGGCGAGCAACTGGGTGCGCACGACCGCGGGCGAGGCGGGCTGCTCGGCCCTCGATCCCGACACCGTGGTCTATCGCGAGACCAACACCATGCCCGGCTGGGCGGGCAGCTGCTGGTACTACCTGCGCTACGCCGACCCGCACAACGACGAGGCCTTCTGCTCGCCCGAGGCCCAGGCCTACTGGCTGGGCGATCGCGGCGTCGACCTCTACATCGGCGGCTCCGAGCACGCCGTCTTGCACCTGCTCTACGCCCGCTTCTGGCACATGGTGCTGCACGACCTGGGCTACGTCGATGCGCCCGAGCCCTTCCGCAAGCTGTTCCATCAGGGGCTGATCACGAGCTTTGCCTATCAGCGCAAGGACAAAACCCTTGTGGCCACCGACGCCGTGGACAATGTGGGCACCGACGAAGCGCCGAAGTACATCGAGCGTGCGACGGGCGAGCCCGTGTCGCAGACCATCGCCAAGATGTCCAAGAGCCTCAAGAACGTCGTCAACCCCGACGACGTGATCGCCGAATACGGCGCGGACACCTTCCGCATCTACGAGATGTACATGGGCCCGCTCGAGGCTTCCAAGCCCTGGAATACCCGTGACATCATGGGGCTGCACCGCTTCCTGCAGCGTCTGTGGCGTCTGATCATCGACGAGGAATCGGGCCAGCCCCGCCTGGCCGATGCCGCCGATGCCGACGTCGAGAAGCAACTGCACCGCACGATCGCCAAGGTCGAGGGCGACATCGAACGCCTCAGCTTCAACACCGCCATCGCGGCCATGATCGAGCTCGTGAACCTCGCCACCAACAAGGCCGGCTCCGGCGTGATCTTCACCCAGCAGCAGGCCCGCCGCCTGGCGGCCGTCCTCGCGCCCTTCGCGCCGCACACGGCCGACGAGCTGCACGAGCGGCTGGGCGGCGTCGACCACGCGGGCCAGCAGGTCTCTACGCTCTACAACAGCGCGTGGCCCAAGTACGACGAGAGCCAGCTCGTCGACGACGAGGTCGAGGTCGCCGTGCAGCTCGCCGGCAAGGTCAAGACCCGCATCATGGTGCCCGCCGACGCCGATGCGAAGCGGCTCGAGGCCATCGCGCTCGAACACCCCGAGGTCAAGCCGCTGCTCGAGGGCAAGACGGTGCGCAAGGTCATCGCCGTGCCCGGACGGCTGGTCAATATCGTGGCCAACTAGCCGCGGACTTCGGCGCCCACGGCCTCACGCAACGCCTCGACGGCCCGTGCCATCTGCGGGTCCACCTCTTCGTGGCGCATGGTGCGCGTGTCGTCGCGGTAGGCCATGCGCAGGGTGACGCTCTTGCGTCCCTCGCCCACCTGCTTGCCCGCGTACGTGCCCACGAACGCCACGCTCTGCAATCGTTCGAGCCCAAGCCCCAGCACGGCAGACTCGATGCTCGCCCAGGGCGTCGCGGCCGGCACGACCACCGACAGGTCGCGCTCGATGCCCGGGAAGGCCGGCAGCGATCGCACGCGGGGCGTGGGGGGGTAGGCCGTGAGCAGCGCGACCACGTCGAGTTCGGCAACGATCACCGGCCGCTGCAGGTCGAACAGCGCGAGCGTCTCCTTCGTCGGCAGGCCGATATAACCCAATCGAACGGCGTCCTTCCCCGCGCCCGGCTCGATGAGCACGCGCCCAGAGTTCGCCGCGTCCATCGCCTGAGGCAGCTCGCCGCCAAGCTCGACCCGCACCCTGGCCTCATGGCCAACGCACAGCGCCGCCATCGCTTCGATGGCCGCCTTCATCACGCGCACGCCCTGTTGCACGTCCTCGGCGCTGGCCTTGGCGCCCTCGCCGCCGGCGTCCACCAGCATCGCAAGCCGGCGAGACTCCTCGTTGCTGCCCTGGGCCATCGACCAGTACGTCGCCGCGACCTCGAACAGCCGCACGCCGCCGGGCTGGTGCACCTGCGCGTCGCGATTGACTCGACGGCACGTCAGCAGGCTCGGCAGCACGCTTGGCCGCAGCGTCGGCTCGGCCCCGCGGCGATCGTCGTCGACATTCACCAGCGATGCGCCGCTCGGCAGGAAGGGCGTCGCCTTGTCGGGGCCCGTGAAGCTGAACGTCACCGCCTCGTAGAACCCAAGAGCGGTGAGCGCGCTGGTAATCGCGCCCATCGCCTGCTCGGCCGGCTGCGGCGGCTGGGCCTTGATGGCAAGCCTGCGCGCCAGTGGCACCGCGTCGAAGCCCCGCAGCCGGGCGATCTCCTCGATCAGGTCGATCTCGCGCACCACGTCATGGGCCCGCTGCGGCGGTGGGGTGCACGCCAGGGCGTCGCCCTCCACGCCCACGGCGATATCGACCGAGCGCAGCAAGCGCACGATCTCGTCCGCGGGCGTCTCGATGCCCAGCACCGCCGCGCACCGCTGAGGCCGCAGCGTGATCGCCCTCGCCTCGGGCATGGGCGCGCCCTCCACAAGCACGCCCTCGCACAGCGTGCCGCCGGTAAGCTGCGCAATCAGCCGTGCGGCCATCTCGGCCGCGGGCAGGCACGTGCGCGGGTCGACCACGCGCTCGAAGCGGTGGCTCGCGTCCGTCCGCACGGCGTGCGCCCGGCTGGCCGCACGCACCCGCGCGGGGTCCCACGTGGCTACTTCCAGCACGATGTTCGTCGTGCCCTGGCTGACCTCCGAGTCCTTCCCGCCGATCACGCCCGCCAGCGAAGTCGCCTTCGATCCATCAGCCACGACGACCTCGCCACCGCGCAGCTTCCGAGACACGCCATCGAGCGTTGTCAGCGTCTCGCCTTCGGCGGCCTCGCGGATCACGAGCCTGCGACCCTCGAGCCTGTCCAGGTCGAACACGTGGCTTGGATTGCCGTGCTCGAGGTTCAGCCAGTTGGTCACGTCCACGGCGTTGTTGATCGACCGCTGCCCCACGCTCTCGAGCAGGTCCTTCAGCCATGCCGGGCTCGGGCCGATGGTGGCGCCCAGGATGACATGGGCCGTGAACGTCGGGCAGGCCGGCCGCTCGCCACCCGCACACTCGTTGACCAGCGTCAGGTGATCGCCGACCGCCGGCCCACGATCAACCTCGCCGATCTCCCGCGGCGACAGCACGCGCCCGGTCATGGCCGCGATCTCGCGGGCCAACCCCAGGTGGCACAGGCAGTCGCCCCGGTTGCTGGTCACCTCGACGTCCAGCAGCGCGTCGTCGCCCTTGGGCTCCACGCCGTCCAGCGGGAAGCCCGCCGCCGTCAGCGCGGCGTCGACCTCCTCGACCGTCAGAGGCGAATCTGCTCCCTCGGCCCCCACAAGGGAGGCGAGCCACGTGAGGCTTGCGTCCATAGGGGCCAAGGGTATGGCCCCAGCCCATCTCTCGCGCCAGCCCGCACGCACCTGCCGCCGTACGCTCAGGCATGCCCAGAGCC
>JBITAB010000283.1:0-1986 GCA_044439825.1 Phycisphaerales bacterium JB064 | reverse complement strand
TCCATCCGGGCCGAGGTCTACGTGCGAGACACCCTCGCCGCGAGGCGGTTCTCCTCGGGCGTCTACCTCCTCGAGCCCGACGGCACCCTCCGCTTCGGCACCCACCAGCCCCGCACGACCGATCGGCCCATGCCGCCCGAGCCGGTCTACCCGCCCATCCTCCGCCGCCTGCACCCCTCCGAGATCGACCGCCTCTGGCGGCTCGTCGGCCCGACCACGCTGGCCAACCCCACCAACCCAGAGCGCATCCGCCCGGGCGAGGACTGGTCGCCCCCGCCCAACCTCTCGGTGGCCCTGATCGACATCCACGACCACAACGGCTCGCGCCGCTTCGCCATCTCCCTCACCGGCGCCACCCCCGCCGCCCGCGACGCCCACCCCCTGCTCGAACGCCTCCAGGCCCTGGCGTGGCGGACGCCCCAGCCCACGCCTGCGGGCCCGTGACTGCCCGCTCACCCGCGCGGGGCCGTCTTGGATGGGCGGCCAAGTCATTCGAGAGCGGTCCCGGGCCATCCATGACGCCCACGAGCCTCTCGCATGGCCGTTAAGCAGGATTGATGACCGCCCGCCGTGCAACCGAGTTCGTGTGTGCCACGTTCAAAGCCCGGATGCGGCAGGCACGGGATGGGGCTGTCGGCGGCCAGAAATCCCTTGAAAAGCCAACGGGTTTGCGGTATTCTGGCGGCTCGCACGCCGGGGCCATCGCGACGCCATCGGACCCCAACACCAGAGAAAGCCGACCATGCCCCGCACACACGCCGCAACTACGCTGGCCCTGACAGCCGGCCTATTCCAACTTCTTGCCTCGGCCCCCGAGGCCTTCGGTCAAAGCTGCGACCCAAGCGAACTCTTCGCGCCCCAGGCGTTCTACGGCGCGGGCGATCAACCATCATCCGTGGCGATCGGCGACTTGGATGGCGATGGCCACGCCGACCTGGTGGTGGCGTGCGAAGACAGCGGCGACGTCGCCGTGCTGCTGAACAACGGCGAGGGGTCCTTTGTGTCGGCACGCCGCGACGGCGCGGGTCCGCAGCCCATGTCGGTTGCGATCGCAGACCTGGATGGCGACGGCGACGCCGACCTGGCGGTGGCCGATCGCGTGGCCGACGGGGTGTACGTGCTGCTGAACAATGGCGACGGCACGTTCGCCGACCCGCGGCTCTTCGAGGCAGGGCTGCGGGCCGTGAGCGTGGCGCTGGCGGACCTGGACGGCGACGGCGACGTTGACATGGCCGTCGCCAACAACTTCACCACCGACGCCAGCGTTCTGCTGAATAATGGCGACGCCACCTTCGCCCCCGAGCAGCGTGTGAGCACCCTTGGGCGGGTACCGACACAGGTCGCGCTGGCGGACCTGGATGGCGACGGCGACATCGACATGGCGGTGGCGGTGCCCGGCTCCGACGGCGTGCTCCGGCTGTTCAACGACGGCCAGGGGGGCTTTGCCTCGTCGCAGATCTTCGCCGCCGGCGACGGCCCGCGGAGCGTGGCGCTGGCGGACCTGGACGGCGACGGCGACGCCGACATGGTCACGGCCGAGTTCGACGGCCAGGACGTAAACGTGCTGCTGAACGACGGCGACGGCTTCTTCGCCGCTCCGCGGCGCTACTTCGTGGCCAGCAACTTAACGAGCGTTGCGCTCGCGGACGTTGACGGCGACGGCGACCGCGACATCGTCGTTGCCCATTACTCCAGCTACGTGGGTGTGCTGCTCAACAATGGTCGCGGCGGCTTCAGCCCCCGTTGGCTCTTTCAAAGCGGGTCCGGGTCGGTCAGCGTGGCGCTGGCGGACCTGGATGGCGACGGCGACGCCGACCTTGCGGTGGCCAACCGCGATGCGGACACCGTGAGCGTGCTGCTCAACCAATGCGCGACCGCCCCCTGCCCAGTGGATCTGGACGGCGACGGCGCACTGACCATCTTCGACTTCCTCGGATTCCAGATCTATTTTGACATCGGCGACCCACGCGCCGACTTCGACGGCGA
>JBITAB010000282.1:1191-6874 GCA_044439825.1 Phycisphaerales bacterium JB064 | reverse complement strand
CCGAGCCGGGCTCGGAGAACGTGAAGCGAGCGGGCAGCCAGGCGATGGGCTGGCCGTCGATTTCGAGGGCGGCGTCGAGCGTCGCGACGCCCAGGTCGGTCCAGACGCTCGGCTCGGTGTCCGGGTCGGCCGCGTCGCCCTCGGCTTCTGCCCCACCGCTCTCGCCCGCGGCCTTCCGCTCCGCATCACGCATGAGTTCTTCGACGCCTTTCCACGGGCCGAGCTTCTCGGTGATCAGCAGCACGGGCTCGGCCCTGGTGTCGAGCCCGGCGAGGATCCAGCGTGAGCCGGTGTAGACCAGGCCCTCGACGCGGGCCACGCCTTCGGGCAGCGGCGTGCGGCCCAGCACGCGGTAGCTGCGGTCGAGGTGGAACAGCTCGAGGATCTCGCGGTCGGTCACGAGCGCCAGCGACTGGGGGCCCAGGGCCAGCAGGCGGGGCACGGCCGTGTCGCCATGCTCATCACGCAGGAACTCGAAGAAGCGGGCGTGGTCGACGTACGCGGGCTCGTCCACCGAGCCGTCGTCCAGGAGCTTCTGCTCGTGGACGCTGATGCCGAAGACCTCGGTGCTGCCGGCGGCGAGCGCGAGCACGCGGTCGCCCTCGGGCACGGCGATGATGTCGCTCAGCTCGCGGCCCAGGTGCTCGACGCGCTGCACGAGCGTGGGCGGGCCGTCGGTCTCGGGCGCGGGCAGGTCGTAGACGAGCACGGCCGCGTCGCGCTGGGCGATGAAGAGGCGGCCTCCGAACTCGGCTGCCCCCACCGCCTGGGTCGCGCCCTCGAGCGGGGCGCCATCGAAGAGCACGATGCGCCGCGCGGCGTCGACGATCACCGTGCGGCCCGCGGCCTCGAACACACGCAGGGGCTCGTTGGTGGTGGTCGTCGATGGAGAAGCGGTCGTCGGTGCGGGTGCAACGGGCGCGGACGCGGCCACGCAGCCGAACGCGAAGCACGCGAGCACGACGGCGAACAGACGGATCGGCATGGCTCTGGCTTCCTCCTCGCGATGCATGAAGTCGGTCGGGGCTTGGGCGGGCGCTGGCGTCTACGCTCGCCGGTGAGCGAGACGCGCGAGCCGAGCCCCCCTGTCACCCCTCCAACCGACTCTGGCCCCGAGCCCGAAGGCCCGGCCCTGGCCGAGGGATTCTACGACGAGCCCACGCTCTACGACGTGCTGCACAGCGCGGGGACGGCCGACGAGGTCCGCGGGCTGCTGCGCGTCTGCGAGCGGTTGGGGCTCGATTCGCGCGGGCCCTGGCTCGAGCCCGCGTGCGGCAGCGGCCGCTACGTGCGTGCCGCCATCGCCCGGGGTGTGCGCATCGCCGGGTTCGACGCCGAGCCCGCCATGATCGACTACGCCACCGACCGCCTGCGCGGCGTCGAGCCCTCGCTCTATCGCCTTGGTGTGGCGACGATGGAGGGCTTCGACGCGGACGAACTGGCGCGCGGCTGGCGCTTCGCGCTGGCGTTCAACCCCATCAACACCATCCGCCACCTCGAGAGTGATGACGACCTGCTTAACCACCTGCGTCGCGTGCACGACGCGCTGCAGCCCGGCGGTGTGTACGCCGTCGGCCTCAGCCTGAGCGTGTACGGCGCCGAGCAGCCCAGCGAGGACGTGTGGGAGGGGGCGCGTGGATCGCTCGGCGTGCGCCAGGTCGTCCAGTTCATCCCGCCTGAGGAGCGTGGCGATCGCTTCGAGCAGGTGCACAACGTGCTGCATGTGACCCGACCCGGCGGCACACAGACCATCCCCTCGGCCTATCGCCTGCGCACCTACGACCGTGGCGAGTGGGAAGGCGTGATCGAACGCTCGCCATTCACCCTGCTGGGCTGTGTTGATGAGGAAGGCGACCCGATGGAACAGCCCATGCTGGGCTACGCGATCTGGCTCTTGCAGCGAGAGGGCTGATCGTCAGGGCACGTCGACCTGGTAGTTCAGCCGCGCACCGACGTCGACGTCCTCGATCGCCAGGATGATGCGCTCGGCCCCGCTCGTGAGGCTGGCGCCGCGCAGCAGCAACTCACGCCGCGCGGTCGTGCCCGGCGCAAGCTGGGGGATGATGGCCCGCTGGCGGCCAACGCCCGGAGCGATGGCCGTGGTCTCCAGCGTCACGGGACGCTGGCCCAGGTTGCGAACCTCGGCGGTCACCAGCACGCCACCCTCGGCCCGCCGGGCCGTCGCCGTCACGTCGAGGTAGTCCAGCCCGATGCGGAAGGGCACGTCCACGCGGATGCGGCGGGCCGAGTTCTCGCCACGCAGGTCGATCTCGAGCCCAAGGCTCTTGCGGCCGGCCGGCTCGCTGCGCTTGAAGCGGATGTTCAGGGGCGTGCGCCGCTCCTGCCCGCCCTCGAGCAGCAGGTCCATCAGCCGGGGGGCGATCTCCCAGGAACGCTCGGACACGGCCTGGCCCGCGAAGCCGCCGGGCGACACCACGCGCGCCCGCACGCTGGTGACGCCGGGCCACGGGTTGCGCATGACCAGCGCGGCGGGATGCTCGATGTCGATCGCCGGCAGCAATTCCGGCTCGAGCCGCAGCGACGCGATGAACATGAGCAGGTCGGTGTCGATGTTCTCGACGAAGACCGGCAGGTCTCCCAGCTCGATGCGGTGCACCAGGCGTGCTGTAGGGACGAACTCTTCGGGCACCTCGATCGGCTCGAGGTTGCTGGCATTGCCAAAGGCGTCGAAGACCCGCACGGGATTTTCGCCCAGGTACAACTCGAATCGCTGCGAGCGCAACCCCTTGGCCGGACGCAGCACGAGAAGCCCGCCCGAGCCGTCGGTGCGCGGCAGGATGGGCTCGTAAACCGTGGCCCGCACGCCGTCGATGGTCTCGAACTCGTAGATGCGTCGCAGGCCGACGAGCCGATCGCCCAGCCCGCGCCAGGCGGTGAGCGTCGCGGCAATCTCCGGGCCCCGGGCCTCGTGCTGCTCGTCCCAGTCCCATGCGTCGCGCAGGACCAGACGGAGCGGGGCCAGCGGGTACTCGAGGCCAGGGGGAATCTCTGGCGTGGTCAGCGCATCCCAGAACGCCAGCACCTGATCGCACAACGCGCCGACGGCTGCCCGCCTGCCATACACCAATGGATCCAGCGGCTGCAGCACGAGCGTGCCCTCGGCGATATCGCCGCGTTCGAGCATCGCGTTCATGCGATCGGCAACCTCGGCCACCCATTCACCGCTCGCGTCGGGCGGAGCCTGTGCCGTCAGCCCCCAGCGTCGCTCGGTTGCGGGCAGCGGAACCTGCGCGGGATCAAACTGCCCGGGCCAGGGCACGCCGACACGCGGATCGGGCGCGAGGCGGTCGATACGCGTCGCGATCGTGGCCAGGCGTTTTGCGTTCGCGGGCGTGCCCGCCAGGGCGTCGGTGCCCAGCGGCCCAACATGCCAGCGGCTGACACCCTCGGCCAGCCGATCGATCAACCCCACGAGCGTGTTGTCCCAGATCTCGCTGGTCTCCAGCACCGCGAAGGCCTGGTCGCCCGGGCTCGTGTGCCCGGTGTCTCTCGCGCTTTCGCTCACGGTCAGCATGATCGACGCCTGCGCCCCAAGGCGTGTCTGCATCGAGGTGATCTGCTCGGCCAGGTCCGCCCATCCCGCCGAGAGCGCAGCGGGATCGTTGGGCGTGCCGGGGGAGACCTCGACCGGCACGACCATCGCGCGAGCGCCGCTGCGGTCGAGCAACTCGCCCGCAAGGTCGGGGACAATCTCGTTCTTGCCCGAGGGCAGCGTTACGCCGAGCCGGCGACGATCCGCCAGGGCGATGATGGCCTGCCGATCGGGCGCCATGTTGTCCATGGTGGCCGCCGCCGACATCGACGGTTGGGATCGTGGCAACCACACAAAGCTCTCATGCAACCGCAGCATGGGCGTCTGCCCGACGCTCACGACCAGTTCGGCCTCGTACCAGCCCAGCGCCGGGAGCGTGGGCTGCCAGCGGAGCTCGCGCGTTCCCATCCCGAACTCTTCGTGCCTCTGGGCGACGATCGTGCCGTCGAGATCACGCACGATCAGGTCGACGTTCATGGGGTCGCCCGAGAGGTCGCGAATGGTTGCGAGCAACTCGGGGCTCTCACCAGCCAGGAAGGCGTTGCTCGCACGGCTGGTCTGCAGCGTCGCGGTCGGGAGCTGGACAACCACCACGTCGTCGAACCACACCGAGCCGCTGTAGTCTTCCTTCCAGAGCGCATAGTCGGCGTGCTGCTCGTTGTTGATCTGCTGTTGTTGCACGAGTTCGAGGTCGATCTGCACGGAGACCGCATTATCCGGGGCCGATGGCATCTTGAGCAGCACCGGCATGTAGCCGTTGCTCCAGCCGCCATCGATCGGCGGCTCGATCACCCGGCTGGCCGAAGCGCCGGCGATCGGCTGGCCTTCCTCGTCGAGCAGCCGGGCTGCCAAACGCGGCCGGGCGCTCTCGAGCCCATCAACGCGGACCATCACGCCAACGGCATATTGCACCGACGGGAAGACCGGAACCACGCCTGGTTCGAGCCTGAGGCTGGTGCTGCCGCCAACCGTGTCGAGCCTGACCGAGCCAAAGCCGCTCGTGGCCGGCGAGGCATAGTCGAGATGTCCCAGGTTGGTGATCGGGAAGCCCGGCCGTTGGCGGACCTCCGGGTCGTGCTGGGCACGGATCCAGTAGAGCGGCACGTCAAACGCGTTGAAGCTGCGCTCTTCAAAATCGAAGTGCCGAGCGATCCGCCCGATCGAGGCGGGGCGGTTGATCTCGTGGGATCCCTCGCCCACGTCCTCTTCGGGGATCTGTCCCGCCGCCATCGGCGATAGCACGGCCAGCACAAAGGCGGCCAGAACGCCAAAGAGGCTCTTGGAAGGGCAAAGGACCATGCCCCAGCACTATCGGCCCATGCCCCGGGGGGGCTTCACGAGGCCGGGGATGATCCCTCGGCAAGCTCCCGCTGACGCAGCCCGAGCACGGTGGGCCTCCCCTCGCTCGGAATGAACGCTGCGGGAGCCGTGGGCCAGGGCTGGTCCGGGTCGGCCAACCGCAGGGCCAGCACCGAAGCCTCGGCAAACCGGACCGAGGGGCCGTCCGATGGCGTCGGATTGGTCACGATGATCCGGTCGGGCTCGGCGGGTCCAGCACTGGGCATCATCACCCAGCCAACCGTCGCGACGACCGCAAGCACGCTCACGATGGCGGCCGCCCGCTGGCCGCGCACGATCGCCCGACGCCGTGCGACGGCCTTGCCAAGTCCATGTGGCATCGGCCCGGCTTGGGTGTGGCCCAACTGCTCCAAGATGGCTCGTTCATCCGACATGCTGGGCTTCTCCTTTCGCCGGCTCATCGGCCAACCTCGCTCGGGCGAATGCTAATCCCCGGGCGTAGCGATCGGCGGCCGTCGATCGCGAGACGCCCAATGCCTCGGCCAGCCGTTCGAGCGTGAAGCCGTACGCGTGGCGGAGCACGAGCGCTTCGCGGCACTCCTGCGGAGCGGCGTCGAGCAATTCGTGAACATCCACCGCCGGGTGGTTCGATGGCTCGGTACGCGGCGCCATGGCCTCACGCCGGCTCGCCCTGCCCGCCGCGCGGCGGTCGTTCAGCGCGGCCCGGCGCGTCAGCGTGCACAACCAGGCCGCCGGGCAACGGACCTCTCGCAGTGCCTTGCGACGCATCTTGAGGATGCCCAGGAAGACGCCCTGCACCACGTCGTCGGC
>JBITAB010000282.1:0-1091 GCA_044439825.1 Phycisphaerales bacterium JB064 | reverse complement strand
TTGGCCGGGTCGTCGCTGCGCCATGCTTCAAGGATCAGGTCGAAAGCGTCCACCCCACGCTCGGTCTCGGCCTTGAACTGCTGGGCATTCATCGCCGCGATGGCGCGTGCAGGCTCATCGGTCTCGGGCGACAGCGTCGTGGCGAAGGCGTCCAGGAAGTCCTGGCCGGCCTTGGGCCCGGAGAACTGCCGTGCCAGCAGGCCGATCATGTCCCGCTCCACACGCAGCGCGCCTTCGACGAAGTACGGGTCATCTTGCGGGAATCGCCCGACACCCGCGGCCAGGGCCTCACGCACCGCCGGGGCGTCCTGCGATCGCTCGAGCAGCCACAGCCCCTCCTTCATGGCCTGATCCGAGATCGCGACCGAAACCAGCGAGCTGATGAGCGTGCGATCGCCGGTCATGTGCCGGGCCAGGCGGAGCGTGGCCGCCAGGCGCTCGGCCGCACCCGCGAAGTCGCCCTCAAGCGCCAGCCGGCGAGCGTCGGCGACCATGAGCCGCCCGATCTTGCGGAGCGGGCCCAGGTGGGGCATCAGCACGGCATAGCCGTCCTCGTAGCGGATCTGGAAGTCACACGAGGGCGTCCGGCTGGCACGCTCCACGTCGTCGAAGTAGCTGTCCAGGTCGGCCAGCGAATTGGCCAACTCGGCCCCGGGCTTCAGGGCTGCGGGCTCGTCGGCGGGCGGCTCCTCCGCGTCTTCGCCTGGGTGCATCAGGCGCAATGCCAGGCCGGCCTGCTCGAACAGGTCGTCACCGCCGTGCTCCAGGGTGATCAGACGCCAGTAGTCCAGGGCCGCGTTGCGTTCGGCCGCCTGCACTTGGACGCTGGCGGCGGCCGCCGCCGGGAAGGCCTGGACCGCCGGGCCGGCCGCCAGGCCGCACAAAACGGTGAGGAGTATCGCTGGGGTTCTCATGGCTGGGCTCCTTTCATCTATACCCATGACACCGCCCAAGGCCGCACCGTCCGGGCCTAGCCTCGCCACCATGGCACAAAAGTCTGAAAACCAGCCCCCCGCCCCCCTCATGCTCGGCGTCAGCGGCATGCGGGGCATTACCGGCCGCAGCCTGACCCCCGAGGTCGCCCTCCGCTA
>JBITAB010000281.1:3454-6928 GCA_044439825.1 Phycisphaerales bacterium JB064 | reverse complement strand
CAGAACCTCACGCCCCACGAGGTCAAGACCATCGCCAGCCGCGTGGGCGAGGGCACGAAGCTCGTGCTCACCGGCGACATCGGCCAGATCGACAACCCATACCTCGACAGCTCATCCAACGGCCTGTCGTACGCCGTGGAGAAGATGAAGGGTCTGGGCCTCGTCGGCCACGTCATGCTGCTGCGGAGCGAGCGCTCAACGCTCGCAAGCCTGGCCGCCGAACGGCTGTAACCGAAAGACACTCAGGGCATTTCAGGCGGAGCCTCGGTCGCATCGACCGCCACGCCGTCGGCGCGCACGCGCAGCACCATCGTGCCGCCCGGCTCGATCGTCGCATCGACACGATGCGTCACCGGGTTGCCATCGGCGCCGCTCACGTAGCCGATGGACTCGACCCGGACCGGGCCGAGCCCTTCGTAGGCCGTCACCAGCCCGCCCATGGCGATGGACGTGGGCAACGTACCAACACTCTCACTCGCCGGCACGCGCAGGTTCAGTTCGAGTTCGAGCATCGAGCCCTGCGTGCCGTTGATGATGTCCAGACGCACCGGCCCGCTGGTGCTCCCTTGCAGCTTTGGCAAGATCACCATGGCCGCCACTCCCGCGATGGCAAGGGCCACCACAAGGGTCGCGACCTGACGCAGCGCGCCGGGCTTCTTTGAGCTCGTTTGGTTCGGGGAATTCTTGCTCAATGGCTGCTCACTTCATGTCCAGTTGGCGCTTCTGCCGGGTGATCTCGCGATCGATCAGGTGCCGCCAGTCCTCGTCGGCCTCCATCATCTGCGAGCGTTCGAGCACCTCGAGCGTCGTGTCGTCGGCGTAGTGGATGCTCCGGCACGAGAGCGCCAGCCCGCGGGCCGACATCACGTCGGCCTGATCGATCTGAAGCGCCGTCAGGAACGTCTCGATCGCAGCTTTGCCATGGCCCATGCGGTAGTAGGCAACGCCCAGGTGATAGCTGGGCCGCGGGTCGCCTGGCATCAGCCGCTGGGCGTCACGCAGCAGCGAGACCGCCGTCGGCAGGTTGTCTTGCTCCAGGTTCAGCACGCCCAGGTTGAGCCGGGCGGTGGCAAAGCCAGGATCGAGGCGGATCGCCCGCTCGAGCAACTGCGCCGCCTCGCGCACACGCTTCTCTTCCTCGCGGTCCTGGTCGTAGTACACCTTGAACGCCTGGTCGACGAGTTGGATCGCCTCGCGCTTTTGCGCGGTGTTGTCCTCGACCATCGGGCTCAGGTCGTTCACGAACTGCTGCTTCTTATCCGCGCAGCCCAGGCCCGCGGCACAGCACGCCAGGATGGCAACCGCCAACGCTCGGTAGGTCATGAAGAAAGCTCCGGCTTGACAAACGTAATCGAAAGCTGCCACTGCGTGCGCGACGGGCTCAGTTCCAGCCGGGAGATCTCCACCCCCGGCACCATCTTCTCGACTTGTGCGACCCAGCCCAGCAACGCCTCGAGGTCGCGGCTGATCACGCGGTCGTATTGATACGTGCGAAGCGTGAGGTCGCCCTCTCGCGTCTCCTGCTGACGATTGAGTGTGGGCAGCGGCGTTAGACCGACCGATCGAGCGGCATTCTCGGCCAACGTTGTGAAGTTTGGCACCGGCACGAACGGACGTTCACCGCTCGATTGGCCATTTATAAACTGATCCAGCCGGACCTGCTGCATTTGCACGGTGCTATACGAGCCCACTTCCCGCCGCCTCTCGGCAATGGCGGATCCGAGCGCCGAGCGGCCAACAAACAGATAGATGACACCAACAAGCAATACAAGCACACCAATCGCGAGGACGAGCTTGGGCTTGTTCCGCTCCGCCTGCGCTGCCGCTTGCGCAGCGAGCTGGCTGCGGCTGACGGATGAAGTCTGTGTATCGTGGTCGCTCATCGGCCGCCTTCCCGCTGCCAGCGGCCGACCATCGTGATCGTGTATCGGCTGCCGCTTTGTCGCGAACTGGCGAGCCAGCGCACGGCCCCCTCGTTCATACCCAGTTCATTGAGCAACGCATTAATCCTGTCAAGGATCGTGGCGTCTTCGGTCGTCATCTCGACCGTGATCGCCTGGACACCCGCGTCGATCTTCTGCAACTCGACCCGATCACCAAGCTCCCCGAGCAGGAACGATAGCGTCTCGATTTCTCTGACAACCGGTCGGCCCGGCGGTCGCTTGATCTCGCTGCTGCGTGTCGCCTGATCCACCTCGCGGATCAGCGCCATCATCGGCACCATGTCGTTGGTGATGGCCCCGGGCTTGCCGAGCGTCTCCTCGACCTCGACCAGTTTGGCCATGTACGACTCACGCACCTCGGCGGCGTCGGCACGCACGCCGTCCACCTGGCTCTGCCAGCGATACCCCAGCGCCGCGAGCGCCACCCCACCGGCCGCCAGCGCGAGCGCCATCAGCTGATACACGCGCCGCATCGAGCGTCCGGGACGCGTCGCCAGCTGCCCAAGCGCATGCCCGGGCTCCAGGCTGTCTCGCTCCGCCTCGTGCGCCAGTCGCAGGATCTCCAGCGACGGATCGTCCTGCACGTCGATGTCGAGCACCGCCTCGGGCCACAAGTCGGAAAGCGCCGAAGCAACACCCGGCGCCGTCAGCGTGTCGGGGTCGCCCGTCGACTTCTCCCACGCGAGCGGGCAGGTCATGATCAAGATGCGGCCGGGAGCCACACCCACCTGGGCGCTCCACGCGACCCAGTCGTTGATCAGCCGGGCGACATCATGACGCATCACGATCGGTCCGTCGTCGTGCAGCGAGAGCCGCTGTGCGCCGGCGGCCAAAAGCGCACCATCACGGCACCAGGCCCAGATCAGCCGGCCATCGGGCTGCACCAGCACGCCGCCGCTCACCGTCGGGCTGTCGGCCACGACGCGTGACGATGCGCTGCTCTCTTCGGCCGGTCCGGCCGCCCAGCCCACGGCGTGCCACAGGCTGGTCACTCCGGTGAAGTTCACGCCCTGCTTGTCGAGCGCGTCGATGAGCAGACGCACGATCGCGTCGGGCGCCACGAGCACGCCGATCCGCACACCGGTCTCCGACTCGTACGCCGGCCCGAGCGGCTCGATGCTCGCCTCGATGGCCGAGGGCTTGCTGCCAAACGCGCCGCTTTCCTCGGGCTCGTCTTCCAGACCAAGGTCGGAGAAGTCCTCTTCGGGAGCCTCACCGCCACGGCTGAACGCGCCGCGGACGGCGCCCGCCTCGGCCGTGGCCGCTTGCACCCAGGCACACTGCGCGCCAACGGTGTCGACCACGAGAAGGCCGAGCGTATCGCCGTCGACCGAGAGCCGCTCGGCGATCCATTCGGCGGCGGCCTGCGCATCATCGGTCGCATCCGCGGCATAGCGACCATCCACGCGCGGGCTGGTCCACACCGCGTCGGCATGCTGGCCGACCAGACGCACCGCGCGGATGCGATCGCCGCGCTCGTCGCGCTCGATGAGGCACAGGCGTTCGCTCACCGATCGTCCTCTTGGCTCTG
>JBITAB010000281.1:0-3354 GCA_044439825.1 Phycisphaerales bacterium JB064 | reverse complement strand
CCGCCCTGCTGGCCGGTCTGGGTGCGCTTCGGCCCGCCGGGCTGAGAAGACGTGCCCTGGTTGCCGTTCCCATTTCCGTTGCCGTTGCCTTGATTACCACGATTGCCGCCGCTCGTGCGGCCGCCGCCGGGCCCGCTTGAGCCGCCAGAGTTTCCGCCAGATTGCGCACGCTGCATGGCCGTGGGGATGCGGGTGGTCGTGGTGCCGCCCTCTTCCATCGACTGGATGATCTGATCAGAACCGGGCTGGGTGATGATCTGGCCGCCACCGGGCTGGGGCGTCGTCGCCCCCATGTCGCTGACGAGCAGCGTGGGCTTGCCCACGGTCAGTTCCTTCTCCACGCCGCGGTGCCGCACGCGGGCCCAGCCGGGCCTGACCTCGAGCACCTCGACCGAGCCGGCCTGCTGGCCCGCGCCGATGGCCGTCTGGGCCGCGCCCTCGCGGATGACCGCCATCATGTCGCCGGGCTGGCCGATGGCCGCCACGAGCACGACCTCCTGGGGTGGCGGAGTGGTCTGCTGGCCGCCCTCGCCGCCTTCGCCCTTGTCGGGCTGGGTCACCGGATCGAGCTTGTACACGGACGACAGCATCGACGCCATGAGGGCGGGCGAAACGTCATACTCGTCTTCGGCCGCTTCTCCACCGCCCGACGTCTGAGGCACGAACGGCTGCGGCCGTGCGGCCGGCGTCACCGAGCGATCGACGAGCACCGCGCCCGCGGCGACGCCCACGAAGGCCACGCACGCCGCCGCCGTCCCGATCTGGATCAGGCGTCGCTGCTGGAGCGTGCTGGCTCTGCTGTGCTTGGCTGACATGAGCAGTTTCCCCTATCTCCGGCCCAAGGGCCCTAGTTTAGCGTCCGCCCGTCGCGGATCGCCTCTACCTGCGCCGCTTCCAAACGCCGCCACAACAGGAATGGCCCCAGCGGCGTGAACGCGCCCGCATCGGTGCGCTGCTTGATCTCTCGGCCGTCAACGTGCACGACCGCCTCGTACATCGACGTAAGCCGGTCGCGGCCGTCAAGCACGGAGATTCGGATGCGCCACAGGTTCGGTTCGGCCACCAGCAGACGCTGCATAGTGCGCCGGTCTTCCATCTCGGTTACGTACTGGGCCAGGATCTGCCGCAACCACTGCGACCCGCCCATGCCCTGGGCCGCCTCGTCTCGCGCTAGCACGATGTCTCGCGCCATGGCCGAGGCCTGCCCGTCGCCGATCATCGTTGCCGCCGCGGCCGCGATGACCTCCTCGGGCGCCGACACCGCGCTGATGGCCACCGGACCCACGGTGCGCGTCCAGCGGTCGAGCGTCTCGGCGTCGGGCGCCCGCAGCAATGCTGCGTCGTAGGCGCCCTCCGCGAAGGGCAGCTCGTTCTCGGCGACGCCCTCGAAGGTGCTCAGGATCGAACCCTGCGCGTCCTCGATGTCCAGGCGGATGGTCCGGCCGTCGGCCATGGTCAGGTCGAGGGCGTGCCCGCCGCTCTTGGAGATGTCGTTCAGCCGTCGGCTGGCGCCGGTGAGCCACGCGCCGGCCACCTCGCGCACGCCGCGTTCGAGGTGGCGGTCCTGCGTCCATCGCATGTGGCGGATGGTCGACAGCGTCTGCTGGCCCTGACGCTCGAGCATCACGGCGATGGCGATCGTCGCCACCATCGAGAGGATGACCACCATGGGTAGCGCGAAGGCCCGGCGCTTCCAGATTGGACGCTTGGCGGCCATCAGTTCATCACCCCTTGGCCAGTGGGGCCGCCGCCCAGGTCGGTCGTTCCGCCCTCGTCGGTCTCGGTTTCCTCTTCACCCTCGGCGGGCGCGTCGGGATCGATGCCGATGGTCCAGGCCAGCTCGAAGAGCCAGGCGACGGTGTGATTCTGGGCCGTGGTCAGTTCGAGCTCGCCATATGCGGCCAGGTCGAGCTCGCCCAACACCTCGAACGTGTTGCGCCACTCGCCCTTCTTGAAGAAGCGCCAGCGGCCCCACACCACCTCGTCCATCAATTGCACGGCGCCGTCGATCATGGCCGGGTCGATGCGCTCGGCCTCGATGGCCAGCGCGTCGTCCTCGTCGCCTGAGACCGGCAGCCACCAGAAGCTGAAGATGCGCTGGCCCAGGTTGTTCACCCGCCGCTCGTCTCGGAACACGAAGGCCCCGCGAACCGCGCCCTCTTCATCGACCGACGAGCCGACCTCGACGGGCACGAGCCCGAGTTCGGCGATGAGGTAGCGACGCTCGATATCGGCATAGGAAGGGATGACGCACGGTGCGCTGAGTGCAAGCTCGAGCCTCTGCGGAATGGTGTCTTCGGGCGGGCCCAGTGCGGTGTCGCCGATGCGGACCTGCCGGGTCATGCGGATGCCTTGGAGCGCGGGGTCGTCCTCGAGCCTCACGCGTGGGCGGAAGCTGGCTGCGAGCGCCGCGGCCGCGTCGAGCGTGTCCTGCGTGCCGCCTTCCTGCTTGGCTCCGAGGTCGCTGCCGGCGGCGACGGCCTCTTGCGCCTGATCGCTCGCGCGCCGGGCGGCGTCTGCGGTCTGCTGCTCCTGGCGAGACATCACCAGGAGTGAACCCATGGCCCGGCTGACGACCGCCTGCGTGCGCTGCAGCTGGTGCATCTCGGCCGCACGCACGTCGGCGATGGCGTCGGCACGCTCGATCGTCTGGAACATGCCCATGGCGGCCAGCAGCACGACCACGCCGATGACCATCGCCATGCTGAGCTCGATGAGCGTGAAGGCGGAGCGTGCGGGTGACATCAATTGCCCCCCCCTTGCGATCCCCCGCCGCCGCTCTGTGAGCCGCCCGAGCGAGGCGTGCCGCTGCCGCCCGTGAGGGCGTCGAAGGGCAGCCCCTTCTCGATGGCGCGCTCGAAGCTATCGGGGTTGCGCGTCGCGAGCGGGTCGAGCATGCGGCGGACCACGATGCCGGGCGTGCCGTCGGTCGGCGAGTACGCCCCGCCGCTGTCCTCGTGCAGCCACACGCTCACCGTCAGCTCCTGCAATCGCGTGAGCGAGAGCGGCATGGGGTCGTCGGTGGCGTTGGGGTCGTACACCTCGATGGGAGCGGCTTCGTACGTCCAGCGGTAGAGGTGCCGGCCATATGCGATGGGCCGCCCGCCCTGCGGCATGCCCGTGGGATCGTCCAGGAACATCACGACCACGCGGTTGGCCACCTCGGCAGCGCCGGCGATCTGCTCGGCCCGCTTCTGCTGCAGCACGAGGTAGTTGAGCGCGCTGAACACGGCCATCGAGACGATGCCGAGCAGGGCCGAGGCGAGCACCGCCTCGAGGAAGGTCATGCCCCGGCGGCTGGCGGCGAGATGGACGCGGCGGGTGGTCATGGCTTACTGGGGCTGCTGCTGGTCC
>JBITAB010000280.1:0-6955 GCA_044439825.1 Phycisphaerales bacterium JB064 | reverse complement strand
GGCTACGACGCCTCGGGCCTGGATCGCTGCCCGGAGTGCGGCGGCGAGATGCAAGACACCACGCCGGCGTAGCCAGCCGCTGCCCGAGCAAGGCCCCCGCGTCGCGCGGGCCGGCAAGCGTGTGGTATCGGAAAGCATGCGTTGGCCGCAGCGCCGCCGCGCAGCCTGTCATCGCCCAACCCGGCCCGCCCCCCAGGCCGGCAGGGCCGCCGCTTACCCACAGCCCACGTCAAAGGCGTTCTGGAACGCAAGGAAGTCGAAGATCGTGAACTGGCCATCGCCGTCGAAGTCGGCGGCGGGGTCGGCCAGGTCGAAGAGGTTCTGGAAGGCGAGGAAGTCGAAGATGGTCAGCTCGCCGTCGGCATCCAAGTCGGCCACGCACACGCGTGGCAGGCGGTTGAGGAAGAGCTGTGCGCGGTCGGAGGTCGCATAGGCCGGGGCGACATCGAGCGCCCCATCGCCGTCGAAGTCGCCTAGCGCGAAGTCGCTCGGCACGCGGTTGGCCACCTGCGCATAAAGGACGCCGGGGCCGCCGCCCGCCGGAAGACCCACATGCAACCCAACGGTGTTGGTCTCACGCCCGACGACGACGGCATCGGGCCAGCCATCGCCGTTGAGATCCGCCACGCGAACGCGCTGGGGCCGAGCAACGGTGGGCGTGGGTACGGGGTCGCCAAAGACACCGCCGCCGAGATTGCGCAGCAGCGCGATCGTGCTGTCGGCCTCGCTCACCGCCCACAAGTCTGGCAGGCCGTCACGATCGGCGTCGGCGAGCGCCACGCCGTGAGGCGTATCGCCCACGGGGTATCGGCCAGCCTCAGTGAACATGCCCGCGCCGTCGTTGAGCAGGATGCTCGCGTCATCGTGGAACTCGTTGACGACCGCGGCGTCCAGGTCGCCGTCGCGGTCCAGGTCGGCCAGCGCGATGGCCCAGGGGCGGATGCCCACCGCGACCCCAGCCAGTTCCTCGAACCGCCGGTCACCGAGGTTGCGCAGCACGCGCACATCGTTGCTGCTGACGCACACGACGGCTACGTCGTCCAGCCCGTCGCCGGTGAGGTCCCCGATGGCCACACCGCGCGGGCCGTTGCCGACGGGCACGCGGACCTCTTCCAGGATCGCGCCTCCGCCACGAACGAACACCAGGCTCACATCATCAGAGATCTCATTGGCAACGGCGACATCCGCGAGGTCGTCCTCATCGAGGTGACCGGTAGCAATGTCGGTAGCGCCGCGGCCGATGTCAACGGCGCGGGCGACCGCAAAATTGGCCCCGCCGATGTTGCGGAAGAACAGGAGGCGATCGATGTCGTCTGCCAGCACGATGTCGGCCCGGCCATCGCCGCTAGCGTCGGCCGCCGCGATAGCCCTGCCGGTGTCAAAGTGTCCCGCATCGCGCGACTCGAAGCCTGCCATATGCTCGCCCCCGCGCGCATCGAACACCAGCACCTCGCCGGCGTCGTTACTGGTCGCGACGGCCACCTCAGCAACGCCATCGCCGTCGAAGTCCTCGGCGAGCACGGCGATGGGCCGGCTGCCCGTGGCGTAGCGCCCGCCGACGAAGAAGTCACCGTCGCCGGTTGCCAGCAGCGTACCGACCTCGTCGGAGAAATAGTTTACGGCGATGAGGTCGGTGTGCCCGTTGCCTGACACATCGCCAGCGGCGACAGCGTGCGCATTGAGCACATAGATCGAGTATCCCAGGCGTTCCAGAACGCCACCTGCGCCGTCGTTCACGAAGATGGCCGTTGTGCCGGAACCGCACGCGGGATGTGTCGTGTAACCGGAAGACGCAATGATGTCGGGCAATCCGTCGCCTGTCGCGTCGGCGACGGCCATGGACCCCATCTCGCACTCACCTGCCAGGATGGTTTCGGGACCCATGGCGCCAGAGCCATCATTGGGCACCAGCACGATGCGTCCCCTGGCCGGCGCGAGACGGATGCAGTCCAGATCACCATCGGCGTCGTAGTCAACCAATTCGATCTGCGAGGAATCGAACTCGATGGGGTATTTGGCGATACTCGTGAGGTTGCCCTCGCCATCGTTCAGCAGCACCGCCAGTTCGCTACGATTCAGACTTGCAACGACATCAAGATCACCATCACCATCCATGTCGCCCAGACGAATGTGCTGCGGTTCCCGAAAGAGAATGTCGTACCGAACGGGCTCGGCGAATCGAAGCCCGCCAAGATTGCGCATGACCAGTACGGCGTCAACAAACGGAACGCCCACAACAAGGTCGGCCAGCCCGTCGCCATCAAGATCGCCCGCATCGCCAAAACTCGCGGCCCGCATGATGTCCACAGCCGGCTGGAAACCGTCTGGACCGTTCGGGATGACGAGCGTGCGCACTCCACTGCCGAATGCGATCAGATCAGGCCGATCATCACCATCCAAGTCAGCGGACGCGATGGCCGAACACCCCTGGCCAATAGGGATGCGCGTCGGCCCGGGAAGGTCGGGGCTGGCCTGGATGACACCAGCCGCGCATGCAATCGAGAGCCATCCCAAACATCTCATAGAAGCCCCACCATTCGCAATGTGCCCGTCGACCGCGCGAGCTATACGCAAGGTGACCCGCTCGGTTGCCGTGTACTAGACATCTCCATGGCACGTATCCGTCAGAGCAAGACGCGGGCCGTCTGGACCGATAGCCAGCTACGTTGCCCACGCCGTGGCACACCAGACGCACACCCAGACGGCCTCGCACTCGATACCCGCCGATCTCGCCTGCGCAGCGTGTAGTTACCTCATGGTCCCCGCGGGAGGGCGTATGTGCCTGGAGTATGGCCGAGTGGCCACAGAAGAGGATCTTCGCGAAGCGGTGTGACGGCGGGTATATCTGGAGACCACCATGCTCTCGACGGTAGCCATGCACGCGGCCTTGCCGATGGCCACCGTCGCGTTGCCTGGCGTGGCGCCGTTCACAGCCGCCTATGCGATCCTGGCGTCGATGCACTTGGGCCATCTCAGCCGTCATGGGGCGCTTGGGAAACCGCGTCATCACCGACCGCGTGCTCCATGTCGCCACGCTTCGCAGCGTCTGGGTGCTGCCCGCGATGATTGGGCTCTTGTTGTTCCGCTTGGCGGCACGCAGGTCGTACCGCATCGCCGGCGTCACGGAGTGGGCCCGGGAACGCACGCCCCCCGCCACCCGGCGCGCGTGGATCTATCCAGCACTCCTGGTGTCGGCGAAGATTGCCGTCGGCTGTGTGCTGGCCATCGCAACGCGCTGATCTTTGCGATCGCTGCGCGATGGATTAGTGCGCGTTTCGGTGCACGAAGCCGCGCACCGGCGTCATCGCGAGGATTCGCAGGTCGAAGGCCAGCGACCAGTGGCGGACGTAATACAGGTCGTACCGCAGGCGGCGGCGCAGGCTGGTGTCGCCGCGCAGGCCGTTGACCTGGGCCCAGCCGGTCATGCCGGCCTTGACGTGCTGGCGGAGCATGTAGCCGCGCCAGTCCTCGCGGAAGCGTTCGATCAACTCCGGGCGTTCGGGCCGCGGGCCGACCAGGCTCATCTCGCCCTTGATGACGTTGATGAGCTGGGGCAGCTCGTCCAGGCTGGTCTTGCGCAGGAAGCGGCCGATGGGCGTGATGCGCGGGTCGTCGCGCCGCGTCCAGCCCGGCTCGCCATCACCGGCGACTTCGCAGCCCTCGTCGTCGTCCGCACGCTCGGCGGTCAGCTCCAGTTCCGCGGCTTCCTCGGCCGCGTGGGCCATCGTGCGGAACTTGTACATCCAGAAGACCTCGCCACCGAGGCCCACGCGCCTCTGGCGGAAGATGATCGGCCCGGGCCCGCTGAGCGCCACCGCCACGCCGCACAGCAGCATGATGGGCGCGAGCAGGAGGGATGCAAGCATCGCGCCGACGAGATCGAGCGCCCGCTTGCACGCCCCACCGACGCCATTGGCCGGGCTCTCGCGATAGCTCAGCACGGGCATGCCATCGAGCTCGTGCACCATCATCGACTGCTGCACGTGCCTGGGGTTCACGTCCGGGATGATGCGCACGTCGACCGGGAACCGCTCCAGCCGGCGCAGGATGCGGCCCGTGAGCGGCGCCTCACGGCTGGGCAGCGCGAGATAGACCGCGTCCACCTTGCAGAGCTTCAGGGTGTGCTCGAGATCGCGCAGCCCCCCGAACACCGGCTTGTCCATGCACTCGGCCAGGCGATTCTCGTGCTTGTGGCTGATGAAGTAGGCCACCCGCAGGCCCGTCCAGCTGTTGCGGTCGAGCGTCTGTGCGGCGATGCGACCCGTGCGGCCCACGCCGATGATCGCCACGTGCCGCAGGTTGTACCCGCGCCGCCTGAGCCACCGCAAGGCGATGCGGAAGCTCGCGCGGTGCGCGGTCATCATCACCAGCAGCAGGATGCCAAAGGCGATCATCTGCACGCGGCTGGCGTCGAGCTCGAAGCCGAAGATCAGGAAGGGCTGGCTGGGGATGTTGCCGCCCACGAGCTGGCTGGAGCCAACGCCCCAGAGCACGACGACCATGCCCATGACCGCCGCGATCGTGGCCTTGGCAACCTGGGTGAGCTCTCCGGTCAGCGAGCGATCGCGGCGTGGGCGATAGAGCTTGAAGGCATAGAAGCTCAGCATGCTGCACAGCAGCGCCGCCAGCAACAAGGGCTGCTTGAAGTAATCTTCCCAGTCCATCGCCCCAGGCCAGAAGGCGTACGCGCCGTTGGGGGCGTACGCGTCCAGCGGACCCGCCAGCACGTCGCCGAAGGTGCGAGGCACGATGGGGTCGCCCCGCTCATACCCCGTGATGGGCACGACCAGGATCTTGCGGACAATCCATGCCGCCATCGCCGCGGCCGCGACCACAAGGCCGTCGGCCACCGCGAGCAAGACCAGGAGCAGGTGGTGCTGCTGCTTCAGCACAGGGCTCTCCCCTCGAAGGCCGCTGCGTGCAGCCGGCGAACCACTGTTCGCCACACGTCAGGGCCGGCCGCCCGCTGCGTCCTGCGACGGGCTCCGCACAGTGTATCGGTCGGGATCCCCAGGAGCGCTGCACACGATCGCATGATCCGCATTTCACGCGGCGGTAAGGCGTGCAAACCGGACGCCCTATGCATCCTGTGAGGGCCAGGGCGAGCCGGATCGCGGACCTGGACCGAGCCCGCCCATCCGTTGCAGCGCCGCCTTGTCCTCTTCGCTCAGCGCCTCGGCCGGGGGTGGCACGATCTGCACCTCGGCAAAGAGGTCTCCGCTCGTCCCCTTCGCGTCGGTCAGCCCGCGGCCGCGCAGACGCAGCCGCTTGCCGCTGCGTGTTCCTGGTGGCACGGTGATGTACACGGGCCCTTCGAGCGTGGGCACGGCCACCTCGCCGCCAAGCGCCGCCTCGGCATATGTAAGAGGCAGATCGAGCGCCAGGTCCAGCGCATCCTCGCGCTTGTAGAGCGGGTGCTTGCCCACGCGGATCGTGAGGATCAGGTCCGGATCGCTGCCCTTGCCCGAGACGCGGAGCTTGGCGCCGTCGGCGATGGCCTTGGGGATGGTCACCTCGATGGTCGTGGCCTTGCCCGCACGCCGCACGGGCACGCGTTCCACGCCGCCCCTGGCCATGGTCATGAACGACACGTCGAGCTCGGCCTGGGCCGTTGGCTTGGCGCGTTGCTGGGCGCGAGCGCGCCCGGCACGCGTGCCCCGCGCGGCGCCGGTCGCCCCACCACCCCCGCCACCCCCACTGCCTCCAAAGAACGCATCGAACATCGATCCCAGATCATCGAGGTCGAAGTCCGCCGAGCCCTGGCCGCCACGGCCGCCGACATTGCTCCACGAGTAGTGCGCCCCGCCTCCATTACCGCCGCCAGGGAAGCCGCTCGCGCCGGCGCGGCCGAAGCGGTCGTACTGGGCCCGCTTCTCGGGCTCGCCCAGCACGTCGTAGGCCGCCTGCACCTCGGCGAACTTCTCCTGCGCATCGGCGGCCTTGTTCACGTCGGGGTGCAGCTCGCGCGCCAGCTTGCGATAGGCCGCACGGATCTCCTCCTGCGAAGCCGTCCGCTTGACCCCCAGAACGTCGTAGTAATCACGCTCGGCCATGGGCTCCCTTACGGCTGCTCCTGCCGGCGCTTGCGTTCTTCCATGGGTATGGGCTCGCCCTGATCGACGCGGATGAGGTGGCCATGGAACACCAGCGTGGTGCCGCCGGGCACGTCCTTGGTCTCGGCCATGCCGAATCCAAGCTCGGGCGGGATGATCAGCTTGCGGCGCATGCCCTGCACCCAGGGCTCCATGCCGCGCTTCAGGCCCGCGATCACGCGCGGCGGGTAGAGCGTGCGCATCGCCAGCCCGCGATCCCAGGAGCTGTCGAACTTGAACCCGTCGGCCCGGAAGCCCTCGTAGTTGAGGAACAGCACGTCGCCCTCGGTGGTCTTGGGGCCATCGGTCTCGCCGGGCGCCAGCGTGATGATCACCAGCCCGTCGTCGTCCACCTGCACGCTCGCGGGCAGCTGCGCACGCTCGAAGCGCAGCGTGGCGCCGGCGCCCTCGATCGGCTGGCCGCCCACGCCATAGAACGTGTCGGTGCTGATGAGCTCGTCGGGCTTGACGCTCAGCTCGACGGTCATCTCCACCGCCGATTCCCGAGTCGTCGGGTACGCGTGCGGCGTGCGGCCCTGGTATCCGCCGCGACCACGATCGAGCTCGATGTCCATCGTGGGGATCAGCTCATCGGGCTGGATGTACTGCGCCGGGAAGTGCTCGGGCGCCAGCCACAGGTTCGCGAGCACCTCGGGCCGGGCGGGTTCGCGGAACTCGTAGGTGCGCAGCCTCAGGCGATCGCCGTAGCGGTACACGCGCATCAACGCCTGGCGGATGGGCAGCCAGGGCGAGCCGTCACGATGCACCTCGACGTAGATCACCCGGCCGAGCATCTCGGTCTCCACCGGCAGCATGTGCATCCACAGCGTCTGGGTTTCGGCTTCGGGATCCGACTCGGATGC
>JBITAB010000279.1:2251-6989 GCA_044439825.1 Phycisphaerales bacterium JB064 | reverse complement strand
CCCGCGATCAAGACCAAGCTCGACGAGCTTGCCGAGCAGTATCGCGCGGCCGGCAAGCAGCTCGAAGACCCCGAGGTCTTGGCCGATCACGAGAAGGTGCGTGACCTCTCGATCCGCCGCTCGGCCCTGGCGCCGGTGGTCGAGGGGTATCAGCGATTTCTCGGCTTGCTGGGCGAGGCCGCCGACCTGCGAGCGGCCATCGAAGGCGACGACGCCGAACTCGCCGAGATGGCCCGCGAGGAGCTGCCCCGCGTGGAGGCCGAGGCAGGCGAGCAGATCGAGGCCGTCAAGGCCGCGCTCGTCTCGAGCGACGACAATCTCGTCGGCTCGGTCATCCTCGAGGTTCGCGCGGGCACGGGCGGCGACGAGGCCCAGCTCTGGGCCCGAGACCTGCTCGCGATGTACGAGAAGTACGCCGGCCAGAAGGGTTGGACCTTTGACACGCTCGACTTCACCGGAGGCGAGAGCCACGGCGGCATCCGCTCGGCGAGCGTGAGCGTGAAGGGCGAGGGCGTGTGGGCCGAGTTGTCGTTCGAGGCGGGCGTGCACTCGGTCAAGCGCGTGCCGGCCACCGAGGCCCAGGGCCGCATCCATACCTCCACCGCCACCGTGGCCGTGCTGCCCGAGCCCAAGGCCGTCGAGGTCAAGATCGACTGGGCCAGCGACGTCACCGAGCACGTCACCACCTCTCAAGGGCCCGGCGGGCAGAACGTGAACAAGGTGGCGACCGCCGTCCATCTGGTGCACAACCCGACGGGCATCGAGGTGCGCATGCAGGAGAGCAAGAGCCAGCACCAGAACCGCGAGAAGGCCCGCCGCCTGCTCATGGCCCGCGTGTACGAGCTCCAACTCCGCGAGGCGGAGGCCGAGCGGTCGGCAGCCCGCAAGGGGCAGATCGGCACGGGCGAGCGTTCCGAAAAGGTCCGCGTGTACCGCTACCAGGACGGCATCGTGGCCGACCAGCGTCTGGAAACCAAGTTCCAGCTCCGCCAGATCCTCTTCGAGGGCGACCTCACACCCGTTATGTCCGCCCTGACCGAGCAGCGCACCGCCCAGCGGCTGGCCGCCCTGTAAATCTGGCTCAAGCCAGCCCGCCGGCGTGCCGATGCGCTGGGTATGGGACGCAAGCACGCACTGCCCATCCTGATGTTCGTCGCCGGCTGTGTCACCGTGTTCGTGACCGTTGGGCCACGGCACGGCCAGGCCACGATCTCACAGATCGAGCCCGACCCGGCGATCCCGCTGGGCACGCTGGAGGGTCGTGATTACGGCGTGCGCATCGAGGCCACGCCCGAGGGCCCGCGATATACCGTGGTCGATGCCGAGGGCGTGGTGGTGGCCGAGCGGCTGCCGCTCGAGACGCTGGCCGAGCGCTACCCGTTGCTCGCTCCGAGCGAGTTCTACGCCAATGACCAGGGCGAACCCCTCGGCCCGCTGATGATCGCCCCCGACGACGGCCTGAACTGAACGAGCGCCGATGGCGGCGCGCTACCGTCGCCCGTGACGCACGTTCCGCCTACACCACTCTCGATCCCTGCCGACTGCCAGCACGTGGCGCTCTTCGGCGGCACCTTCGATCCGCCGCACGTGGCGCACGTCTCACTCGCAGATGTCGCACGGCGGGATCTGGAGCGCAGACTCGGATCACCGGTGCTCCTGGTCTTCGTGCCTGCGGCGCGATCGCCGCACAAGGACAACGCCCCCACCGCCAGCGACACCCAGCGCGCCCAGATGCTCAGGCTCGCAGCAGCCGAGTTGGCAAACAGCGCGATCTGGACCGACGAACTCGACCGCGCTGTCAAGGGCGAGCCGAGCTATTGGTTGCGCACGCTCGAACGCGCTCGCGAAGTCATCGGCGACCGATCGCTCACCTTCATCATCGGCACCGATCAGGCGCTGAGCTTCCACCGCTGGCGTGGGCCGCGCGAGATGCTCGAACTCGCCGGCGTGCTCGTGCTGCCTCGCGAGCCCATCGCCACAGCGGAGCAATTGCGCGACGAACTCGCCAAGATCGGCTTCTGGAATGAAAAAGAACTCGACCGCTGGGCCGAGTCCTTCGTGGATGTCGATCTTCTCAGGGCCGCCTCGACCGAGGTGAGGCAGGCCCAGGGCTCGCCCTTTGCTACGCCCCTGCACCCGAAGGTGCTCGCGTACGCGAAGGAGCAGGGCCTGTACGGGCTGTGAAACTCACACGCCCGCGGTGACGGCGCCGCCGACGGCCGCCTTGAGCTCTTCCACCTTGTCGGTCTTCTCCCAGGTGAAGTAGGTCTTGCCCTCGCGCTCGAAGGGCTTGCGGCCGAAGTGGCCGTGGCGCGCTGTGAGGCGATAGATCGGGTTGCGGAGTTGCAGCGTGTCGATGATGGCGCGCGGCGTGAGCGGGAAGACCTTGCGGATGGCCTTCTCGATCTTGGACAGGTCGGCCTTCTCGGTGCCGAAGCAGTCGACGTGCACACTGGTCGGCTCCACAACGCCAATGGCGTAGCTGAGCTGCACCTCGCACACGTCGGCCAGGCCCGCGCCCACCACGTTCTTGGCGATGTAACGCGCCATGTAGGCGGCCGAGCGATCGACCTTGGTGGGGTCCTTGCCGCTGAAGGCGCCACCGCCGTGGCGACCGCGGCCGCCGTAGGTGTCGACGATGATCTTGCGACCGGTCAGGCCCGCGTCGCCGTGCGGCCCGCCGATCTCGAACTGGCCAGTGGGGTTCACGTGGATGGTGATGCCCGGGTTCCACCAGTCGCCCAGCACGGGCTTGAAGATGTGGTCGATGACTTGCTTGCGCAGCTCGCCCTGCTTGCCGTTCCAGGTCTTGTCGTGCTGGGTGCTCATCACCACGGTGTCGACGCGCACGGGCTTGAGGCCCTCGTACTCGATGGTCACCTGGCTCTTGGCGTCGGGACGCAGGCCGGGGATGATGCCCTCGCGGCGCACGTGGGCCTGCTGCTCGACCAGCCTGTGGGCAAGCTGGATGGGCAGGGGCATGAGGGCCTCGGTCTCGTTGCAGGCAAAGCCGAACATCAGGCCCTGATCGCCCGCGCCCTCGCGATCGACGCCCTGCGCGATGTCGGGGCTCTGCTTGTTGAGGGCCACGAGCACCGCGCACGAGTCGCAGTCGAAGCGCATCTCGGCGTCGTCGTAGCCGATGTCGCGGATGGTGTCGCGGACGATGTCCTGGATGTCGACGTATGTGCTCGTGGTCACCTCGCCCGACACGACCACCAGGCCTGTGGCCACCATGGTCTCGACGGCCACGCGTGAGTGCGGGTCGTCCTTGAGCATCACGTCAAGGATGGCGTCGGAGATCTGGTCGGCGATCTTGTCCGGGTGTCCCATCGAGACGGACTCGGACGTGAAAAGCGACGTGCGGTTGTCGGACATAGAGCGGCGGTCTCCCGGCATACGAGCCTGTTGAGCCGTGAAAGGCAAGCTTGCGTGTGCGAACGACCCCGAGACCCGATTCATCCCGGGCGGGGGCCCTCAGGGATCAGTCTAGCGGCCAAAACCCGCATGTCCTCCCTGTTTCCAGGCCATTACCCGGGGGAGCCCCTCCTACGCTTGCCCATGCCCACTCCCGCCGGCGCCAAGACCACCACCCGCAAGCGACGCACCACCAAAACATCCCCGAACGCGCCAGCCCAATCGCCCAAGGCGGCGGGCAAGGGCGGCAAGGCCAAGTCGAGCCTGACCTACGCCGACTCGGGCGTGGACATCGACGCGGGCGATCGTTTCGTCGACGCCATCATGGGCATGATGCGACGCACCCACGGCCCGCGCGTGCTGTCCAACGACGGCGGGTTTGCCGGGCTGTTCCGCCTCGACTTCAACGAGAAGCTCTTCAAGCGCAATTACAAGGAGCCCGTGCTCGTGGCCGCCACCGACGGCGTGGGCACCAAGCTCAAGCTCGCCCGCGATATGGACATCTTCGACACGGTCGGCCAAGACCTCGTGGCCATGTGCGTCAACGACCTGATCGTCGAGGCCGCCGAGCCGCTGTTCTTCCTCGATTACCTGGCCATCCCCAAGGTCGAGCACCAGATGCTCGTCGACCTGGTCAAGGGGGTGTCCAAGGGCTGTGAGATCGCCGGCTGCTCGCTGCTGGGCGGCGAGACCGCCGAACTCCCGGGCATCTATCCCGAAGGCGAGTTCGACATGGCGGGCTTCGCGGTGGGCGTGGTGGAGCTGCGCAAGGCCACCAGCAGCATGAGGGTCGAGCCTGGAGACATCGTGCTGGGTCTGGGCTCCAGCGGCGTGCACTCCAACGGCTTCAGCCTCGTCCGCCGCGTGGTCGAGCACGCCAGGCTCGACCTGCACGCCGTCTATCCCGATCTGAACCCCGAGAAGACGCTGGGCGAGGTGCTGCTCACGCCAACGCGCATCTACGCCCCCAGCATCACCCGCCTGCTGCGTGGGTACAAGGTCAAGCGCGTGGTCGCGGGCATGGCCCACATCACCGGCGGCGGGCTGGCCGGCAACCTCGAACGCTCGCTGCACCCGGGCGTCGACGCTGTGCTCGACCGCTCGGCCTGGCCCGTGCCCCCGGTCTTCACCTTCCTCAAGAAGCACGGCAACATCCGCGGGCCCGAGATGGACAAGGTCTTCAACATGGGCATCGGCTACTGCGTGGTGGTCCGCCCCGCCTTCGCCGACGCCGTGGCCGACAAGCTGGCCCGCCTTGGCGAGAGCGTGACCCGCATCGGCGTCATCCGCAAGGGCGAGGGCCGGGTGCTGTTCAGGTCTT
>JBITAB010000279.1:0-2151 GCA_044439825.1 Phycisphaerales bacterium JB064 | reverse complement strand
CAACCCCATCCTCACCCAATCTTTACGGGTAATCAGGGATAATACTGAGTGCACCCATGGCCTTTTGCCGTGCGAATGGTGTTGTGGATTCGTGTGGTTCTGGTATACTGGGCCTGGACCGGATCCATTAGGGGAGGCTGCGGCGCGTGCCGCCCTCTGTCAATCAGGCGTCGCGCGAGCGACAATCGGCCCGGGAATGGCGCGTTCGACCCGCCAGTGTTCCCTCGGTGGCTTGGCTCCCTGTTCTGGGAGGGCCACCGGCTGGGCGGCTGCCCGAAGCCACCCGGGCCCCAACGACGGGGACAGATTCATGCGAGTGCATCGACCGGGACGGGACCTGCGCGCGAAGGGCTTCACGCTCATCGAGTTGCTGGTCGTTATCGCCATCATCGCTCTGCTCATCGGCATCCTGCTGCCGGCCCTGGGCAGTGCGCGACTGCTGGGCTATCAGGCCGTGTCCCTGAGCAATGTGCGTCAGTTGCAGGTGGCCTTCTTCAACTACAAGGCCGACTTCAACGACAACATCCCCATGAAGATGTCGTGGCGCAACGGCGGTATCGGTGGCTGGTGCACCTGGAGCTATGGCGGAAAGGACGCGTCTGAGTACTACCGGACGTATTCCGGTGGCGTGTTTGACGAGCCCGCCTTCACCAAGCCTCTGAACCCGTATGTCTATCCTGAGTTGTCCCTGCCCGAGCCTACTGGCTACAACCCCATCCCGACCGGCTACGAGGAAGGCCGGCCAACCGATCAGCAGCGAGAGGCGCTCGAGATGCCCGCTTTCCGCTCACCCGGCGACAAGGCCACGCACCAGCGCAGCTGGCCCAACCCCAACAACGAGTTCAGCAGCTATGACGATGTGGGCACGAGCTACCACGTGAACATGCGTTGGTGGGATGCGGGCGACATGCGGCAGTACTCCGCATGGGGCCCCTCGCCCATTCGCTATCCCAAGGGCAGCCAGCGTTGGGAAGAGGGCATGAAGCGTCTGCGTCAGGCCGAGTTCTTCGATCCGTCCAAGATGGTGTGGATCCACGACCAGACCGCCGATGTGGTGGCCAACGATCCCCAGGGTCGCGACTGGCTGGGCGAGTTCAATGAGTTGAACAAGTCGGTGATGGCCTTCTATGACGGCCACGCCGATTACGTGTACATCGAGCCGAAGGATCCTTCTGATCCCGATGGCAACCTGACCACGAACGATTACACGTTCATCTTCTATCCGCGCTGATCGGAGACGATTTGGTGCACTCCATCGAGGAGCCACGCCCTGCGCGGCTCCTCTTTTTTTGACCATGTTCGATCCCGCACTCGGTAAGGAGTGATGCGTCGATGTCGGATTTCATGCAGAATCTGAACTACAAGCTCGAGCCAATCAAGGAGAAGCTTGGCATGGGCGACAAGCCCGTTGGCCGATTGCTCCTCTACGTCGCGATCGTCGTCGTGGGCTTTGGCGTGCTGCTCTGGGCCGTGATTCCCCGGGGCCGCCCGGTGTCATCGAACCCGCGCATCCCGGAAGCCGCCGCAGCGACCGGCGAGACCGGTGAGGGAACGACGCCTCCGCCCCCGCCCGCGGGTAGTTCTCGCCTGGCCCCAGGCGCCGACGGCTGAACCCTCGCGCTGTGAACACCAACGCCCCGGACGATTTCGCGATCGTCCGGGGCGGTTTCATTTCATGGCAGAGTCGTTGGCTCAGTGGGCGATCGGTTGATCTCAAACCAGAGTTCTGCGATCGGCCCGGGAGTGCGTGCTCGACTACATGCCCCGTGCCGCGGCGCCGACAGCCTCGGCCAATCGCTCGGACAGACCGCGTGGCGCCGTGGAGGCTTGCCATGGGTCTTCGTGCTCGGGTGGGGTGCCCGGTTGCGAGAGCGGAACGGGAGCAACGCTCATGAGCACCCATGATCGGCCATGCACGGCGTAGGCCGCGCCGGGATCGGCCGGTTCGAGCCATGGTGGTGTCGCGTCGATCGCGATGGCGCGGATTGCAGTACGGTTGCGCGGCTGCTCGATGACACGCTCGAAGAGCGCGGCGGTGTCGGGCTCGCCGATGGCCAGGATCACGATGCGGACGTCCAGCAACTCGACCAGCCTGGCCAGTTCGGCCTCGGCGAGTGCGCCAACAAGCTCTGCACGTGCCTCACGCTGGCG
>JBITAB010000278.1:5295-7047 GCA_044439825.1 Phycisphaerales bacterium JB064 | reverse complement strand
GCCATACTTGCTCGCGTCGGCATACTTCGTGGCAAACCACGTGTCCGGGTCGGCGATGTGGGCCTGGAACATGTACCCCAGCGACACCGCCTCGCTGGCCAGTTCCCGCCGCAGCGGGCTGTCGATGCGGATGATGTCCGAGTCCTTCTCGGGGTCCAGAAAGTCCCGCAGCCGCGGCGCCGCCCAGAACTTCAGCATCCGCGAGCCGAACTCGCCGTGGAAGCGCCGCATGTTCTCGAAGAACCCCTCACGCATCGCCCGCCGGCGGTCGTCGGCCATGTACTCGGGGATCGCCACGAACCGCACCCGCTCGCCCAGGGCGTCGCGGATGGTCTGGGCCTGGGCCAGTTGCGTCTGCGAGTACACCCGCTTGACGCCGTAGGCCTCCATCGCCCGCCGATACACCGGCGCGGCTTGGGCCCCGTTGATGTGGGCATGGCTGTCGATGATCGGCACCACCGGTGGCCCGAACCGCTGGGCCTCGGCCTGATAGTCGAGCCCAAGCAGGTTGGCCGGCGTGCGCTGGCGTGTCGAAGTCGGTACAGTCCCAGGTGCGGCAGGCTGACTCATATGCCACTGTAAACCCCGACACCGCCGCCAACGTTCCCGATTCGCCGAACGATGGGGATCGCCCGCGCATCGCCCTGGCCCACGACTGGCTGGTGGGCCTGCGGGGCGGCGAGCGCGTGCTGCACCATCTCGCCGCCGTCGCCGGCCGGATGGGCCACGTCGAAGCCATCCTCACGATGTTCGACGATGGCCGCCCACTCACGCCCACCCTCGACGCCCTGCCACGCCAGGTCGCCCCGCTCGGCCGCGTGCCCGGTGCTCTGAAGTACCGCCGCTGGATGCTGCCGCTCTACCCCGCGGCCGTGGGCCAGCTCAACGAGCGGCTGGCCATCATGCACCGACGCCGGCCCATCGACCTGCTGCTATCCACGAGCTCCGCCGCCATCAAGGGCCTGCGCCCGCCCGCCGGCGTGCCGCACATCTGCTATTGCCACAGCCCCGCCCGCTACCTCTGGTCCCAGGCCGACCAGTACGGCGGCGGCCTCCAACGCCTGGGCCTACGCGCCTTCGGCCCAGCCCTTCGAGCGTGGGACCGCGCCACGGCCGCCCACGTCACCACCTTCGTCGCCAACTCCAACCACGTCGCGGGGCTGATCAACCAGGCGTATGGCCACGAGGCCACCGTCATCCACCCACCCGCGCGGACCACGTTCTTCACGCCGGGCGATGAGCAGCGCGGCACCCACTGGCTCGCCGTCGGCGCCCTCGAACCCTACAAGCGTTTCGACACCGCCATGGAGGCCGCGCGCATCACGGGCACCCCACTGCGCATCGTCGGCGGCGGCACCATGCGGGCCGACCTCGAACGCATCGCGCCCGCGAACGTCACCTTCCTCGGCCGCCTTAGCGATGACGAGCTACGCCGCGAGATGCGCACCGCGGCCGTGCTGCTCTTCCCCCAGATCGAGGACTTCGGCATCACCGCCGTCGAGGCACAGGCCTGCGGCCTTCCCATCGCCGCGCGCGCCGCCGGCGGCGCACTCGACATCGTGCAGGACGGCATCACGGGCGCACTCTGCGATGGATCGCCACAATCCCTTGCCGACGCCGCAACACGAGCCGCGGCGTGCGACCCAGCCGCGTGTGTTGCAAACGCCCAGCGCTTCAGCGAAGACCGCTTCGAGCGGGCTATCGAGGCGGTGCTCCGCGAACACCTCGCCCCTCGAGCACCCGCGCCGGCAC
>JBITAB010000278.1:0-5195 GCA_044439825.1 Phycisphaerales bacterium JB064 | reverse complement strand
GGCCCCACGAACACGCCGGCCGACACGCGGATCTGCTCGCTCAGAATGGCCGAGGGATGCAGGATGACCCAGGCCACGCCGTCGAGCGCCCCAAGCACCCGCATGCGCGTCGCGACGTCGCCGATGCACATGAACCACCGCTCGCCAGCGTTGGCGATCGGCCCCAGGTGCGTGAGCCCTTCCAGACTCGCGTCTGGATCGTCATCGACGAACCCGGCAAGATTCACGCCCGCCCACCGAGCGGCATCGGCCACCACCCGCGCATGCCCCCCACCACCAACAAGCACCACCGGATCGTTCATAGAGCGATCATTCGCATCCGGCACCGATCGCGTCGATTATGAGATGGATCAGGAACTGCGGCGTTTGCGCTTGGGCGACGTGCCAGAGTCCTTCAGCTGCGCAGCAGTAAAAGTCCGGCCCGTGGTGCGTTTGTCCCAGGTATGGGCCGGGCCGCGGCTGGTCTCGTAGCTCATCCACAGGTCGAGCCAGTAGCTGCGGAACGCCTGCCCGCCCTGGCCGATGCCGAAACGCTCGTAGTGCGCCGTCACCTGGCTTAGCACCTCGCGATCGCTGCCCACGAAGCCCAGCACGCTGCGCCCATGCCGCACGCTCTCGGTGTCGAGCGGCAGGAAGCCATACCGCCCCAGGAGCTGCATGATATTGTGGGCGGCGTAGGGCCCAATGCCCGGCAGATCGAGCAGGAAGCGCCGCACCTCGTCGTCGGACGTGGCCTGGTTCGTCAGCCACGCCTCGTCGATCTGCCCCTTGTGGAACATCTTGGCCAGCTCGACCAGCCGCTTGTCGCGGTATCCCACGCGGCAGCGAGAGCGCAGCCACTCGGGCTTCTTGCGCGCCAGCCGCTCTGGAGTTGGAAATGCGTAGCGCCCGCTCGGGCTCACCAGCCCGACACGAGCGCACAGGGCCGCGTTCATGTCGATCGTGCCAGGCCACTGCACGTTGCAGCTCGTGATGGTCTTGGCCATGTCCTCGAAGAGCGTGGCCGAACGCATCAGACGCCCCCGGCCGCTGAAACGCCAGCGATCATCGACGGCGTGATACGCGGCGATGTCCTGCTCGCTCTCGTCGAGCCTGAGCATCCGCGTGATCATCTCCCGCGCTTGGGCACACTCGCCGCGCGTCAGCGATCGGTCGGCCGCCGCGCTCAGGCCCATGCCCACACGCTGCTGGCGGATCACGACATGGGCGGCGCCATGCTCCAGCGAGAGCGTGGCCGAGAACGTGCCCTTGGCCGGGCTCCAGTCGTAGGGGTCGAGCAGGAAGTAGCCGTACGAGCACACGTCACGCGACAGATCGAAGTCCGCCGGGACGGCAAGGCGCAAACGCGTGGGCCGGGCTGGGGAGGCTTGGCCCGCCACGCTCACACCGCCAGCAGACGGTCGAACGGCACCGCGAACGAGGCGATGTTGACGCACAGGCGATCGCCCGCCCGCGAGAACATCGGGTAGTGCTCGTCGAGCTGCTTCTCGAGTTGCTCGAGGCTCAGGCTGTCGACGCCCTGGGCCTTCTTGAGGATCGAGACGTGCCGGGTGATGCCGGGGCGGTCGAACTCGAAGTGCCACTGGAAGCCGTAGGTGCGGATGCCCGCCTTAAAGCTCTCCACGGGCGTGGTGGCGCTCTTGGCCAGCACGGTGGCGCCGGGGGGCGCCTTGGCCACGTGGTGCTCATGGCTCTGGAACTGCATGACCTTCCACGGCATGCCCGCCAGCATGGTCTCGGTCTGCCCGGCCACGGTCAGCTCGACGGGCTCGAAGCCCAGGCTGATGGCGGGCAGCTTCTCGACCGTGCCGCCAAGGGCCCGGGCGATGAGCTGGTGGCCCATGCAGATGCCGATGACCGGCATCTCGGCCTCGTGGGCTTGGCGGATGAGGTCCATCGTACGGGAAACCCAAGGGGCATCCTCAAGCGGCGAAGCCGGGCTCCCGAGAACAACCAGGCCCTGGGCGCCGTCCATGTCCTGGGGGACAGCCTGCTCGCCGTCCTTGTCGATGCGACGGAAGTCGAGCTTGAAGCCGTGGTCGCGCAGGGTGACCCCGAGCCGGCCGGGCCCGAGGTGCTGTCCGTCCTGAAGAACGATGATGGTCGCCATGGGAGCCGATGTTAGCGTGTGGTGGGCGCGTCTGCCGAGACCGGCGGCGGGCACTAACCTCCGAGAACTCTCCGTGAGAGACAAGCCGAAAAGACCAGCGGCCCAGAGCCGGCCCAGGAGCACGACGTGACGCAGACCAAGACTCGATTTATCCGGACGTTCCAGGCCGCCGCTTTCGCGCTCGCCGGCACGACGATCGCCCTGCCCGCCCTCGCCCAAGCCCAGAACGACCAAGCCACCAGCGAGCAGCGCGTGGCCCCGGTCGACATCCGCCAGTCGACCGTCAAGATCTTCACCACCAGCCGCGGGCCAGACCTCACCCGCCCCTGGACACGCCAGCAGCCCAGCAACTCCACCGGCTCGGGCCTGGTCATCGAGGGCGGCCGCATCCTGACCAACGCCCACGTGGTTGAGTACGGCCAGCAGATCTTCGTGCAGCCCTACCTCACCAGCCAGCGGCTGGCCGCCAAGGTTGTCGCCCGCAACACCGGCATCGACCTGGCCGTGCTCGAGCTCGAAGACGACAGCGCCCTCGACGGCGTGCCCATCGCCGCCCTCGACGCCGACCTGCCCGACATCGGCGACAAGGCCAACGCCTACGGCTACCCGCTCGGCGGTGAGGAGCTCTCGATCACCGAGGGCATCGTCTCGCGCATCGAGTTCGTGGGCTACACCGCCGGCACCCTTGGCCTGCGCATCCAGGTCGACGCCGCGCTCAACCCGGGCAACTCGGGCGGCCCCGTCGCCGTCGACAACCGCGTGATCGGCCTGACCTTCAGCGGCATCCAGACGGCCGACAACATCGGCTACATCATCCCCAACGAAGAGATCCGCCTGTTCCTCGACGACATCAAGGACGGCGATATCGACGGCCGCCCCTTCCTGCGCGAGACCTTCGACAACACGCGCAACCCGGGCATCCGCGCCAAGCTTGGCCTGACTTCAGAGCTCGAAGGCATGGTCGTCGCGGGTGAGATCGAGGGCAACCCGCTCAAGTCGTGGGACGTGGTGACCACCATCGCCGGCCGCAGCATCGACAGCCAGGGCCTGGTGAGCCTCACGGGCGACCTGCGCCTCTACTTCGAGTACTTCGTGCACCACGGCCTGAACGACGACGGCACCATCACCCTGGGCGTGCTGCGCGATGGCGAGCAGATCGAGGTGCGCTCGCCCATCGTGCGCGGCGACGACGACTTCTTCCCCGAGCTCGACAACGACTATCCCAGCTACATGGTCTTCGGGCCCCTCGTGTTCACCCCGGTCTATCAGGCCCACGTGTACGGGCTCGACCTCAACCGAATGGCCGCCCGGCAGAGCCCGATCGTGAGCCGCGCCTTCCGTGGCGAGGACGAAGAAGCCAAGGTGCAGCAGTACGTCATGCTCGCCGGCGGGCTGCTCAACCACCGCATCAACCTGGCCTACGAGGTGCCGCCCTTCTCGACGCTCAAGAGCGTCAACGGCACGACCATTACCAGCTTCGAGCATGCCATCACAACCATCCGCGACGCGGCCCAGTCCGACGAAGAGTTCATCATCTTTGAGTTCTACGACCGCGGGGCCGACCGGCTGGTCTACAAGCGCAGCGACATCCTGAACTCGATGGAAGACGTGCTCAACGAGAACGGCATCCGCCGCCCGATCTCGAGCGACTTTGCAGACCTGTGGCCCGACCTGGGCGAGTAAGCCCTACGCGTACAGCGCCACCGTCGCATCGTGGGCGCCCAGATAGTCCTGGCGGAACAGCATGCGTCCGCTGGCCCTCTGGGCCCACTTGAAGATCTGGATGCTGTTGAAACGGTTGGCCGGCCCGGTCGATTCACGCCGCTTCCGCCCCGCAGAACTCAGGAAGTTGAACGCCAGCACGCCGCCCTCGCGAGCGTGGATGGCGTCCCATGCGCGGTCGAGCACGTCCATGGCCGTGCGCTCGTCGAGCGTGTTGAGCGAGCCGCTGAACACCAGCGCGCTGGCATGGTGCTCATCAACCAGACGCACGAACAGCTCGCGATCCTTCACGAAATCGGCTACGACCCACTGGCTCTCGGGCAGCTTCTTTTGCGCGGGCTCGACGAGCTCGCTGATGCCCTCGACGCCGATGTACCGCAGCGGCGCCTGATCGATGCTCTTGAGATACTCGAGCATGTCGCCACGCCCCGCGCCAAGGTCGGCCACGACGCGGCCCTTCGGCCTTGTGACCTCGGCGAGTATCTCGAAGCGCTTGCGCTGGTACTCGTGGCTGCGCCAGAGCAGCGCCTCGAAGCCCGGGCCGTGCATGCGCACGGCCTCGCGGTAAGGCTCGAGATACCGCGGGTCGCTCTGGCCGGGCTCGGTTGTCATAGGGGTGCGCCGATCAGGCGAATCGGACCATGCGGGCGAACTGCTGGTAGCGTTCTTCAAGTTCGCTCTGCTTGAGGCTCGCCAGGCGATCGAGGCTGAAGCTCTCGATGTTGTAGCTGGCGACGATGGTGCCGTGCGCCACGGCCCGGTGGATGGCCTCGAACGACGTGGGATCGGTGCCCTTGTCGCCCTCTCGCGCCAGATAGCCCATCATGCCGCCGGCGAAGCTATCGCCCGCGCCGGTGGGATCGACCACGTTCTCGGTGGGATAGGCGGGCAGCGCAGCGATGCCGTCCTTGTGCACGATGATGCAGCCGTGCTCGCCCTTCTTCACCACGACGAACTTGGGGCCAAGCTCGAGGATGTGGCGTGCGGCGGCCACCGTGTTGCGCTTGCCGGTCAGCTGCTCGGCCTCGTCGAAGTTGAGCACGAGCCCGTCGATCTTTTCGCACAGCTGCGTGAGCTCCGTGCGCGCGGTGTCGATCCACAGGTCCATCGTGTCGGCCACGGCCAGGGTGCGGCTGCTCAACTGCTCGAGAAGGCCCATCTGCACCGAGGGGTGCGTGTTGGCCAGGAAGACGTACTTGCTGTCGCGGAAGCCCTCGGGCACGGCCGGCGGCTCCTCGGCCAGCACGCCCAGATCGGTATACAGCGTCTCGCGCTGGTCCATGTTCTCCATGTACTTGCCGCCCCAGCGGAAGGTCTTGGAGCCCTTGCGGACCTCCAGCCCGCTGTGGTCGACGCCCTTGAA
>JBITAB010000277.1:2168-7052 GCA_044439825.1 Phycisphaerales bacterium JB064 | reverse complement strand
CAGGTGCGCCCGGTTCTCCATCGTCCGCTGCACGGCGTCGGCCATGCCGAGCTGCTCGGGCCTGGGCTCATAGCGCCCGCCCAACGCGTCGGCGATGGGCCCGCCAGTCTCCAGCAGGTCGCGGGCGTCGGGCATCAGATCCCCAGAGGCTTGCGCTTCGGATCACCATTGCCGCGCGGATAGGCCTTGGGCGTCGGCCGCATCTTCTCGAGGATCACGATGCGCCCCGTGGGCGTGTCGAGCGTGCCGGCGTGGGCGCTCAGCAGCATGTGCAACGCCGCCTTGGCCGCGATCAGCTCCTCGCCCGCCTTCTCGCCCTTGATCAGCAGCGCGACGCCGCCGGGCTTGACGAACGGGGTCGCAAGCTCGGCGATGGTGGCCATGGGCCCCACGGCACGCGCGATGGCGGCGTCGTAGGCGTCGCGGTGCTGGGGGTCTCGGGCCGCCTGCTCGGCGCGGGCGGTGACGACCGAACCATGTTCCACGCCCAACATGTCCATCGCCGCGCGCACGAAGGCGGTCTTCTTGGCCGTCGCGTCGAGCAGGGTGAACCGCAGGTCGGGTCGCACGATCGCCAGCGGCACGCCCGGCACGCCGCCGCCGGTGCCGATGTCGATGACCGAGGCGCCCTCGGGCAGCTCGGCCAGCGGGGCCATCAGCGTCAGCGCGTCGAGGATGTGGCGCTGCCAGGCGTCGCCCGGCTCCTTGATCGCCGTCAGGTTCATCCGCGTGTTGGCGTGCAGCAGCAACGCGAGGAACCGGCCCAGCTTCTCGACCTCGCCGGCCTCGAAGGCGATGCCGAGCTCGGCGGCCTGGGCCAGGAACTCGGGCGGCGCGGGCAGCGGATCGGCCGGCGCCGAGGCCACCACCTCGGCGATGAAGGCCTGGATATCGCGCTCCGTGTTGCGATCGCCTTCGGGCTTACGGGCTGGGTCGGGTTCGGACGTTGCTGAGGACCGGCTGCGCATCACCCTCAGCGTATTCAAACGAGGGGCGGTACGACTGGCTGCTCCGCCGCAATCCCACGTTCAGCACCAGCCCGGTGGTCAGCCACACGGCCACGATGCTCGAACCTCCCGACGATAAAAACGGCAGCGTGACGCCCACGATGGGCACCAGCCCCACGTTCATGCCCACGTTCACCATCGTCTGCCCGGCGATCAGGGCCGCCAGCCCCACGCACAGCAGGCGGCCGAAAGGGTCTGTGCACATGGCCGCCACGCCCAGGGCCCCCAGCAGCCAGGCGAGGTAGATCCCCAGCACGCCCACCCCGCCCCAGAAGCCGAACCGCGTGACCAGCACGCTGTAGACCATGTCGTTGTGGGCCTCGGGCAGGCGGTTGTAGACGATCAGGGCCCGCGTGTGCTCGTCGGCGTTGCCGGTCATGCCGCCCGCACCCATCACGCGCTGGGCGGTAAAGCTCTGGTAGTTGATGTCGTCGGCGCCCTCGCGGCTGCCCTGGATCTGCCGGATGAGCCCGACCACGCGCTCCTTCTGGTAGTCCTTCAGGAACGGATAGCTGGCCGGGGCGGCCAGGGCGGCAACCAGCGCGATGAGCGCGATGTGGCGCAGCTTGGCCCCCGCCGCGATCACCACCGCCGCGAGCGCTGGTGCCATCATCATGGCGGTGCCGAAGTCGGGCTGGAGCATCACCAACGCCATGGGCACGAAGGCGATCAGCCCCGGGCCGAAGAGGCCCAGGAACCGCCGGTGGCTGCGCTTGTATCGCATGTGCCACGCGAGCACGATCACGAAGACGACCTTGGCCACCTCCGACGGCTGGAAGTCGGTGGGCCCCAGGTCGATCCACCCGCGCGTGCCGTTGCGCGGCGTGACGATCGACGCGGGCACGAAGGGCAGCAGCAGGAAGATCAGCAGCCCGATGGTCACCACCGCCATCGGCCAGCGGAGCAGGCCAAACCAGCGGTAGTGCGGCATGCACACGATGCCTGCAACGAGAACGCCCGCGCCGATGAACATGACCTGCCGCTGGGCCGTGGGGCTCAGGCCGGAAGCGGCCTCGCCTCGCGTGGCGATGTCGATGGCGTACACGCCCAGCAGTGAGAGAGTCAGCGCAGCGGTAAAGCAAAGCCAGCCGAAGTTGGCCATCGCCCAGCGCGCACGCGAGCCCGCGCCCTCGGCCAGCATGAAGCCGCTGAGCCGATCGAGCATCGGCTAGCCCTCCCCGCCGGGCAGATAGCCCTGGTTCTGCAGCGCGTGGATGATCTGGTTGGCGATGGGCGCGCTGACGCGCCCCCCGCTGCCGGCAAACTCCATCATGACGCTGATGGCGTACTTAGGCTTCTCGCCCTGCGGGCCCACCAGCCCGACGAACCACGCGTGGGTGTACTTGGTCCTGACCGGGCGGAAGATGGTGGTCGTGCCGGGCGGCTCGTTGTCGGGATCGGTAACCACCTTGCCGTCAGGAGCGACGCGCAGCTCCTTGGTGAGCGTGGCGTCGGCCTGGGCGGTGCCGGTCTTGCCCCACACGTCCACGCCCTTGGCGTTGAAGTAGTCGATGCGCTGGCCGCGGTAGGTCGTGTGGTTGCCCGTGCCGTAGAGGCCGTCGTTGACGCTCAGCCACAGGCCCTTCAGGGCGTTCTCGACCGCCGTGGGCTCGAGGCCGATGTCTTCTCTGTGCACCTCGCCGCCGCGCACGAGCGTGGGCCCCAGACGCAGGCCCCCGCGCGCCAGCGTGGCGTACGCGTCGGCCGCGTGCAGCGGGCTCCAGGCGATGGGCCCCTGCCCGATGCCCATGAGCGCCGCGTCGATGTCGGTGAGGCGGGGCGGCGGCTTGTCGCCCGAGACGATGGGCCCCAGCACGCCCAGAGCGCACGGCACCGCGTCCAGCGGGCGCCCCCCGGCGCCAAACGCCCGGTAGGCCTCCAGCATGCGCTGGGGGCCAAGCCGGCTGCCCAGCTCGTAGAAGTAGATGTTGCACGAGCACATGAGCGCATCGGTCTCGTCGGGGTCGCGCCCGAGCTGGATGCTGTGGGTGATGTTGCCAAACGTCGGCCGCCAGATCCAGCAGCGCAGGATGTCCTGGCGGTTGGGCAGGAAGTGCCCCGTGCACTCGATACGCTCGTGCAGGTGCTGCTCGCCGCGGCTGGCCGCCCAGGTCAGCGTCACGGCCTTGGCGATCGACCCGGGCGGATAGATCGCGCTCGTGGCTCTATTAAACCTCGGGTCGTCCCAGTCCTGGGTCTCGACGCCCTTGGGCCGCGTCGCGCTGCCGACGGGATCATCGGGATCCACCGTGGGCGTGCTCACGAGCGCGAGCACCTCGCCCGACTCGATGTCGATCACCACGGCCGCGCCCGCCAGCGGCTGGCCGTCGTCGCGCCGCAGCTCGACGTCGCCGTGCCAGCCCTGGGCCACCGCCAGGCCCACCTCGGGGCTCATGGCCGCGGCGATGTGGGCCTGCAGCACGGCGTCGAGGGTGAGCGTCACGTCCTGCCCGGGCGTGCGCTCGATCACCGTCTGCTCGCCGGTGTCCAGCCGTCGCACGCGCATGCCGCGCAGCCCGCGCAGCACGTGCTCCATGTTCGCCTCGACGCCCGTGTGCCCGACGTGGTCGCCGTCGAGGTAGCGGCCTCGGTCCTCGCCGCGCTCGGTCTTGGCCATCGCCACGACTTCTTCGGGGGCCTCGTTCTCGAGCCACTTCTCGCGGGCCTTCGGGTCCTCGGCGAACACGCGGTCGCGCGTCGCGCCCACGATGGCGTCCAGGGCCCCCTTCACCGTCACGCTCTGCGAGCCCGCGCCGCGGCCATCGCCCTGCAGCGGGAAGGGCAGCGTCGAGCGATCGACCTTGGCGGTCATCACGCGATAGGGGTACTGGCGGTCGCGCGAGTAGCCCACGTCCAGCCCGGGCACGGCGGGCAGCTCCACCCGGGCCATCGCGCCGGTGGGCTCGCCTACGACCAAGTCGGTCACCGCCAGCACCGGCGCCTCGAGCACGCGCGTGGCCTCGGCCAGCTCGAGCACCTCGAAGCCAACCGCGTCCTCCACCTGGGGGATGACCGTGTGCGGGCGCTTCTGCTCGGCCACGGGCCGCTGGGCCTGGGCCTTGAGGCGGTCCTTGAGTTCCAGCGTCAGCTCGCGGCCGCGGGCCTCGGCACGCTCTTCCAGGGCCTTCTGGCGCCGCTCGACGAACTCCTTCTGGATGCTCTCGACGCGGCCCACCACCGCGTCGGCCTCGATCATGATCTCTTCGAGCGGCACGCCGGTGGTCAGCGACAGCTCGGCCAGCCCACGCTCCAGGTGCTGCTCGAAGAAGGGCTGGTAGGCCGTGGCCAGGGCGCTGCGCTGGGCGGGGTCGAGCTCCTTCCAGACCTCGGCGTGCACCTCGCGGGCGAAGGCGACGCTCCAGGCCGCGGCCCACGAGCCGCTGAGCACCGAGTAGTCGATGCGGACGTCGAAGGTCGGCCTGTCCTGGGCCAGCACGCGGCCCTTGCGGTCGAGGATGCGGCCGCGGACGGTGGGCTCCCAGGCCATCCGCTCCAGGCGGCTCTCGGCCTCGGCCCGCAGCTGCTCGCCCTGCAGGAAGCTCAGCCGCCCGAGCTGGGCCAGCAGCGCCATGAACCCAAGCAACCCGAGCCCGGCCAGCAGCACCAGCCGCCCGTGGAACATGCCCAGGCCATCTTTTTCGTACATGCCCATGTCGCGTCCTTGCGGCCATGCGGGCCTGGTTGGCTGGCCCGAGCGGGGCTGGCGTGCGGGCCCTCCGGTGGCCCCCAACGCGTCCCCCAACAGGGTATCGGCGGAGCGGAGGCGAGGGCGGCAATGGCGGTGGGTGTTCGGGGAGGGGGGAGAGGGTGGAGGGAGGGCAGTGGGCAATGGGATTCTGGTCAGAGCCGCGAGCGTGAGCTCGCGGACCAGCCCCGC
>JBITAB010000277.1:0-2068 GCA_044439825.1 Phycisphaerales bacterium JB064 | reverse complement strand
TGGGCAATGGGATTCTGGTCAGAGCCGCGAGCGTGAGCTCGCGGACCAGCCCCGCAGGTGTGTGGTCTTGGGCGATCGCGTGGGCTCCCTCCGACGAGCCCCTCGCGTGAGCGAGGGGGCAGAGGGGCGTGGGGCGTTCTTGCGGTGCGTGTTTCGAGGTGCTTGAACGCTGTGGTGTCGGGCGCGATGGGAAGTTTCGACGCCCAACATTGCTGTTCTTGAGGCGCTCGCTTCTGAACCGAGGCGCGGGGGTGTGCTCACGAGCCAGCCCTGTGGGTGGGTGCGTTTGTGTGCTCGGCAGCCCTGCTACGTGCTATTGGAAGAAGAGCCCCCGCTCAGCCGTTCCACGCTGCGAGCGCCTCGCCCGCCGCCTGGGCCCCGTCGATCACGCCGATGGTCTGGCCGATCGACGCGTCCTGGTCCAGGCACGCCACCATCACCGCCGCCGTGTTGGCCCGGCTGGTGCGCGGCTTGCTCACGCCCTTGCCATCGGGCGAGACCAGCTCCACGCCGGTGGGCTGCTCGTCCTCGTCGTGCAGCGCGCCCGGGCACACGATGGTGTAGTTGAGGCCCGTGCCGTCGAAGGCCTCGGGCATGGTGCGTACGAAGTCGTCGGCCCGGCCCTTGGCGCGCCGCCAGTGTGGGATGGGGTCCTGCGTCGCGTCGCGGTCGGTGTTCAGGCCGCTGAGCAGCACGAAGCGCTTCGCGCCGGCATTCAGCGCCGCCACGGCCGCGCGGATGGCGCCGAGCTGGTCGATCAGCACCGTCATGTCCTTGCCGGTCTTGCCGCCCGAGCCCGCGGCGAAGACGACCGCCTCGCAGCCCCCACCAGCCTTCACCGCATCATCGATCGGATGCAGCAGGTCGCCCATGACGGTCTCGACGCCCGCGCCGGCGAAGCGCGGCTGCTGGCCCTCGTCGCGGATCATCGCCACCGGCTCGTGCCGGCCGCCGTCCTTGAGCTGCTGGACGACCTTGAACCCCGTCTCCCCGTTGGCGCCGATCACGAGCGTGCGCATGCGACCCTCCTTCTTTCTCTGAACTTCTTTCTCTTGTCTTTTCTCGTACCCATCATGTCCTAGGGCCATACCGCGCCCGCCACGCCCGCGCGAAGAAAGTTTCATGCACGCCTCGCGCACGCCGAGCGCCTTGTATTGCACGAGAGGTGCACCATCGCCGACGAGCACGACAACCCAAAGCGTGACCCCAGCGTCGACCACGAGCAGGACACCCATCGTGAGTCGCAGCGCACCGACGAGGACCGGGCCTACCAGCCGGTGATCCTCAAGCGCACCGACGTGGCCCTGCGCCACCCCGACGACACGCTGCAGCTGGCCATCGAGGAGGGCGTCGAGCAGGCCGACCGCCGCTGGCTCTCGCTGCTGCTCAGCGCCATCGGCGCGGGCGGCACGATGGCCTTCACCGCGCTCGCCGTGGGCGTCGCGGCCAGCGCCACCGAGAGGATCGAACTTGATCTCGCCCGCCGCGCCCTGATCGCCCTGGCCTACCCCATCGGCTTCGTGCTGTGCCTGATGAGCGGCACGCAGCTGTTCACCGAGCACACGGCCCTGGCGGTCTACCCCGTGCTCGACAAGCGGCTGCGGGCCCGCGCCCTCGGGCGCCTGTGGGGCACGGTGCTGCTGGGCAACATACTCGGCTGCCTGCTGGGGGCCCTGCTGCTCACCGCGGCCGAGGGCGTCACCGGCGCCGCGCCGGGCTACGCGTGGGCGGCCGAGCACTTCCTCAAGCCCACCGCGGGCGCGACGCTGGCCAGCGCGGTGCTGGCGGGGTGGCTCATGGCCCTGGGCGGCTGGCTGGTGCTGTCCTCGCCGCCGGGCCCGGCGAGCGTGCTGCTGATCTATCTGGTGACGCTGCTGATCGGCCTGGGCGGGCTGCACCACTCGATCGCCGGCACGGCCGAGCTGCTGGCCGCCCGCTTCACCGGAGCACCAGTCCCCCTGGGCCCCGCCGCCGCGTCGCTGGCCATCGCCATCGCGGGTAATCTCATTGGCGGCTCGATCTTCGTCGCCCTGCTCAACTACGGCTCGATCCGCCACACGCGGCGGGG
>JBITAB010000276.1:0-7130 GCA_044439825.1 Phycisphaerales bacterium JB064 | reverse complement strand
GCGACCGCAAGGAGTACTTCCAGGCCGAGCAGGACGTGTGGGCCATGTTCCGCGCCATCGTCCGCGAGCGGCTGAAGCGCGAGGTCGAGCCGCTCATCGCCCAGCTCCACGAGATCCGCGACCTTACCGGCGTGAAGCAGGCCGGCCGCAAGGACCCCACACCCCTCGACCTCGCTGCTCACAACGAGCGGCTCGACGAACTCGTCGACTTCTTCGTTACCGTCGACCAACTCGGCCAGCGCTTCGCCAGCCCCCAGGGGCGTGGCCTGCGCGTGGCCGCCAAGATGCTCGCCAAGATCTCCTGAGTGCCGCACCCTTCCATGACCACCGCCCACTCCAGCACGACCTTCCAACGCGCCCTGCGGCACGAGGCGCCGTCCGCCGCCGCGTGCCTGCGATTGCGTTGGGCCGTCGCGCCCGCCGCCCTCGGCAAGCCCGGACGCGCCCCGCTCACGCTGGAACTCGAACTGCCCGCCGGCGAAGACGCCCGGCTGACCCTCGATGGCCAGCCATTCAAGTGCGATGGTGCGCTCGCCTCATGGGATGGCGCACTCACCATCCGACGAGTCACGAGCGGCGCCGGTGCCGGCCTGCTCATCGCCGACGCTTCGCCGCTGGCGGTTGCGGTCATCAAGCCGAGCGAGCCAGAGCGCCCGTTGCACGTCGCGTGCGATCTGCCCAAGGCCCTCGGCCTTCGAGGTGGTCGTTACGAGCTCATCGGCGGCGAACTCACGCAGCGCTAGCACCCCGCATCGAACGCGTTCTGGAACGCCAGAAAATCAAAGATCGTCAGCGACCCATCGCCATCGAAGTCGGCCGCCGGGTCGCCCGCATCGAAGAGATTCAGCACAGTGAAGAAGTCGTTGGCGGTCAGGGCGCCGTCGCAGTCGGCGTCGGCCGGGCACGGCGCGCGGCGGCCAAGCACCACATACATCTCGCCACGGGTCGAGCCCGAGCCCACTATCGCCTCGGGCGCGCCAAGAAGTATGTCGGCCACCCCGTCCCCGTTGGTGTCTCCGACGCCCGCCGCACTCGCGCCGGCCCGGCCCCTGGGGTGGGCGCCCTCGACGATGAAGCCACCGAACGCCTCGGGTTGCTCGAGGGTCACATCCAGCCCGAACCCTGTGGATCGGCCATAGACCACGTACGCCCGGCCGGGCTGCATGCCTGAGGTGGGCGAGACCGGGGCGCCCACGAGCAGGTCGTCGACGCCGTCGCCGTTCACGTCGCCAAGCCCGGCCACGGTGGTGCCCAGGCGCTCGGCCTGCCGCGTGCCGGCCATGCGGAAGCCCTGGGGGGCCTGGAGCGATGCCAGATCGATCTCGCCGGCGAACTCGGGGTCATCGGGCGACTGGCCGAAGATCACCGCCGCGACCCCGCCCTCGCGGCCGGCGGGGCCCCAGATGTTGGGGCTGCCGATCGCGACGTCGGCCAGCCCGTCGGCGTTGACGTCCCCGGCCGCCGCGGTCACCAGCCCCAGGTACGCGAAGTCGTCCGGGCCATTGACGATGAAGCCCGCCGTCGGGTCGCCCAGCGCCATGATGGGCGGGAATGTCGAGCCGGGGGTGCCGTCGCGCCCGAAGACAATGTACACACGACCGGCCCTACGTGCGCCGCCATCGGCGCCGGGGGCACCCACGGCGAAGTCGGCCAGCCCATCGCCGCTGACATCGCCGAGGTTGGCCACCGTGCGGCCCGCCTCGTTGGCGCCGTCCTCGGCCTGGAGCAGGAAGCCCTGCCCGGGCGGCAGTTGCAGCGCGTCCAGCGAGGCCGGGAAGTCGCCCGGGCGGCCGAAGACCACGATCGCCTTGCCGCCGCCGGGCTGCTGGGGCGCGCCGATGATCAGGTCATCGATGCCGTCGCCGTTGAGATCGCCGCCGGCCGAGACACTCTCGCCCAGGTCGTCGATGCCGGCGCTGCGGATCACGAATCCGTTGGTGCCGTCAAGCCCATCGGTCGAGATCGCCGGCGGGAAGGTCCGCCGCCCGAAGATCACATACACCGCGCCCGCGGTCCCCGGGTTGGCGCGCGGCAGCCCCAGGACGATGTCGTCGATGCCGTCGTTGTTGAGGTCGGCGCCGCCGCCGACGCGGTAGCCAAGCTGGTTGTCGATCGGGGCGACCGGCTCGATGCGGAACCCCAGCGTGCCGTCCAGATCCGAGGGATCGAGCACCGGCGCCGTGGACCCGGCCCGTCCGAAGATCACGAACACCGATCCGCGATCGATGCCGGGTGCACCCACGATGACGTCGTCGAGCCCATCGCCGTCGACGTCGCCCGCACTGGCCAACGAGAATCCGAGGCCGGTCGCTGAGTCGTCGGTCCTGAACGCGTACCCCAGGCGCCCGTCGAGGTCGGTCACCGTCAGTAGCTCGGGGAACGGCCTTCGCAGCGGATCATCGCTGCCGATGGCGAGGCTTGGCAGGCAGGCGGCGAGCGCGGCTGCTACAGGCACCGAACGGTGCATCTTCATGGCTTTGGCTCCCTGGCGGATCACCCACACCCCGCATCGAACGCGTTCTGGAACGCCAGGAAATCAAAGATCGTCAGCGACCCATCGCCATCGAAGTCGGCCATTGCATCACCACTGTCGAAGAGGTTCTGGAACGCCAGGAAGTCGAAGATCGTGAGCGACCCATCGCCGTCGAGATCGGCTTGGCACGCGAGCCCACCGCTCACGAGCGCAAAGCCTCGCGGCCTACCGCGTGGGTCGGTCCCCTGGCCCACAATCACGCCGTCGTCGTTGATGCTCTGCGCGACCAGCAGTGTCCATCCCATGCCGGTCTCATCGACCAGATCGTGAAGGTAACGAGCACCGTCGGCCGACGTCCACACGATGGCGCCACGAGAAGACTGGCCCACGGCCGTACCGTTGTTGTTCACGCCGAGCAACGAAGAACTGACCGTAGGGCCGAGCGCTTCGCCGGCATCGAGCGCGATGCCAGCCGTGTTCCACACCGTGGCGCGTGTCACGCCGGCCTGCCTGGCCTGGCCGACGACCAGGCCAGACTCGTTGCGTTCCACGGCGAAGTCCGGGCCCGAAGCGGTCTCATCCAGCCTGCCCAGCAAGCGTGCCGAGCCGTCCGGTCGCCACTCGATAGCGCGTGTCTTGCCCGCGCCGCTGGGGTGCGCGTTCGACGCGCCGACGATGTGCCCACTATCGGTCAGGTCGTAGACATGGGCGGGCAGGCTCCATGTCTCGAGGACGCGTGGTGAGCCCGCCCCGGTGGGCCACACGATCGGCAGGGCAGGGTCGCCCACCTGGAGCAGCGCCTCCCCGTTTGCATTGATCGCGATCGCCGTGGTCGCCGGACACATGTCTGGCCCGATTGGTGTCAGCCCGCCTGCGGATGTCCACAGGAACGAGCCGCGTTGCCCGCATGCGCGCTCGCCAAATCCGACTACGTCACCATTTCGAGCGTCGGCAGCTTCGCTTCCTGTTCCGCCCTCAAGCATGCCCAACACCACGACTGGTTGATCCACGGCGGGCCAGAGTGCTGCCACAAACTCGAACGTGGCCAGACGCACCGTTCCCACGATCCTTCCCTGCTCGTCAACACTCACTGCGACGCTCTCGGTGCCACCCGTTGGTGGGTCGAGCGGATACAGCGTGTACTGAGCACACGCCGCCTGGCAGGCCAATAGGACAGGCAAAGTACGGGCGATGTTCCCTCTCATGCTCCAAAGATACCCACCTGAATCGGGGGTGGCGAGCAGAGGAAATAGTCCTATAACAATTGAATCGTCAAAATTTTAGAATTTTGTTTGCTATATACATCTCTTGAGCTTGTCTGCCGCCTGTGAACAGTCCTCCCGCCGTGGCTGACCACGCGCTCGAACTCGCAATGCGGCGGTACAAATGCTGGCGCAAAAAGAATGCCCCACCAATCGGCGGGGCATTCGAGAATCGGTCAGCGTGGCGTGCTCAGACGCCGGCGGCCGCGGGCTGGGCGGCCTTGCCGCTCTTCTTGTTCCGCAGCCAGTCGCCGCTGAAGGCCTTGAGCGACTCGTGCAGCTCCTTGTCGATCTCGTCGGTCAGCTTGCGCTGATCGTTGATCTTGTCCCAGAGCGGCTTGTAGCTGGTCTGGAAGGCCTCGAGCAGGTCCTTCTCGAACTGACGCACGTCCTTGAGGTCGACCTCGTCGAGGTAGCCACGCGTGCCGGCGAAGATCGAGATGACCTGGTCGACCACGTGGAATGGCGTGAACTCGGGCTGCTTGAGCAGCTCCACCATGCGGGCACCGCGGTCGAGCTGGTTCTGCGTGGCCTTGTCGAGCTCGGTGCCCAGCTGGGCGAAGGCCTCCAGCTCGCGGAAGGCGGCCAGGTCCAGACGCAGCGAGCCGGCGATCTTCTTCATCGCGCCGATCTGGGCGGCGCCACCCACGCGGCTCACCGAGATACCCACGTTAATCGCGGGGCGAACACCCGAGAAGAACAGCTCGGGCTCGAGGTAGATCTGCCCGTCGGTGATCGAGATCACGTTCGTGGGGATGTACGCCGACACGTCGCCTTCCTGCGTCTCGATGATCGGCAGGGCGGTCAGCGAACCGCCGCCGTTCTCGTCGCTCAGCTTCGTGGCGCGCTCCAGCAGGCGGCTGTGGAGGTAGAACACGTCGCCGGGGTAGGCCTCGCGGCCGGGCGGGCGACGCAGCAGCAGCGACAGCTGGCGATAGGCCACGGCCTGCTTGCTCAGGTCGTCATAGACCAGCAGCGCGTGCTTGGGCGTCTTGCCGTTCTTGCCCTGCCACATGAAGTACTCGCCCATGGCGCAGCCTGAGTAGGGGGCCACGTACTGCATGGGGGCCGGGTCGGAGCTCGCCGCGTTGACGACGATGGTGTAGTCCATCGCGCCGTGCTTGCGGAGCTTCTCGACGACGCCCGCCACCGTCGACTCCTTCTGGCCGACGGCGACGTAGATGCAGACCACCGCGTCCTCGGTGCCCCAGTACTGCTTCTGGTTGATGATCGCGTCGATGCAGACGGCGGTCTTGCCCGTCTTGCGGTCGCCGATCACCAGCTCGCGCTGGCCGCGGCCCACGGGGATCATCGCGTCGACGGCCTTCACGCCGAACTGCAAGGGCTCGCTCACCGGCTGGCGGTCGGCGATGCCCGGGGCGATGATGTCCACCTTGCGATACTCGGCGGCCTCGATCGCGGGGCCGTCATCGAGCGGGCGGCCCAGCGGGTCGACGACGCGGCCCAGCAGGCCCTCGCCCACGGGCACCTCGAGCAGGCGGCCCGTGCTCTTGACCAGGTCGCCTTCCTTCACCTGCAGGTAGTCGCCGTAGATCACCGCGCCCACGGTGTCCATTTCCAGGTTCATCACCTGGCCCATGACGGCGCCGCCCTCGGTCTGGAACTCCAGCAGCTCGCCGGCCATGGCGTTGGCCAGGCCGTACACACGGGCGATGCCGTCGCCGACCTCGACCACGCGGCCGACCTCGGAGACTTCCAGCTCGTTGGCGTACTGCTCGAGCTCGGTGCGGATGACGCTTGCGATCTCGTCGGTTCGGATCTTCACGGCTGGGCTATCCCTTTACAAAGAAGGCGTCACGCGAGCCACCGGCCACCACCGCCGGGCTCACGAAGGAATCGGGTGCCAAGGGTAGCGGGGCAGCGGCCCAGAGTCTCGGTCTCCAAAGGCATGCATTCGGGGTCGGCAGCCCTGATTGCCCCCTCGACGCGTCCTGGGCCCGAGGCCTGTCAGATACTCCTTCGATTCTCGCCCGATGTTCGGGTCCGCAGGCCACGGCCGCCTTGCGATCTGGCCGCGACATCGGCCGAGATTGGCCAATCCCAGCGCCACGCCCGGCCCCCAAAGGCCATCTTCGCCGCACTCTCAAAATCGCGTTGGTGAAGGCGGCGACCCCTGGTAGATTGGAAGAGAGGGGTTCCCGGACGCCGCCGATTCAGGCGGGCCGTCCGCCCCACCCGTCGCCGTTCCCGACCACCCAATAGGAGGATCCGCCATGCGCCCCATCCCGACGCTGCTCGTCTCAGCAACCATCGCCGCCACCAGTTCCGCCGCCCTCGCCCAGGCCATCACCATCGATGTCGAGAACCCGGTCTTGCTGCCGGGCGAGAGCACGACAGTCACGATGTGGGCCGGCTTCGGCGGGACCGACTACGCGATGGCGGACATCGAGACCGACCTACTGATTTCGCAGGGCAGCGACGGATGGAGCGACGCGATCGTCGTCGCGCCCATGGACGGCCCAGCCACAACGGCCGGGTCACCTTCGGCGTCTGGTTACGACGGCATCGTCGCGCGCCAGCTTAACTTCCCCGGCGGTGCGGGCATCTTCGCCGACCCGAGCAACCCCATCGCCTTCTGGCAAGCCACCTACACCGCGCCCCTCGATGCCAGCGCACCATTCGATGTCGACCTCTCGACGATGACCATTCGGTACGACGTGTTCATCTGGCGAGACCAAGCTCGGTCCGAATCCCGCCTCGCCGACCTCACCGAAGGCTCGGCCACCATCCGCGTCATCCCCGCGCCCGCCTCGGCCCTCGTGCTCACGCTGGGCGCGTTCGTCGCGCGTCGCCGCCGCTGAGCCACAGGAGAAAGAACCATGCTTCGTACTGCAGCATTCTTCACCCTGACCGCCGCCGCCACCACCCTCGCCCAGCCGGCCATCACCATCGACGTCGAGAACCCCGTGCTACGACCGGGCGAGAGCACAGTGGTGACGATGTATGCGGGGTTCAGCCCCGAACTCCTCTCGATGGCGGGGATAGGCACCGACTTTCGATCATCCGAAGGCGGACGTGGCCTGAGCGGAGCCGAGATCATCGCGCCCATGGATGGGCCTGGCGCCCAGGTGGGCACGCTGTCGGCCACGGGATACGACGGAATCTTGGCGGGCCAGATCGAGTTCTTGAGTATTCCGTCTGATCGAACCAATCCGATCGCGTTCTGGCGGGTGACGTACACCGCCCCCGCCGAAGTGAGCAGCCCGTTTGAGGTGGAATTGTCGACACTCACCAGTCGCTACGACGTGTACCGCGTCCCCGCATCTATCGCAACGCGTAGTGAGTTGGCCGACCTCACCGAAGGCTCCGCCACCATCCACGTCATCCCCGCGCCAGCCTCCACACTGGTCCTCGCCTGCGGCCTGCTCGCCACA
>JBITAB010000275.1:2899-7142 GCA_044439825.1 Phycisphaerales bacterium JB064 | reverse complement strand
CGCTCGTCGCTGTAGCGGTTCAGGGCGTTCTCGATGATCGGGTGGGCGGCCTCGGCGGGCATGATCTCGTCGACCTCGACGTCCTTGCCCTCGAGCACCTTGTAGTCTTCGAGGAAGCGCTTGAGCATCTTGAAGGTGTGCCGCGGGAAGTCGCTGGCGCTCTTGTAGTCGTCGTAGATCGGGTCGCTCTGCAGCACGGCGATGACCTTGTGGTCGGCCTGCCCGTCGTCGATCATGGTCATCAGCCCCACGGCCCGCGCCTCCACGAGGCACATGGGAACCACTTCCTCGACGCTGAAGACCAGCACGTCCAGCGGGTCGTCGTCGTCGGCCAGGGTCTGGGGGATGAAGCCGTAGTTGGCCGGGTAATAGACCGCGCTGGACAGCACCCGATCGAGCTTGATCATGCCGCTGCGCTTGTCGAGCTCGTACTTGTTGTGGCTGCCCTTGGGGATCTCGATGACCGCGCGGAAGTGGCCGGGCAGGGGGTGGCTGCAAGAGCCGGGGGTGACGTCGTGCCAGGGGTGGATCATGGGCATGGAGGGTAGGGGCCCTTGCAGGAGGGTTCGAGATGGCCAGGCGTCCAGAGAGCATCATCGGGCCATCCCGATGTCGGCTTGACCCTAGACCGCCCCAGAGAGTTACCGGCGCTTACGAAGGGCCTTGAAGAACTCCCGCAGCAGGTCTCCGCAGGCCTCGGCCTCCACCCCGCCGATGACCTCGGGCCGGTGGTTCAGCCTGGGGTCGGCCAGCAGGTTCATCAGGCTGCCCACGGCCCCCGCCTTTGGGTCAAAGGCCCCGAAGACCACCCGCCCGACCCGGGCGTTCACCAGCGTGCCCGCGCACATGCAGCAGGGCTCCAGGGTCACTACCAGGGTGCATTGGTTCAGCCGCCAGTCGCCCAGGGCCCTGGCCGCCTCGCGCACGGCGATCAGTTCGGCGTGGCCGCATGGGTCGGCGTCGGCCTCACGCGTGTTGCGGGCTTCGGCGACGACCGCGCCCGAGGCGGTCTCGTACACCACCGCGCCGATAGGAGCCTCGCCCGCCTCGGCGGCCTGCTTCGCGAGCGCGATGGCCCGAGCCATCATCGAGTGATCGGTGTCCGTCGCACGCTCGGGCCCGAGCGGCTGGGGCGGCCGGCTCTCCTGCGATCGACGCTTGATGAATCGGCCAAGCACCTACAGCCCCTCGTCGTCCACGTTGCCCTCGCCCGCGTTGCCGGCCAGCTTCTCCGCGGGCAGCACGCGCGCCAGCAGCAGGCCGAGCTCGTACAGGAAGTACAGCGGCACGGCGAGCGCGAACATCGAGAGCGGGTCGGCCGGCGTGAGCACCGCGCCCAGCACCGAGGCGACCAGGATGGCGTACTTGCGGTGCTTGCCCATCTGCCGCGGGTCGATGATGCCCGTCCAGCACAACAGCAGCACGACCACCGGCGTCTGGAACGCGATGGCCATCGCCAGCGTGAGCTGGAACATCAGCTTGATGTACTCAGCGACGCGGAACTGCTGGCTCAGCCCCGCCGTGAGCGCCAGCGGCGAGCCGAGGATGCGCACCTTCGGCAGACGCGTGCTCTCCTGGATCACCTCTTCGGGGTCGGCCACCTCGACCGCCGGCAGCGAGCCGACGGCGATGCGCAGCTCTTGCAGCTTGGTATTGATCCACATCTGCCCGGGCTGCGGGTTGGGCGGGTCGCCGGGCAGCGATGGGATCTCGGGGAACACCATCGCCGGCGGTGGATCGGCGCGCCCGGGGTTGGGCCCGCCCAGCGCCTGGCCAAACCCGATAAAAAAGGCCAGCACGATGGGCATCATGACGAAGTACAGGAACGCGATGGCCGAGAGCGTCAGCCCCACGCTCATCGGCGCGAGCACGTACACGAACCTCCGCTCGGCCGCGTACAGCCCCGGCGCAGCAAACCGCCACGCCTGGTACAACAGCCAGGGCAGCCCAACCACCACCGCGACCGCGATGGACACGCGCAGGTAGGCCCCGAAGGTCTCCATGGGCCCGGTCACCTGCACCACCGGGGGCAGGCCGCGGGCCTTGAGGGCCTCACGCAGGGGCACCAGCATGATCTCGATGATCTCACGTCCGAAGACCAGCGAGAGGATCAGGATGGGGGCCAGCCCCAGCAGGCCGACGATCAGCCGCCGCCGCAGGTCCTCGATGTGGTCGCCCAGCGGCATGGCCAGCACGTCGTCGGTGCCCTTGCGATGTCGGATGGCGGGCGGATAGGGCAAGAGGTTTGGTTCCTGATCGGAAATGGCGTGAACCCGCCAGGCCTCGAATCCGAAGTATAACGGTGGTCGGGGTTGTCCGGCCGGTGACAGATTCCTGCTCGGCCTCGCCCGCTGGCGGGAAAGCCCGGGGCGCGCATCCCATGGGGCAGCAGGACCGGTAGAGGAGCGTTTCCAAGCCATGGCCCAGAGCCCGCCACAGAGCTCGAGCAAGACCGCGTCGGTCGATCGGCACCGGGTCGATCCCGCGCTGGTCGAGCGCGCCACGTCGGGCAACGGCGAGGCCGTCCAGCAGCTCTGGCAGAGCCACCGCCGGTGGGTGGCGGCCATCGTGCTGGCCCACATGCCCCGCGAGGCCGACCTGGACGACCTGCTGCAGGACATCGCCGCGACGTTCGTGCGGAGCGTCCAGGAATTACGCACGCCCGGCGCCCTGCGCCCATGGCTGCGCACGGTGGCGATCAACGCCGCCCGCGCCGAGGGCCGCAAGAAGACGCGGCGCCGCAACGCTCTGGAGACCCAGGCCGCCAACGACCCGGGCACGTTCAATCGCGACGAGACGCCCGACCTGACGGCCAGCACGCCCGACGACGCCGACGAGGCGCAATGGCTGCTCAACCTCATCGCCGAGATGCCCGAGAGCTATCGCGAGCCGCTGGTGCTTCGGTGCGTGCGCGGCATGAACTACAAGGCCATCAGCGAGCTGACGGGCCTTCCGGAAACAACGATCGAGACCCGAATCGCCCGCGGCCGCAGGATGCTCCGCGAACGCGTGGCGATGGAACGAGACCGCAAGACGGGAGCCGCCGGCGCATCCCAGCAGTACGAGGGAGACGGAGGCCAGAAGTCATGAGCCCGATGGACCACAACAACCAGGGAGCCAGCGCCCGCGAGCCTGTCGATCGTGACCTGCTGATCAGCCGCGTCGTCGACGATGCGGCCTCGCCGGCCGATTGGGAGCAGCTGCGAGCGCTGGCCGAGTACGACCCCAGCGTGTGGCGCGAGCTGTTCGAGGCCCAGCACGCCCAGGCCGAGCTGGCCCAGGCCGTGCAACAGGCCATCGCCATCGCCGACGGCATCGACGCGCCGATCGGCGAACTCGCCGGCCCCAGCATCGTCTTTCGGTTTCGGCAGGTTGCGAGCTGGGCGGGATGGGCGGTCGCGGCGAGCGTGGCCGTCTTCTGGATGGCGCCGCACGTGACCTCATCGGTCACCCCTGTCCCACCGACCAATGGCGATGGTTCGATCGCGACAGGCACCGGTTCGAACACCGCTCCTCCGGTCGTGACTGAACAAAGCCCCGCGACAACTCGTCTGGCGAGCGGACCGACGGAGCGCGATCTGGCGCCCTTCACGCAGTATGTGCCCCGCGGCTGGAACTCGCGTGATCCGGTGATGTCCGACACACCGCAGTACGAGAGCCAGTTCGCTTCGCAGCAGTACCAGATGGTCTCCGACCTGACGCCGTCGCAGACGCCGTCCGCGCAGCCGCTCGCCGAGATGCCCGACCGCGTGCTGCTGGAGGTCCGCCCGCTGCCCAACGGCCAGGTCGAGCTGATCTACGTCCGCCGGCTCATCGAGAAGACGGTCATCAACGAGAACGATTTGTACCAGGTCAAGCCCGATGACGCGGGCGTCGACCGCACGGTCCCATATCGCACACGTCGGCCCTCGTCGGGTCCGATCTGAATCGGAGACAGCACGACACACCGCGGCCGTGGGGGATGGACTGTCAGAAGGCCGCTCAACCTCGAGTCATAGCGACGGGCCTGCCCACGGCGCGCGTCTGGAAACCAAGGTAACCGCAGGCCCCGCACGCACAAGGCGTCGTCGGGGCCATGGGCACGGATAGGAGGCTCTCAGCCATGACCAACAGCAACAGCACCAACAGCGTGATCGATCGCATCCTCCGGGCCGGGCTGGCCACGCCGGCTCTGGCGCTCACCGTCCTGGCCGGGGCGGCCTTCGCCCAGCAGGGTGGCATGGGCGGGCGCACCTACGAGGTC
>JBITAB010000275.1:0-2799 GCA_044439825.1 Phycisphaerales bacterium JB064 | reverse complement strand
GGCCAGAACATCTCCGTGCGCCGTGTCAACGACGAGCCCATCACCGTCAAGATCAACGGCAAGGCGCTCACCAAGGATCACTACCAGTTCAATAACGGCGTCGTCGTCATCACCGAGCCCGGCACGGGCCGCAAGCACGAGATTGCCATGCCCCAGGGTAACTCTTTGAGTGGTGGCGGCGCTGGTGGCGCCAACCCGTTCGTGGGTCGCATCGAGATCGTCGAGCCCATGGCTCCGCTGCCCGAGGGCGCCATCGCCGGTGGCCGTTGGTCCCAGATCCAGGACCGTGTGGCGCCTTCGGTCGAAGGCCAGCCCAAGGTCATGCTGGGCGTCGTGATGGCCGAGCCCGATTCGGTCATCCTCGAGCACCTGGGCCTGGACGCCGAGAAGGCCGTCCTGCTCGAGCGCGTCATCGATGGACTGCCCGCCGCCAAGGCCGGCCTTGAGGCCAAGGACATCATCATCGGCTTCGGCGAGCACGCCGAGCCCCGCTCGGCCGACGAGATCCGCAAGGTGCTGGCCAAGGCCGAGCCCGGCAGCAAGGTGCGGGTGAAGGTCATCCGCAAGGGCGAGCCCGTGATGGTCGACCTGAAGTTTGAGGCCTTCAACCCGCAGGCCCTTGGCCGGGCCGTCGCGCCCCAGACGGTGGGCGGCGTGATGGAATTCGCACCGCAGGGTGGTGGCCAGGGCTTGGCCGCGATGGAGCGTGACCATCACGACCAGATGGCCGTTGCCGAAAAGGCGCTGCACGAGGCCGCCGAGATGCTGGCCCGCATGGAGCACGACGCGAGCGCCAAGACGGCCGACGCCCATCGCCAGGCCTCCGAAGCTATCAAGAAGGCCATCGAGGCCATGAAGCAGGGCGATGTGGCCGGCCTCGAGATCGAAGAGATGCGTCAGATGCAGCAGGAGGCCGTCGAGCGTCTCCGCCGCGAGCTTGGCGCCAACCGCGGCGGTGGCGGCCAGCGCTTCTGGGCCGATGGTGGCGAGGGCGGCACCGGCTTCGCCCTGACCTTCCCCGGCGGCGACGATGAGGGCGACCAGTGGGGCGAGCGTCTCGAGCAGCTCGAGCGTCGCCTCAACGAGCTCGAGCGCAACGTCGAGCGGGCCGTCGAGCGGCTGGAGACCCGCACCGAGGCCATGATGGAGCGGCTGATCAACCGCCTCGAGCAGCAGGTCGAGCGCATGGAGCGTGACCGCAAGTAATCGGGCAAGATTCCGCCAGAGATTTTTCTGGCAGCAGGTGCAACCCGGCCCGCGCAAAGCGGAACAAACCGGGGAGCAACCTCACGCGACGGGGCCCGCCGGCCGGGGAAGACGACCCGACCCCGGCCGAAGACCCCGCTCACGAACTCCCCTACGCCGGGCCTCGGATCGGGCAGGATCCAGGCCCGGCGGTCCTTTTTATGGGCCAGGGTGGTCGGTGGCCGGCCGGCCAGTATACTGGCTTGAGCCGGTTTTTTGATAGGGGAGGGCGTGAGAACATGAGGCAGTGCACCGCTCTGGTCGCGATTCTTCTGGTCGCCTACATCTGCAAGGCGCAAGACCGATTTGCCACGCAGGTCGTTCTGCCGGAAGAGTGCGTGCTGGCCTCTGGTCCCATATATGGCAACGAGATCGTCGCCAAAGACGGCTTGCTGTTCGTCAGCGTGCAGGACGCGGTGCGAGACGGCCAGACCATCGCTGGTCTCATCGAGATCCACCAGCGCGACGAACATGGGTTCTATCACAAGGTCGATGAGATCCGGCACGATCCCTCGTACGGGGAGATCAACCTCTACGGCGGCGACATCGACTTCGACGGTGAGCGGCTCGTGATCGGGATCCGCGGCCGAACAGGCGGAGCCCCGAGCGCCGTGCACGTCATGCGCCGGGATGCCGCGCAGCAATGGCAGCTCGAGGCCCGCATCGAGGCGCCAATCGAACCGGGATGGGAGTTCACGATCACCTTCGGGGATGCGGTTGCGATCGACGGTGGTACGCTTGTAGTGACCGACCGGAGCGCCTTCCCCCCAACTTCGATCGACGACCGCGGGGCGATCCTGATTTACCGGCTTGAAGATGGCAATTGGGTTCCCGATGTGGTTGACACGGCGCCGTATCGCAGTGTGGCGTTGAGTTTTGGTTGCGCTGCTGTTTCAGGGGATTGTGTCGTAACGAACTTGAGGAGTGCCGACGGCCTTATGGCAGGTCTTCGCGTCTACGAACTGAGCACGGGAAACGTGCAGGACATTCGTACATCGGAGCAGTTGTATACCAGTGTCGATGTGGATGATGGCCTGATCGCGGCACGAGCCGATCGCTCATTTGCTCAAGCCGGAGTGTGTGGCGAGATTCACACCTTTGAGCGGACTATCGGCGGTCAGTTCGCGATGGCGGACGTGATCGAGCATGCCTGCGACGTGGGCTATCGAAGCAGCCATCAAGATACTGGACGGAGGATCGTCGTTCGCGGCGATCGGATCGCTGTCAACGGTCACGTTGACTTGGACGACGGATCTTTTGGGACGATATTTGGATCCTTCGATGTGTTTGATCGCCTTGACGGTGTGTGGGGACGGTCAGAAGAGTTGTATTTTTCCATCGCGGGTATATACGCATTTTTACCATCGGGCAAGGTTGGCGGCCTCGCTATGGACGGTGATTCCGTGATCCTCGGCCACCAATGGCGAAGTCGCGTTCGCGTGACCAGTTGCGGCGATGGAACCGCCCAAGGCGCCCTTTCCTTCTACGACATCTCCGATACGTACTGCCGCGCCGACATCGATGGTGACCAGGCCTTGACAGTGTTCGATTTCC
>JBITAB010000274.1:13630-26321 GCA_044439825.1 Phycisphaerales bacterium JB064 | reverse complement strand
GTGTCGACCTCGATGGTCTCGTTGCTGCCCACGGGCTCGAAGCGGCGCTCTTGCAGCACGCGTAGCAGCTTGAGCTGCATGGCCGGGCTGGCGCTGTTGATCTCGTCGAGGAACAGCGTGCCGCCGTCGGCCGCGAGGAAACGCCCGGCCTTGTCCGCGTGCGCGCCCGTGAAGGCACCCTTGACATGGCCAAAGAGCTCGCTCTCGAGCAATGTCTCGGGGATCGATCCGCACGAGATCTCCACGAACGGCTTGTCTCGCCGCGGGCTGTTCTGGTGGATGGCGCGAGCGATCAGGCTCTTGCCCACGCCGCTCTCGCCGGTCATGAGCACGGTCGTGCGGCTGGGCGCTACGGCCTCGATGAGCTCGAAGATGCGCTGCACGCGATGGTCGCGGCCGACGATGCCCTCGAGCCCATAGCGGCCAGCAAGCTGCTGCTTCAGCCGGCGATTCTCGCTCAGCAGCTTGTGCTGGCGCAGCGCACGCTCGAGCGAGACGCGCAGCTCGCTATCGACGACGGGCTTGGTGAGGTAGTCGCTCGCGCCCAGGCGCAACGCCTCGACGGCCGACTCGATCGTGCCGTAGCCCGTGAGCATGATGACGGCGGCGTCGTGCTCCTTCTGGATGTGCGCGAGCAGCTCCATGCCGCTCATGCCCGGCATCGTCACGTCGCAGATCGCGAGGTCGAAGGGGTGCGGCACGCGGCTTGGGCCGTCGGTGTGCTGCTCGGCCTCGGCAAGCGCTTCCATGGCCTCGGCCGCGTCAAAGGCAGTGGCCGCCTCGTACCCCTCGCGCACCAGAAACTCGGCCAGGCTCTCGGCGATGATCGGATCGTCGTCGATCACCAGCACCTTGTGCGTGGCGGCGGGGCTCTTGGGCGGGCTGGGCGCGGTCTCCTGGGCCATCGCTCACCCGATGCTCTGCGCGCCGCGATCCTGCGGCACGGGATAGCGAGCACGCAGCACGGCCCCGCCCTCACGGCTGGGCGCGAGCTCGAGCGTGCCGCCCATGTCGCGCGCCACCTCGGCGCTGATGGCAAGGCCCAGGCCAAAGCCCTTGTCCTTGCTGGTCACGCCGGGCTCGAAGAGCTTGGCGGGCGAGACCGAGAGGTCGAGCCCCGGGCCCGTGTCGCGGATCTCAAGCATCACCACCGGCCCCTCTTCCTCGTCGTGCTCGAGGGTGAGGCTCAGCGTCACCACGCCGGGCTTGCCCGAGCGCTCCACCGCCTCGATGGCGTTGCGGAGGCCGTTGAGGATGAGCGGGTAGACCGGGCCGGCGGCCACCTCGGCGGCGCCGGTATCGATGTGCTTCTCGAGCTTGGCCAGCGCCTCGGCGGCCATGGGCCCCACCACCGCTATCGCGTGCTCGGCCGCCTCGGCCAGCGAGATGGGCTTGCCCCGCGCCACCGTGGGCGAGGCCGCCCCGCCGGGCGCACCGCTCAGCGTGGCGTGCAGGATGTCGCACATCCGCTCCATGGCCTGGTAGGCGGTGTCGACGTGCTGGCGGACGCCGTCGAGTTCTCGGACCGCGGCCGCGCTCAGCTCGGCGTCGAGCGACTGCCGGGCGAGCGTGAGCTGCCGCATCGACCCGTCGAGCAGGTTGTTGAGGTCGTGGGCCAGGCTCGTGAGCTTGTCGGCCACGGGCACCATGCCCGGCACGCCGGGGGCGGGCTTGTTCAACTGCCGGGCGGGCCGCTTGCGTGGTTCGTTGTCGCGATGATGCTCCATCGCATCGGTCATCGGTCCACGGGCGGCCCGGGCTGTGTTGCTTGCGTGCAACGTTTTGGCGACCTGAGTTTTCGGACGTTGATTACCGTCAACATCCCGACCACCCGCGCAAAAGCTGCGCGTGGGTCTTAGGCCATGCCCAGAGCCTCGGCGTCCCGATCGCTCAGCAGCCCGCCGTCGGATCGCTCCTTCACGGTGCCGTCACGCTTCCATGAGCGCTCACAACGCGGCTCGGCCCGGCGATCGATCACCGCGATGGCCCCATCGCCCTCTGCAACCTCCACCAGGCTCACGCCCAGCAGGTCGGCAAGGTCGGCGGGGTCGAAGCCCGTCAGCAGGCCGTCGGGGCTGGGCAGGGTGACACCGGCATCGAGCGGGTTGTCGATGTCCATGCCGCCCTTGTCGGCCGAGCCTCGGGCCTGCTCGACGGCGGCCAGCGCCTTGTCGCGCTGGTCCATCACCTTGGCCCAGCGGGCGTCGGCCTGCACGCCGGTGGCCGGCAGGGCGGTCTCCAGGTGCACGCAGGTCTGCACGTCGTCGGCCGGCACGCGCCGCACCGCGCGGAAGGCCTCGTCCGCAGTATGGGGCAGGATGGGCGCCAGCAGGCGGCACAGCCCATCGGTGATATGGAACAGGACCGACTGCGTGCGACGGCGGCGCTCGTTGCCCGGCTTGTCGCAATAGAGCCGGTCCTTGATGGCTGCCAGATAGATCGCGCTCATCGTGTCGTTGCAGAAGGCATAAAGCTTCGCGTGCGCGACGCGGAACTCGTAGCGGTCGTACGCGGCCAGCACGTCTCGGCTGAGCGTCTCGAACTGTTCGAGGGCCCACGCGTCGACGCTCGTGCCGGGGATCGTCTTGAGGTCGACCATGTCGGCGGGATCGAAGTCGCCGAGGTTGCCCAGCATGAAGCGCAGGGTGTTGCGCACCTTGCGATAGGCCTCGCCGGCGATGTTGAAGAACTCGTCGTCGACCTTGGCGTCGTTCTCGTAGCTGAGCGAGGCCACCCACCAGCGCAGCACGTCGGAGCCATACTTGGTGAACAGCGCCTCGATGGTGTCGCCGCGGCTCTTGCTGAGCTTCTGGCCGTCCTTGTCGACCATGAAGCCGTGGGTGACGACCGCCTTGTAGGGCGGCACGCCCACCGAGCCCAGCGCACAGGCGAGGCTCGACTGGAACCAGCCGCGGTGCTGGTCGCTGCCTTCCAGATACAACTCGACGGGGAAGACGCCCAGCCGGCGACGCATCACGGCGTTCCACGTCGCGCCGCTCTCGAACCAGACGTCCAGGATGTCCTCGCCCTTGCGCAGGCTGCTCTTGCTCACGCCCTTGAGGTTCTCGGGCAGGTCGGCGTCGCTGGCGGGGTCCCACCCCTCGAGCAACTCGCTTGCGGTCATGGTGAACCACGCGTCGCTGCCATGCTTGCCAAAGACCTCGGACATGTGGCGGACGAGGCCTGGCGTCATGACGGCCGTCCCGTCCTCGGCGTGGAAGGCCGGGATGGGCAGGCCCCAGGCGCGCTGGCGGCTGATGCACCAGTCGGGCCGGCTCTCGAGCATGCCGCGCAGGCGGTTGCGCGCCCACGCTGGCACGAACCTCACGCTCTCGGGATTGCTCGCATCCACCGACCACAGGGCGCGGTCACGTAGGCTCTTGGGCTCGTCGCCGTCGATCGTGAACGTCCCGTCGATCGATACGAACCACTGCTCGGTGCAGCGGAAGATGACCGGCGTCTTGCTCCGCCAATCGTGCGGATAGCTGTGCATGAACTTGTTCGAATGGAACAGGTGCCCGCTTTCCTTCAAGCGATCGGCGATGGCCTCGTTGGCCTTCCAGATGTGCTGGCCCTTGAGCCACGCGGGCGTCGTGTCGTCGTAGGTGCCGTCGCCCTTCACCGGGCAATAGATGGGCAGCCCGACGCGCTTGCCGGTGTCGTAGTCCTCGGTGCCGTGGCCGGGCGCGGTGTGCACCAGGCCCGTGCCGTCCTCGAGGGTGACGTACTCGGCGTCGTACACGGTCCAGCACGCCTCGGGCGAGCACTCGCCTTCAAATGCCGGCAGGTACTCGATGAACGGGTGGCGATACTTCAGGCCAACCAGCGACGAGCCGGCGGTCGTCGCCAGCACATGCACGTCCTCGGCCTTGGCGGCCTTTGCGACCTGCTCGAGCAGCGCCTCGGCGACGATGGTGAGGTTGCCGTCCATCCGCACCAGGACATAGCTGAACTTCGCGCCCACCGCCACGGCGAGATTCGCCGGCAGCGTCCAGGGCGTGGTGGTCCAGATCATGAAGCTGGGCGTCTGGCCCGGTCGCTCGGCGTCGGGGATGCCGAAGGCGTCGTAGACCTTCTCCTTGTCGGCGGCCTCGAAGTCGACGAACACCGAGATGTCCTCGCGGTCCATGTACTCCAGCTCGGCCTCGGCCAGCGCCGTCTCGTTGGCGATCGACCAGTGCACGGGCTTGAGCGCGCGATAGACCAGCCCCCGCTGGCACAGGTCGGCCAGCACTTCCGTCACGGCTTGCTCGAAGGAAGGCTGGATGGTCAGGTACGGGTGCTCGTAGTCGGCCATGGTCAGCAGCCGCACCATCTGACCGCTCTGCAGCTCGACGAACTTGCGCGCGTAGGCCTCGCACTCGGCGCGAACCTTGGCGCGCCGCTCCCAGACGTCCAGGTCGTCGAGCTGCTTGATCTGCTTGCTCTTGACCAGCTCACCCATGACCTTGTGCTCGATGGGCAGGCCGTGGCAGTCCCACCCGGGCACGAAGGGGCAGTCCTTGCCCATCAGCGTCTGGCTGCGGACGACGAAGTCCTTGAGGCACTTGTTGGTGAGGTGGCCCAGGTGGATCGAGCCGTTGGCGTAGGGCGGGCCATCGTGGAAGGCGAAGTCGGGGGCGTCCTTGCGCTGCTCACGCAGGCGGTTATAGAGGTCGCCCTTCTGCCAGCGCTCGATGCTGGCCGGCTCGTTGGTCACCAGCCCCGCTCGCATCGGGAAGTCGGTGCTCGGCAGGTTCAGCGTCTGGCGATAACGGTTCTTATCCGATTTCTGCTTCTTGGGATCGGCAGCCGGCTGGGTCGATTCACTCATGAGACACACTCCGCGATGGCCGTTCCGCCGGGCTCGGGCCCAGGCGGGGGACGTTCGGTCGTTGAAGGCTGGGATGGTACGGTGGCGGGCACGCGGCCCAAAAGGAAAACACGGCGCAGCAGCAGGCCCCTCAGCGGGGCGTGGTAATTCGTGGCGCAGCCGGCATGGCGAATACTAGAAGGCTGCCACCCCAAAGAATCGAACCATCGCTGGGTGTGGCCTTCGCTGGCGGCTCCCGACGATAGAGGATCAGGAGGATCACCACCGCCGCGCCGGCGGGCCGCTATCTTTCCGACCACTTTCCCACCAAGTCGACAGGCCCGTCCAACCCTCGTGAGGCAATCCGCAGGACCCCATGGCCGACCCGACCCGCCCAGCACCCTCCCTCGAAGCCCTGAGCGATCTGGGCCGCAGCGAGGGCCTGCGCCGGGCCCGCGTGCTGCCGGCCGGCCTGCGGGCCTATGCCCTGGGCGAGGCCCTGCCCTGGCTGGACGGCAACGACCGCCAGCGGGCCGCCGCCTGGCTCATCCGCCGGGCGGGCAGGGGCGAGGGGCTCGACGGCCTCAGTGCCGTGACGGCCCGCATGGGCAGCCTGGTCTTCGGCGGCCTCAGCGTGCCGGCCGGGCAGGAGGCCCTCTTCCAGCTCGCCCGCCGCTGGCACGCCGTGCCCGAGACGCTGCGCGGGCAGGCCCTGGCCGCCGCTGGGCCCTCACGCTGGGTGCGGGCGATCGATCGGGCGTCTTCCCTTGATGACCCCCAGGCCCGGGCCGGCGCGGCCGAGCTGGCCGGGCTGGTCGCCAGCCGCCTGGGCTCGCTGGCTGCCCTGGAGCGGGTGGCCCCGATACTGGCCGACGACGACAAGGGTGTCGCGATGGCCGCCGAACGGGCCCTCGTCCGCGCCACCGGTCGCGCGGCCGAGCTGGGCCTTGAGCCTGCGCCAGCCCTGGAAGACGAGGACGGGCCGCTCGAGCCGGTCACCGTGGCCGGCGTCGAGGGCGTGATCGCTCAGGCGGTCATCCACTTTGACGAGCACCGCCGCTTCGGCGTGCTGCTGGCGGCTCTGGCCCTGATGACCGAGGCGGGGGCGTCAGCCGGCCGGCGGGGTATCGGCACGGAGCTCTCCAACTGGCTGGCGGCCAAGCCCACCAACGCCCACGGGGCCCTCCGCACGGTGATGCGCAAGGCCGACCTGGCTTTGGCCCGCCAGCGGGCCCTGAGCTGGATCGTGATGGACCACCTCTCGCAGGCGGCCATCGATCGCCTGAGCCGGGCCCAGACCCCCGCCGAGCACGAGGCCGTGCTGGAGCGCGTGCACCTGACCCGCCGGCGGCTGCGCGGGGCCCGCGTGGCGGGCATGCAGGCGCGTCCCAAGCTCCGCCAGACGGCCGCCGGATTGACCGGTGACGAGCTTGGCACCCCGCCCCTGGACTGGCCCGAGGCCTGCCCCGTGCCAGGCGAGGCGACCATCGAGCGGCTGAGCGCCCCGGCACGTGCGGGGCTGGCCGAGTGGCTGGCCGCCCTGCAGATCGACCGCGTGACGAGGGCCCGCGTGCTGGCCCCCAGGCTTGGCGACGACGACCCGCGTGTGCGGTACTCTGTCGCCCGCTTTGGCCCGCCCACGCTGGTGGAGGACCTGGCCTACGACGCCCACCCCGCGATCGCGCGATCGGCCGTGCTGGCCATGAGCCGCATCGGCGAGCCGCTCGAGGCCGTGCCCGCGGCAACCCAGCCCATCGAGCCCTGGCTCACCACCCTGCACCGCCATGCCGACCCGGTCGTCCGCATGCTCGGCCGCCAGGAGCTGGCCCGTGCCGGAAAGATCGGCACGGGGCCCATGGCCGCCTGCTCGGCCCGGGCCGCCCTGAAGAGGACCGACGCGAAGGCCTCGTGGCTGGTGACGCAGATCGAGGCGGGCGAGGCCGAGGACAGGATCGGGGCCATCACGCTCGCGCGGCGGCTGGGCCTGCCGGCCAGCAACCCGGCCGTGCGCGACGCGCTGCTGGCTGCCGTGATGGTGGCCGGGCCCGCCGGCGGATTGACCCTCGACGACGAACGCCAGCGCGTGGCCGCCACGGCGGTGCGGGCCCTCTCGACCGCGCCCGGCCGCGAGGTGACGCGGGCCATCGAGGCCGCCTGCCGCTACCCGGCGCCGCGCGTGCGGGCCAACGCGGTGGAGGCGATGGACGACCGCCGCCGCCGCTCGCTGATGGACGAGGGGCACGAGCGATTCATGGAGCTGACCATGGCGCTCACGGGAGACGAGCACCAGCGTGTACGGGCCAACGCCGTGCGCGCGGGCCTCATCAGCATGGAAGGCAAGCCCGTGAAGGCGGCGCGGCAGGCCTGCGAGGCCGCCCTGCGCAACATGCTGGGCGACGAGCGGCCCGCCCACCGCATCTCCGGGTTGTGGGTCGCCGGCCGCGTGCTTCGTCGCGGGCCCGAGCTCTCGCTGGGCCGCCGGTGGACCGAACTGGCCGCCGTCATCGCCGACATGGCGCGTCACGACGCCGACAGCGGCGCGCGCGGACGCGCCTCTGCCTGCCTGGGCAGCCTCGAGGCCGAGGCCCGCCAGCGCTGGCAGCGCGGCGCCAACCGCGACAGCGAAGCACGCGCCAAGCGTGAGAAGGGGGCGGTGGCATGAAGCGGCTCGCGGCGTTGCTCGTGCTGGTGCTCTGTGCAACCGCGGCCCTCGCGCAGGATCGCGTGGACCTCTCGGGGCTCGAGATCACGATGCCCGGTGCGCAAACGGGCGAAAGCGCTACGACCGAGCCAGCAACCGAAGCGGCGAGTTGGAGCGACTCGCTCACGCCGGCGATCAAGCTGGGCATCATCATGGTCGCCGTGGGCGTGCCGATGCTGGTTGTCGTCCTGGGCCGCCTGTGGCGCCGTCTGCCCGAGAGCGAGCGCGTGCTCATCCTGTTGTGCTCGGCGATGGGCCGCGGCCGCGGGTTTCGCAATCGCGTGAAGTCGCTCGGCGGAGCGACCGGCCCCGGCGGCAGGCCCATCACGCCGGTTGCCATGCTGCTCTCGCCCCGCGCCTTCGACACCGCCCTGACGAGCGCGACGAACGCCGAGCGCGCCTTCGGGCAGCCGCTGCGGCACGCGGTGCATGGGTTCAGGAAGGGCTGAGCCGCCCGTCGATGCCAGCCGATGCGGACATCGCGATCGTCGGCGCTGGCGCCGCCGGCCTGATGACGGCCATCTCGACTGGGCGCGCGCTGCGTGAGCAAGGCACTACTGGCCGCATCGTGCTGCTCGACGGCGCCGCGAAGGTGGGCGTCAAGATATTGGTCGCGGGCGGCGGGCGCTGCAACGTGACACACCACGCCGTGGACGAGAAGCAGTACGCCGGCACGTCGCGCAACACCATCCGCAAGGTGCTCCGCGCCTTCGGCGTGGCCGACACCGTGGCGTTCTTCGAGGGGCTTGGCGTCACGCTCAAGCGCGAAGAGACCGGCAAGCTCTTCCCCACGACTGACAAGGCGCACACGGTCTTGAACGCGCTGCTGCGCGAGGTCGAGAGGCTTGGCGTCGAGTTGGTCCATCCATGGCGCGTCGGCTCCGTCGCACGCCACGACGAAGGCTTCACCCTGACGCGCGAGGGCACTGGCGAACAGATCACAGCCAAGAAGCTCGTGCTGTGCGTGGGCGGCAAGGCCCTGCCACGCAGCGGCTCGGATGGCGGCGGGTATCTGCTGGCGAGATCGCTGGGCCACACCATCACCGACCATGTGTTCCCGGCGCTCGTCCCGCTGATCACCGGGCCTGGGTCGTCATGGATCACCGAACTCAGCGGCGTGAGCTGTCGCGCGGGCGTCGAGGTGCGCGGCGGCACGGGCAAGAAGCTTGCGATCTTCGAGAACGACATGCTGTGCACGCACTTCGGCCTCAGCGGGCCGGCGCCGATGGACGCCTCACGATATCTCACGGCCGCTCGGCTCGAAGATCGCAACGCCGCGCTCCACATCGTCTGGCTGCCAGGCGAAACATTCGAGAGCGTTGACGCCGCATTGCAAACCCTCGGCCAGCGCACGCCCCTCGCATATCTGAAGGATCGATTGCCCGAGCGCCTCGCACGAGCCCTATGCGAGCAGGCGAACATTGACCCAACCATGCCCGGCTCTCAACTGCATCGGGATACCCGCCGCGCGCTCGCGCACCTGCTCGCGGGTACGCCCATCGACATCACCGGTGATCGCGGCTTCACCCACGCCGAGGTGACCGCCGGCGGCGTGCCTCTCAATGAGATCAACCCCGCCACGATGGCCAGCCGCGTGTGCGAGAACCTCTGGCTGGCGGGCGAGGTGCTCGACGTGGACGGCCGGATCGGCGGGTTCAACTTCCAATGGGCATGGGCGAGCGGGTTCATCGCGGGGCGGAGCGCGGCGAGTAGCTGACGTGACGTTCGGGCTGCATTTCCTCGCGATGGTGCAACACATCGGGACCAGCAGCGTTGGACGGTTGGCGCCTGCGACTTGATTGGCGCCCGACTGCCCAAAGGAGAACGAACATGCCTGCTCTCAAGGCAACCTACGCGATTGCATCGCTCGTGCTAGCCGCCGGCCTCGCGCACGGCCAGCCTGCCCACAACGGATCCGAATCCACCCAGGCTCGTCAAGAACAACAGCAGGGCCGACGCCCGCGCCAGATGGAAGCTGTTGAACTGCCGGCTCCCGAGGTGAGCATCACGATCGAGGGTGACAGCCGCGTGATCCGTTCCAACGGCTTGCCCGCGCACACGACGGGCACGTTCCCCAACAGCGGCAATCCCAACGCCATCCGGGCCCAGAATCACGAGTACCGCATCCCGCTCGTGCCCCAGATCGCGGCAGAGCCATCGCCCGCGCGGCCAGAATTCGGCATCGCGCTCAATGGCGTGATCTTCGACTCTGGCACCGGTGAGTTCTGGACACCCGACAACCCACAGGCATTTGGCGGCGGGTCGGAGTGGAACTACGAGGCTCTGGGCGGGGGCGTGCCGCTCGGGCTCGATATGAACCATGCCCACGTGCAGCCGACGGGCAAGTACCACTACCACGGCGTGCCGACCGGCCTGCTCGACGAGTTGGCCGAGCACGAACACGAGCACACGCATGATGGCGACCAGCACGAGCACGCCGATGGCGAGCACATGGTCCAGATCGGCTGGGCGTTCGATGGATTCCCGATCTACGGGCCCTATGGCTACAGCGACGCCGGAGATGCGCACTCGCAGCTTCGCAAGCTGCGCTCGAGCTACAAGCTCAAGGAAGGCGAGCGGCCGACAACTCCCGATGGGCCGGGCGGCGCGTACGACGGCACGTTCGGAGCCGACTACGAGTACGTCGAGGGAGCGGGCGATCTCGATGCGTGCAACGGCCGGTTCGGCGTGACGCCCGAGTTCCCAGAAGGCACGTACTACTACGTCGTAACCGAAGACTTCCCGGCCATCCCTCGCATGTGGAAGGGCACGCCCGATGCCTCACTCCAACGCCGTGGCGGCCCGCCTCCTGGCGGCGAAGGGCGCCCCGAGCGCGGCCCTCGGCCCGGCGAAGATCGCGGGCAGCGCCCGCCGCGTGGACGACGCCCCGGCGGCTGAGCGAAGACCGAGCGTCGAAGACGGAGCCGCTTGTATGGCCCAGTCGGTTTAGACAATCGAGGACCACACAAGCATCGCAGCAACGACCACAAGCAACGCTCCACAACTCAGCGCGACATGACGCATCGTCACCTTGTCACCGTGCAGCCAGAACTTCCGCCCCTGCCCATGCCAGCACACCAAGCCTGCGCCGAATGCCAGCAGGCCCACGCCGCTGACAAGCCATGCCGGCGCGCCGAGCTTGAGCAGTTCCTGCGTGTCTCCGACGGGGATGATGATCGCGGTAGCGAGGTAGGCTCCGTTGGCGAGCAGGCAGAAGCCCGCGAAGGCGCGTAGGTGTACACTCGCCTTCGCAACCGCAACGCGAGCGACTAGCCAGAATGCGGCAGGGAGGGCAACGCCAAACGCCGGCCCTCCCCATACAACGATCAATCGGTTCGGATTCTGCGAAAGATCGGTGCGTGAGAACGCCAAGGGGTGCCACACGACCTGGCTCACCCGGCCACCCGTACACCATGCGGCGAGCACATGGCCCGATTCGTGCACCAGCATCATCAGGTACCAGAAGCACAAGCCAGCGAACACGATGTGGAGCGCGACCCGGCACCAGCCAGATACGTTCCGCGGGCCGCCGGGGCTAGATGCCGTGCCAGCCATCGCTCAACCCGCGAACCGCCACGACGCCTCGTAGTCGCTGTCGACCTGCTCATCCTTGAGAATGACGCGGATCATCTCGATCGGGATCGCGTTGTGCTGCATGACGGCGTCGTGGAACTCACGCTCGGTCATGTCGCCGTTCGTTACCAGCTCTTCGTGCAGGGCGCGGAACTGCAAGCCGCCGAGCATGTACGCGGCCTGATACAACGGCGGATAGTCGCCATTGACCGAGCGACGGACCTCGGCTGTGGCGTTGCGGCGCAGGTGGCCGACGTTCTCGACGAGATAGTCGACCGCCTGCTCTGCCGTGATCTCACCAAGGTGGAACCTCAGGCTGAAGACGATGCGAGCACAGCGGTGCATGCGCCAGAAGAGCATGCCGACACGATCCTCAGGGCCCTGTGCAAAGCCGAGGTCCCACAAGCGCATCTCCCAATAGAGGGCCCAGCCTTCCATCCAGAAGGGCGTGTAGAACATGCCGCGGTGCGTGCGGTACCGGTCGAGCATGAAGCGTTGCAGGCCGTGGCCCGGGATGACCTCGTGGTGCACGACCGCACGGGCGAAGTGCCGGTTGTTGCCGCGCATGCTGGCGAGCTTGTCGTCGTGCTCCATGCCGCTGGTGGGGTACGACACGATGATGGTCTCGCCACCGAGGAAGTATGGGCTGACCTTCTGCCGCTCGGGCGACATCATCGACATGCGCCAGGTCTGGGCGGCCAGCTCGGGCACGGTGATGAGGTCACGTGCCTCCAGGAAGGCGATCGCCTCGCGCGCCATCTCGGCGATCATCGCGGGCTGCTCGCCCGGCTCGACGTGCAAGTCGCGCACGTGCTCGAGCGCGGCCTTCCAGTCGTCGCCGTAGCCAAGCTCGTTCGAGGCGGCGAGCATCTGCTCGAGGCACCACGCGTACTCGCGCTCGGCGATGGCGATCAGCTCCTCGGGCGTGTACGCGATCATCTCGTGCCGCAGCATCCGCAGCAGCACGTCGCGCCCGACCGGGTCGCCAATGACCGGGTCCTCGTCGCCCTTGATGCCCGCGACCCTCTCTCGCAGCGTCTCGGAGTGCTTGCGCAGCGCGTCGGCACACGCCTGATAGGGCTTCTCGCACCACCACGAGAACATCGGGTCGTACCCGTTGTAGAACGAGTACCACGACCGCAGCGACCACGCCAGGCGATCGAGCTGGATGGCCGCCCGCCGCGCGAGCACACGGTCTCGCTCGGCCTCGGCCTCCTTCAGCGCGTTCGTCGCTTCCTTGATCCGCGGCGCGAGCTCGTTGAGCGTGTCGGCTGCGCGCCGGGCATCGATGGGCTCCATCCGCCGATGGGCCTCGAGCATGGCAACAAGCGGCTCGGTGAAGGGCGCCAGCGGCTCGATCTCGGCCAACTGATCGCGTTCATACCGGGCCTGGTCGATCTCGAAGGCCAGGTGCTCACGCAAGAGCACGTGCTCGGCCCGCCCCTCGACATCGAGAGATTCGAAGTCGACCGAGCCAAGGCGATCGAGCCACCGCCCGTTGAACGCCTCGGCATGCTGTATCGCCGCCACCGACATCGGCGTGTCGTGGAAGCGGCTCACGCTGCCCAGGTCGGCCCGATACCGCTCGATCAGGCCGGCCATCGTGGGCAGGGTGGGGTCGGGGT
>JBITAB010000274.1:0-13530 GCA_044439825.1 Phycisphaerales bacterium JB064 | reverse complement strand
TCGGCCCGATACCGCTCGATCAGGCCGGCCATCGTGGGCAGGGTGGGGTCGGGGTCGGCGAACAGGAGCACGATTGTAAGAATGAGCGAGTGCAGCATGGCGCAGGATACGCCGTGCCGCACTCGCACGCAGCCGGATCGGTTGCCGGCAGCCCGCGATCAGACCCGGACCGTGATTCGCATAAATGTGGCCGGGATGTTGGTCTCGGACGGATCGCCCTGGTTCTCACCGTTCGCCAGTTCTACCAGCTTCGCGTGCAGTTCGTCCACCTTGCCATCGGCAGCCGCGGCGGCGTAGGCGTTCATCGTCGGGCCGTAGTAGTCGCGGAAGACCTCGATGAACTGCTCGGGGCTCTTGTCGTTCGACTTGAAGTAGAACGTGTCGCGCTCCATCGTGATCTGGTCGGCCGACACGCCGGCCTGGCCAAACCGCTCGGCCACGCTCGACTCGACACCCCACAGCATCGGGCTGACAAAGCCCGCGGGCGGCGGCGCATAGGCCATGCTCACCTTCAGCAGCTTCGAGATGAACGACGTCGGATCGTTGGGGATCCAGTTGCCCATCACGACGCGGCCGCCGGGCTTGGTGACGCGGACCAGTTCCGAAGCGACGGCTTCGGGCTTGGGGGCGAACATCGCACCGAACACCGAGAGCGAGAGGTCGAACGTGTCGTCCTCGATGCCCGAGAGCTCGCACGCGTCGCCTTCGCGGATGGTCAGGTTGTCCAGGCCAGCGGCCTTGGCCCGGGCGTTGCCCGCGGCCACGAGGTTCGAGGCGATGTCCACGCCCAGCACGTCGGCGCCACGCTTGGCCATCGGCACGGCGGTCGTGCCGTCGCCGCAGCCAAGATCGAGCACGCGGTGCGAGGGCTGCACGCCGACGGATTCCACGAGCAAATCGCCCGATTCACGCATGAACTCAGCGATCTTCGTAAAGTCGCCCTTCTCCCACAGAGCCTTGTTCGGATTCATCGCGCTTCCCCCAGTGCCCGATCGATCCGGGCCACAACCACGATCCAGACCCGCGAATCACACAGTATTCAAGAGCCACGATGTAGGTTATGCGTGATCGAAATGGCAAGTGTCCGGTTTAGCTCGTCGGTGCTCGGACCAGGCGCTGGTGCCCTGTAATATGGGATCGTGTCCTCCGGTGAACTGCACGGATGGGTCGCCGGCCTCTTCGGGTCGACGCCGTGGCGGCTGAGGCAACATCACACCTCGCCGCAGCGACTGCCTCATCATCATTCTCGGATGCGAAGCTCCACCAGGACACCATCCAAGGGCTTTGTGGACACCCCGGCACGCGGAGGGTTTGCTGGCTTGACCGCGCGGAGCTCAAATAACTTGATGATGGCGCCGACGACCAGCGCCACCTCCATCTGCCCGAGGTTCTTTCCGGGGCAGAATCGCGGACCATGACCGAAGCCGAAGTGCAGCAGGTCTTTCATGCCCTGATCCGTCGCTGCACGCCCAAGCCAGCGGTCCGGGACGAACCGGTCGGCGGGGTGACCTGTGACTCCCGGCCCCCAGTGGTCGTCGTGCCGATTGGCGTGCCAAATATCGAGGAGGACATGCGTCCCATGGGGAATGAGCAGATCATCGCCCCGCCGTGTCTTCACCAGAGTGTCCCCCGCCGCGCGACGCGGATGGAAGTACAGAGCCGGTGTCAGCCGCAGTGTCTCGTTGAGCACGCAGCCGAGGTACTCGAGTTCTTGCAAGGCTTCCGGGCTGAAGTCTTCAACATCCCGAACCTCGTCATAGAGCCGCCGTTGTGCGGCCTCGTCTCGTGCCAAGTGCGAGAGGGCCCAGCTCGCGTATGACGTCGTAGCCTCCAGAGCTCCGGCGAGAAACACGCGGATGTTGGGCCGGAGCGCCTCGTCATCCACGTCCGATTGAAAGTGCCGCCAGAGCCCCGCCTGGCACGCGCGTGGTCGGATAGCCGCGCTCGTCAGATTCTCGAAGGTCTGCGCGGCTGCCCTCGCCCGCGCAACCCCGCCGATCCATCTGGGCATCCGATGCAGCGGGCAACCAACTTTCGCCATGACGGTGTCGCGAACGATGTTGTCGATAAACTGATCGACGGCCGGAACGTCACGACTCCGGATGTCGTCCGAGTCGATGGAGGCCCCGAAGAAGCTGTTCACAAGCATGTCCAGCATCACGGCCTTGATCTCGGGCTCCAACGCAACCTGGAGCATCGACGCCCCGCTCTGGCGCAGCTTCTCGCCGACAAGGCCGAGGCGTTCAACGGCAATGTTGCGAAAGGTCCCTTCAAAGCCGGCGAACACCTCGGGCTGGTACAGCGTGGATCTCGAGAACGATGGGGCGACCATCTGCTTTTGTGCACGCCATGTCGCACCGTTGGCGTAGAGCAGGGTCTTCTCGCCAGTCGCCCGAGCGATCCCGCTTGTGGGCATCGTGTCGCGATCGAACTGCCCCGGCTTGTCGCCCGTCGCCTTCGAGATGGCCTCGATCACAGCGGGGTCACGCGAGACAAGGACCGGTGCGAAACCAGGAACATCCAGGTAGCGGTTGTGGCGTGCCCCGAAGTCGTCCTCTGCTTCCGCACCGTGGTAGAACGTCGAAAGCACCCGCAGGGGCTCGCGATAGTTCCAGGGGTGCGGAAACGGGAGCGCCGGGCGCGATCGAAGCGTGAACAGCGGCACCCGGCCGGGGCGAATGGACCCCTTGAACGGGCTGCGCCGAGCGATCTGGGCGGGCAGCCGACGCCAGCGTCGCCGCGAGGTGGGAACACGGTCATCAAACGCTGGGGTCGCCATAGAGCAACCCTATCACCCAACCGCCAGGCTTCGTCCGACCACAGAGCCACGTCGGCACGGTGCGCTGGGCGTCGATTGACGCCATCGTGAAGTAAAGAAGCGATCGGACCGGCCCGAAATGAAGAGGCTCTCGCGAAGACAAAACAAGGCCGCCCTCAAGGGCGACCTTGCTTCATCCAATCGGGGTGACAGGATTCGAACCTGCGACCTTTTGACCCCCAGTCAAACGCGCTAACCAAGCTGCGCCACACCCCGGAAGTGTGCCCCACGCCGGTCGACGCAGGGCCACGATGCTATGCACCACCCTCCCGCCTGTCTGGCGGCAAGCGGCACCAGCCAACGAAAACGGGCCCTCCCACGGATGGGAGGGCCCGGAAACTGGCTTGCGTGCCGATCTCGTTGATCGGGAGCCGTCAGGGGCTTAGCAGCCCGCGTCGAACTCGTTCTGGAAGGCCAGGAAGTCGAAGATGCTCAGGCTGCCGTCGCCGTCGAAGTCGGCCGCCAGGTCGCCAGCATCGAAGGCGTTCTGGAAGGCCAGGAAGTCGAAGATGCTCAGGCTGCCATCGCCGTCGAAGTCGGCCCGGCAGGCCGATCCACCGTCCACGATGATTGCGAACGCATCGATGCCCGCCTCGGTCACCGAGTCGTTGGGCGTGTCGTTGGCGATGAACCGCACCCGGAACTCGTCGGTCACATCGACCACATCCGACACGCGCACGCCGACCACGATCCAGCCCGAGATGTCGTGATCGGTGCTATCGGCAACGTTCCAGCTCGAGCCGCCGTCATCGGAGAACTGCACCACGAAGGTGTCCGGATCACCGTTGACGCTCTGGAACCAGCGGGCATACGAGATGATCGCATCGCCGTAGGCCGACAGGTCGAAGACCGGGCTCACGAGGATGGTCGGGCCGCCATCAACGTCGCTGTTGCCCGAGGCGCGATCGGTCAGGAAGGCCTGGCCCGAGCCGTCGTAGTCGGTGGGCGGGTCCTGGTCGCGATCATCACCCGCGCCAAGCGGCACGCCTCGGTCCCAGCCGCCATCGCTCAGGGAGGTGTTCTCCACCGTCCAGCCGTCGGCGGTCTCGAAGTCCAGGCTCAGCAGCACCTCACCCACCAGCACGGGGAAGCCACCCTCGCTGGGCACGCGGACGGTGTCGCCCGTGTCGGCATCGGCCGTCACGAAGTACGCCAGATCGGTCAGGCCGGGCTGGCCCGGGATGGTCGCGACGAACTCGTCACCATCGGCCACCAGCGGCACGAACTGGGTGTCGCCGTCGATGATCAGGCCAAGCTGCTGCGTGCCGGGCTCGAACGACGCCGCGGAATCGGTGATCCGGACACGCACCTCGCCGCTCTCGCCCGGGCCGAGCGTCTCGGGTGCTTCGACAACCGAGATGCCGATGAGGTCAAGCTCGGGGCATTCGATGCCGTGGCGATCGAAGGCCATGCAGATCTCGTCGTAGTTGGGCGTGCCGTTGCCGAGGACGCCGTCGTCGTCGTCGACGGTGAGCACCTCGACGGCTGTCCACGGGCCGGCCGCGTCATTGCCGCTGCCGCCGGTGGTGATCATCGACCAGGCCACGAACAGGTCACGCGAACGATCGAGCGCGGCCGCCGAACCCAGCGTCGAATCCATGTTCAGGCGGATCCAGCGCCACGTGCCGCCGAGCACCTGGCCGCAGGTGTGGATGGCCGAGCTGCACGGGTATTGCTGGCGGGCGGCCTCGGGGTTACGCACGGCCCCGCCGCCGACGAAGAAGCCCTGGCCCATGATGCCCGTGTCGTACAGGTTGATGGCCACGGAGTCGCCATAGCCCTCGCCGAAGGAACCCTGGCCAAGCCCCAACCGATTGACGATGAAGTGGCCATATTCGTGGGCGACCACCGACGAGAAGGCCGTGTTCACGCAGCCGCCGCCGCTGCGGAAGAAGTTGATCGACAGATCGCGAGGATCGAAGAACGCGTTGCACGAGTCGTTGATGTTGACATACGCGTCGGTCTGGCGGTCGAGCCCGGTGAAGCCGGGAGCGCGAGACTTCATGAAGTCGTACGTCAGGTTCGTGTGCAAGAACGCGTTGACCTGCGCCGTCGTGAACTGCGCGGGGCTCTCGTTGAAGAGCAACTCGGCGGGGCCGGGAGGCGTAACCATGTCACTGGCCGAGATGTCGGCCCCGGCGGTGTCGCTCACGGCCACCCACGGGCCAGTGAGCGTGCCCTGCACGGTGACGCTGCTGGTGCCCGAGTGCGGGATCACGAAGTCTCCGTTGAGGTCGCTCTGCGCGCTAGCGCCGCCCGAGAGCATGACCTGAAGCAGGGGCAACCGCTGCTCGGTGGGCGGGTTGCCCGCCGAATCGGGCAGGATGCCCGGGGTGGCCATGCCGCTGACGGTGCCCTCGACGTCGATGTGGCTGATGACCGACTGGGTCAGCAGTTGCTCACCGGTCTCGGCATCGACAAAGACCTCGTACGCCTCGTCGACGATCGGGAAACCCGCGTGCTCGGTCGTGATGCGCCAGGCCGGCCTGGTCTGCCCGGCTTGCTCGCCCTGCGCGCCGCCGAAGAACGCCACCAGCTCGGGCTGGCTGAAGTTCACGAAGTTGGCGAAGCGCACGTCGTTACGCACCAGCGCGAGCGCCTGATCGTCGCCGACGAACACCTGCTGGCTCAAGTCGCCCGCGGCGTTGTTCGCCAGGTTGCCCGCGGCATACACCACGGCGTGATCGATCCCGCGATCGAGCACCAGAACGCGAGCCATGCCCATGTGCACGGGCAGGCCGTCGATCGTCTGCGTATAAAGGAAGGCCGTGAACTTGCCGTCGCGGATCGTGGTCTCGTGCGCCACGCTCAGCGTCAGCTCGCCCACGCCAAACTCGTCGCCGTGCTCGGCCAGGAAGTTGGCCGCGGCCTGCTGGGCGGTGGCGCCGGTGGTCATCGGCACGCCATAGAACATCTTCTTGGCGCCGGTGTCATGATCGAGCGTGCGAACGCCCGGGTACATCTCCTGCAGGCTCTGGCCCACACCGATCACGTCATCGGCCATCGCGGGCGCCGCCGCGATGGCGGCCAGGCCAATGGTCAGGCCGGCAGCGCCACGCAGCACCGCGCTGTTGTTCTTGCTTCCTCGCATGGGAACCTCCCCTTGTATCGGACGTTATGTTTTCCATCGATCCACCCGCTCGCGGCGATGCCATCGCCACCTACGGGCCAACCCGACCGCCATGCCTCGGGCAGCAGGCGCAGACGGGACACCAAGCAATACTCGGCGATAAACCGAGGCGTTACGGTGTAAGCATGCCCCCGATTCGATGGCTTGCCACGGCGGTTGCCCCCGGGCGTGAGGGTGATAACGGCTGGCGCGATAAAAGAAAGGAGCCGCCCTCCTCGGGCGGCTCCTTGCGTCATCGGTCTTTCGTCGGGAACAGATCGAAGGACCGACAGGGATCAGGCGGCTTTAGCAACCAGCATCAAACTCGTTCTGGAAGGCCAGGAAGTCAAACAGGGTCAACTCGCCATCGCCGTCGAAGTCGGCGGCCAGATCGCCGCTGTCAAAGGCGTTCTGGAAGCCCAGGAAGTCGAAGATGGTCAGGTCGCCATCGCCGTCGATGTCAACGCGGCAGCCGCCGGTCGCATCGCAGCGGAAGCCGAGGATGCTGACGCCGTCAACAGCAGCCTCGCTGGCCGAGTCGTTGGGGCTATCAGCCGTCGTGAAGCGGAGCACGACCTGGTTGGTCAGGCTCGCGACGTCGGAAACGTTGATGACCTGCTCGCTCCACTCTTCGCCACCAGCGGCGTGGTCAACGCTCTCGAGCAGCGTCCAGCTCGAGCCACCGTTGTCGGAGATCTCGATGACCAGGCGATCGTTGTCGCTCAGGCCAGCGCGTTGGTCGTCGTTGTAGAACCAGCGAGCATACCGCAGGGTGATGTCATCGGGAGCGCCGGCAAGGTTGAACGTGGGCGAGGTCAGGATGGTCGGACCACCGTCGACGTCTTCGCCACGCTCGTTGCCGGTCACGAAGGCCATGCCCGAGCCATCGAAGTCACCATCGGGAGCGCCGCGGAAGCCATCGGGGGTGCCCAGTTCCCACTGACCGCTGGCGATCGTGCCGGACACGGCCCAGCCACCAGTGGTCTCGAAGTCGTACTCGCCGTAGTTGAGGTCCTCACCCACGCGGTCGATGTCGTAGGGGCCGTCCGGGCCAAGGGCGGGCAGCGTCACCACGGTGCCGCCGTCGCCGGTGACGTCGAGGTAGAACGCGGGGCTGGTGCCGCAGGTGGTCTCGGGGAGCTCAAACTCCCAGACATCACCGTTGAGCACCATGTCGGCCTGGGTGAAGCCCGAGCCGGTCATGTCGTAGTAGATGCGGGGGTTGCCATCGAGCATCTCGTCGCCCTCGATGACCTCGGCCTGAACGGTCAGGCGAGTGCCGGGCAGGACGATCTCGGGCACGTCGCTGACCAGCGACAGGCCGATGGCCGGAGTCACGCCAGCGACGACCAGCCCGTAGCGAGCGTCGAGTTCGGGCGTGGCGGGGTTGCCGTCCTGGTTGATCTCGGCGCCGATGATCTCGACGGTCCACACGCCGCCCTCGGGCGACTGAACGAACACGTTCTCGACGTTGTCCAGGTCGTTCGCCGAGCCACCGGGCGTCGAGAAGTTCCCGTCCGTCAGACCGTTGTTGCCGTAGTAGACCACACCACTGGGCGAGGTGACGCGCAGGGTCAGGTCGTTGATGCGGTGCTTGGTCGACGAGGTGGTGCCGCCCAGGTCGCGATAGACCATGGTGACACGCAGGTCGGGCTCGTCGCCAGCAACCTTCAGCGGGTAGCTGTTGGTCGCGAGCGGGGCGATGGGCTCGGACTCATCAACGATGAAGAAGCGCTCGCGCTCGTCGTAGAGCTTGCCCAGGTCGGCAAGGCCCCAGCCCTGACGCATGCGGTTCAGGTCGGCCGTAGCGCCGCTGAAGTCGTACTGCAAAGCGCCGTTGATCATGAGCGCCTTGGCGGTCGCCGGCGAGGGACGGTTCTCGAACACGGTGCCACCGGGCACGCGCGGCGGACCAAACACGCCCTCGCTCCACATCTGGTACAGCAGGCCGAAGTGGCCCGCGGTGATGGGCGTAGCGCCCGACGTGCCACCGAATTGCGTGTAGCTGGTAGGAGCGCCAGTCGTGGCAGCGATGGTCTGGTCGTAGAAGTGGCTCAGGTCGGGCTTGATGCGACCGTCCGAGGCCGGACCGGTGCTGCCCGCGCTGCCGCCGTGACGATCATCGCTGCGGTCCAGCGTGCCGAAGTGGTTGATGCCACCGACCGAAACGATGTTCTTCGCCCAGGCCTGGGGACGGCTGGGCGTGCTGCCCGAGTTCGACTGGCTCTGGGTGATCAGGATGTCGTGGTCGAAGAGGATGTCGTCCATCTCTTCGGACACGGTCGTGTAGTCGGTCGTACGAGAATCGCCCCAGCTGTTGGTCTGGAAGACGGCGCGGTACGGACCCGAAGGGTCAACGAGTTCTTCGGTATGCACGTAGCGGTCACCCAGTGCCCCGTACGCGGCCATGATGGTCTGCTCGGCATCGGGCAGGAAGCCGCGAGCCTGGGGATTCACACCAGGAGCGAACACGATGCTGAACACCGAGGTGCCGTGCGACTGGCTGGCGACTGCGCCGTGCAGCAGCGGGGCCGGGCTCAGGCCGCTGAACTCCTGGTGGGACAGGAAGAGGCCGCTATCGAGCACCTCGGCGCGAACGCCCTCACCGCTGTAGCCGGTCTCGGCCTCGAGGTAATCGGCGCCGCCGATCATGCGGGCGATGTCGACGTCCTGCTCGGGCTCGCCGCGCACATCCATGAACAACACGTCGCTGCGCTGGGCAACGGCCAGCAGCTGATCGTCGGTGAGCCACGCCTCGAGGCGGCCCGTGCCGGGCGTCTCGAGCGTGACGGCGGCGTTCATCTCGCCGATGAACTGCGAGATCTGATCGAGCGAGCCCTCGCCGCGACGCAGCATCTTGATCGAGTAGCGCTGCACCACGGGGGCATCACCCGAAGCGCCGAAGATCAGACGCTGCAGGTCGGGGTTGTCGAGCTTGTACGCGGGGTGATACTCGCCCACCCAGCGAACGAAGGGCAGGGCGCGGACGGCGTCGACCATCGACGCATCGATAGTGACGATCTGCGCCTGGTCGGGCAGGAAGCGCTCGACCGTGCCGCCCAGACGCTTGATGGCCTCGCCATAGGCCTCGAGCGGCTGGCTGATGTACTGCACGATGAACGCCTGGTTGCCCTCGACGGCGCGCAGGTTCTCGGGAACGGCCGGCACGAACGAGGCCGGGTCGAACTCGGCATAGCGAAGGAGCACCGTGCCACGCTGCTCGACCACGCGCTGCTCGCTTTGGCCGTCGAGGCTGATGGCCACCATGGGCTGGCCCGCATCGATCCACGTGCGGACATAGCCCTCGCCCACGCGCACCGTCTGCGTCTGGGTGGGCTTGGCCAGCGACTGCGACGCCATAGCCAGACCGCTGCTGGCCAGCAACACCGCCGCCGAAGCGGCCACGACCGTCCATCGATTACTACCACGCTGCATGTGTGTCGTCCTCTTCCTGATGAGCTTGGAGTCGCCCGAATCTCCCCCGAGGGGCAGGCACGGCGACGCCGGGCGTTCCAGCGCCGTCCGCAAACCAATACAACCGCCCGGGGCGGTGCGTAACCGGCCTGGGAGAATCTCCCAAGCCTGCCCATAGCATGGCGGAAAACCGCCAGAATCACAAGCCCAATTGGCTCACAATCCAGCGCAATGGGCAGCAATACCGGGCAAAACGTCCGGATAAAGTAAACTTGGGCTGCTTGTCAAGGGGAAGTACCGATTTCGATGGATCTCGAGTCGGTACGGAATGGGCGAGGAGGGATTCGAACCCCCGAAGGCGTACGCCAGCAGATTTACAGTCTGCCCCCTTTGGCCACTTGGGTACTCGCCCGCTGGGCCTCCATACTAGCCGCGCTGCATTCTCAAAGCGTCAATCCTCGCCCTCTTCCACCCCCAAAACCTCGACCTCGAACTCCAGCGGAGGCGGCGCCGACACCGGCCCCCGGCGCTGCGGCAGCGCCACCGGCTGGGTCTGCCCGCCGAGCACGACCGGCACGAGCAAGGGTTGCCCTGGCCTGGGGTCTCCCCGAAGCCAGGACACCAGGTCTCGCACCGGGCCGCCTTGTGCAAAGTCGAACTGGCGATAGGCCTGCCGGGGCGGCCCGCGACGGACCCACTGCCCGCCGACACCGTTGGCCTCCAGGAACGCCCCCACCGCCTCAATGACACCCTCATCCGGCAGCGCGCCGCCGGCATCATGCACGAACGCGCACGGGCAGCCCTCACTCAGCACCACACCCGGCGCCGCGAGGTAGAGGTCGCCTCCGAAACCCATCGCCTCGAGCAACCCGGCAAGCTCGGCTGGATGCTCGAGGCTGGCGTGCTCGTCGTCGACGCACCACTCCAAACCAGACGCGGCCGCATCGACCAGCGCCTCGCGCGCATCCTCGACCAACTCGTGCAGTTCCTCGGGCCATGGCTCGTCGGCCCAGATACCCGCCAGGTTCTGCGCGTGCCGATCGACGCCCACCGACGCCGTATCAATCGCCAGCGCCCGGCTCTCATCGAGCTCGTGCTCGTCGAGGTCCTTGAGCGCCAGCGCGATGGCCTGCAGGCCGATGATGTCCGCGACGCTCTGACGCCACAGCCCGCCCTCGCCCGTGGTCGGTAGGGCCACGGCCGAGCGCGCAAACTCGGTCCACCGCGCAAGCAACACCGCCCATGTCAACACTTCGGCCATGAGCAAGCGTATGCGAGGCTCGCGAAATCCACTTGGACGAAATAACCCGGTCAGACAGCCCCGGTCATCTCCTGCTGCCCAAACAGCTCGTCGTGGATCGGCGCGAGCGCCTCGAGCGTGTGGATGAGCACCTGCACGGGTGTGCCGATGGCGTCGACCTCGTGCACGATGTCGGGCGAATAGAAGTCCAGCACGGGCCGGGTCTCCTGCTCGTAGACCTCCCAGCGGCGGCGGATGACGTCCTCACGCGCGTCGTCGGCGCGGTTCTCGCGAAGGGCCCGCTTGCGCAGGCGCATCAGCATCGCGTTCATGTCCTTGCACACCAGGTGCACGATGGCCTTCACATCGATGTGCTCTTCGAGCAGACGCGCCTGCTTGACGTTCCGGGGGATGCCGTCGAGCACGAGGATCTCGGCGTGGGGCCGGTAATAGCTCAGGGTCATCTGCGCGTGCAGATTCTCCTTCCACATGCCCACCGTCACGTCGTCGGGCACCAGGTTGCCCTTGGACGAATACTCGTAGAAGGTGCGACCCAGCGGGCTGTGGATGTCCAGCGTGCGGAAGACCTCTCCGCACGAAAGGTGGTAGAACCCGGGGATCTGGCCCAGGATCTTGCCCTGGGTGCCCTTGCCCGCACCGGGGGCCCCGAACAGCAACGCGGTTGGTACACGCTCGGCCATCGTGGCCTCCCCTTTGCCTGGGCTACCGAGCGGGTCGAACTACCCCCGCCCTGGGAACTTCGCAAGACCCCCAAGCATAAGGCCCACGGGCCCCAAAAGCCGCCCCCCAGAGCCACAGATCGCCCACGAAACAGGGGCTGCGCGGGGTGTACCGGCCGATTCGCCACCGTGCGGGTGTGATAAACAACAAGCCCCGCGACGGATCGCGGGGCCTGGGTGGTTCTCAACTCGCCAAAGTCGGCTTCTCAGCCGGCGGCGATGACCTCTTGCATGAGGTTCGCGGGCATCGCGCGATACTCCTGGAACTCCATGGAGGCGGCCGCACGGCCCTGGCTCATGCCGCGGAGCGTGGTGGTGTAGCCGAACATCTCGGACAGCGGGCACTCGGCCGTGATCACACGGATGCCGGCCCCACGATCTTCGGTGTCGACGATCATGCCGCGACGGCCCGAGATGTCACCGGTCACGTTGCCGAAGAACTCTTCGGGCGTGGTAATGACGACCTTCATGATGGGCTCGAGCAGCACGCTGCGGGCCTTGGAGACCGCCTCGCGAAGGGCCAGGCGGGCGGCCTGCTCGAAGGCGACCTGCGAGCTATCGACCGGGTGGTACGAGCCGTCGACCAGCTCGGCCTTGATGTTGATGAGGGGGTAGCCCGCGCTCACGCCGCTGGCGGCGGTCTGGCGGATGCCAGCCTCCACCGAGGGGATGAACTCCTTGGGCACCGAGCCACCGACGATCTTGTTCTCGAAGGCGACACCCTCGACGAACTTGACGCCATCGGCCTCGGCCTCTTCCTTGGTGTAGGGGCGCAGGTTGATCGTCACGTCGCCGAACTGGCCGCGACCGCCCGTCTGCTTCACGAACTTGCCGCGGACGTCCTTGGCCTCGCCCTGGATGGCCTCGCGGTAGCTCACGCGGGGCTTGCCGACCTGCACGCCGATCTTCATGTCGCGGGTGAGCTTGTTCTTGATGATCTCAAGGTGCAGCTCGCCCATGCCGGCGATGATGGTCTGGCCGGTCTCTTCGTCGTAGTGGCTCTGGAAGCTGGGGTCCTCGCGGCGGATGGTCACGAGGGCCTCGCTCAGCTTGCGCTTGTCGTCGCTGGTGTTGGGCTCGATGGACATCGAGATCACCGGATCGGGGAAGTCCATGCGCTCGAGCAGGATCGGGTTGTTGGCGTCGCACAGCGTGTCGCCCGTGATCGAGTCCTTGATGCCGATGACGGCCACGATCATGCCGGCGTGGGCGGCGTCCAGCGGCTCGCGGCTCTTGGCCTGCATCTGGTAGATGCGGCTGACGATCTCGCGCTTGCCGTTGCCGGGGTTCAGCACGCGGCTGCCCTTCTCGAGCGTGCCCGAGTAGATGCGGGTGTAGGTCAGGTCGCCGTGGCTGTCGGCCACCACCTTGAACACCAGGGAAGACAGGGGCGCTTTGGCGTCGTGCGGGCGTGTCAGCTTCTTCTCGGGGTCCTTGGGATCGACGCCCTGGACCTCGGGCACCTGGGTGGGGTTGGGCAGGTAGTCGATGACGCCGTCCAGCAGGCGCTGCACGCCGATGTTCTTCAGGGCCGAGCCGCAGAAGACCGGGTTGCACGTCAGGGCCAGCGTGCCCTTGCGCAGGGCGTTGCGAATGTCCTCGACCGTGATCGAGTTCTCGTCCTCGAGGTACTTCTCGGTCAGGTCGTCATCCAGGGCGCTCGCGGCGTCCACCAGCTCGTGGCGCCAGCGCTCGGCCTCTTCCTTCATGCTGTCGGGGATGTCCTTCTCGGTCACCACCGCGCCCTGCTCGTTGGCGTCGAAGTAGTACGCCCGCATGCCCAGCAGGTCGATGATGCCCTCGAGCTCGTTGCCCGCGCCGATGGGGATCTGCACGGCGATGGCGTTGGCGCCAAGGCGCTTCTTGATGCTCTTGAAGCTGAACTCGAAGTTCGCGCCGATCTTGTCCATCTTGTTGATGTAGCAGATGCGCGGGACCTTGTAGCGGTCGGCTTGGCGCCAGACCGTCTCGCTCTGGGCCTCGACGCCCTCTTTGCCGTCGAACACGGCCACCGCACCGTCGAGCACGCGGAGCGAACGCTCCACCTCGATGGTGAAGTCCACGTGGCCCGGGGTGTCGATCAGGTTGATCTGGTACTCCACGTCGCTGCGGACCCACGCGCACGTGGTCGCGGCCGACTGGATGGTGATACCACGCTCCTGCTCTTCCTGCAGGAAGTCCATGGTCGCGGTGCCCTCGTGCACCTCGC
>JBITAB010000273.1:5509-7208 GCA_044439825.1 Phycisphaerales bacterium JB064 | reverse complement strand
TTCACCCGATTCCACGTGGAGCCATCATGGGCATCGAAGCCGCTCTGCCAACCGACGCGATCCTCACCACGCAGCTCCAGCGCGTCATCAACTGGGCCCGGCGCAGCAGCATCTGGCCGATCCCCTTCGCCACCGCCTGCTGCGGCATCGAGCTCATGGCGACCGCTTCCAGCCGGTATGACCTGGCCCGCTTCGGCATGGAGCGCATGAGCTTCAGCCCCCGCCAGGCCGACCTGGTGATCGTGGCCGGCCGCATCGGCATCAAGATGATGCCCGTCCTCCAGCGCATCTACCAGCAGGTGGCCGAGCCCAAGTGGGTGATCTCCATGGGCGCCTGCGCCTCCACGGGCGGCGTGTTCGACACCTACGCCACCGTGCAAGGCATCGACCAGTTCATCCCTGTCGACGTCTACATCCCCGGCTGCCCCCCGCGTCCAGAAATGCTCCTCGAGGGCATCATGGCCATCCAGCGGATCATCGATCAGGATGGCATCCCGCCCAGGGGCCCAGATGGCCGCCGCGTGCCTCTGGGCATCGCCGTCCAGCCGACCCATCAGAGCACGCCCCAGCCCGTGGGCGTCCGCGTGGGCAACTGAGGCATTCCAGCGGGCTTGGCCTTCCCAAAGCCTGCTGGAATCCACCAATAGCCGACTTCGCGCTGCCGGGGGGAAACAATCCCCCACATGAAGACCTGCGCACTCATCGCTGTCGTTCTCGCCTGCCTTGCCATGCCGTGGCAGCCTGCCGCACTCGGCCAGGGCAACGACCCCGCCGCCCTGCCACCCATGGGCCCGGTGGATACCTACATCCAGCAACTCCGCGACGACCCGAAGGCCGCCACCGCCGCCACCGATCGGGCTCGTGACGCAGCCCTGGCAGCCTGGCCTGCCAGCGGCGACGAGGCCCTTGTCGACGCCATCGAGCACCACGCCATCACCCAGATGGCCGCCGACCTGCCCGATGCCGAGCGGGCCGCCATCGCCGACCTGTGGAAGAGCAATCCCGACTTCGTCGGAGCGCTGGCGCGGGTCTACACCGACAGCAACAACGGCGTCGCCGTCGCCGACCTCGCACGAGGCATCGCCAGCGACCATCCCGACGCCCTCAAGAGCTTCCCTGAGCTGGCCGCCGCCGTCTGCGTCGTGCTCGACCGCTCCCACACCTATCCGGGCCTGGGCGCCATCAAGCCCTCGGGCGTGGAGGTCTTCGAGGGGCTGGTCTACGCCTTCGAGGATCGGCGCGTGATGGCCCTGACGATCGACGAGCTGCCCGCCGAGATCCTGGTATACATGGCCGACATCGCCCTGACCGGCGACGGCATGGACCAGACCATCGAAGACCGCCGCGGACGTAGCCCACTCGAGCTGTACCGCCAGGTGCCCTACAAGCAGGCCGGCCTGCTCGCCGGAGAGGCCGCCCCAACGCCCGCAGACTTCACCTTCGACGCCATCGCCAATCGCGGTGGCCTGGGCCCGCTCCGCAGCTTCTACGCCGAGCAACTCGGGCAGATCTTCGGCTGGCCTGTCGCCATCGCCACGGGCCGCCTGGCCGAGGAACGCTTCCAGGCCCCGGTCTTCCTCGAGGGCAACCGCCGTCGGTACTCGTGGAATCTCGATGCCATCCCCGATCATCCGGGCATGGCCTTCGGCACCACCGAGCACCCCGTGACCCACAAGCCCATGCCCCTGGCCGAGCTCGT
>JBITAB010000273.1:0-5409 GCA_044439825.1 Phycisphaerales bacterium JB064 | reverse complement strand
ATGGGCGCCCGCAGCGGCGAGATGCGTGAATGGATGTCCCTCACCAGCCGGCGTGACCCCCACCGCTATGCGGCCGCCCAGATCGCCATCGGCGACGCTGCTCTGGAGTCGGGCGATCGGGCCGCGGCCATGAAGGCGTACGAGGACCTCCTAAATCGCCAGGCCGACGCCACTCCCCTGGCGATGGATGCCATGGCACGCATCGAGACCATGCTCACCCAGGACGGCCGCTCTGCCGAAGTGATGGAGCTGTACGCCCGCACGCACCGCCGCCTGCGGGCCCCACGTACGAACCAGGAGGCCGAGGTGCGGGCCAGCGCGTTCATGACGGTTGGCGAGCGGTACGAGCAGATGCTGCTGGACGCGGGCCGCCAGCGTGAGGCCGAACGCCTGCGGCAGCAGCTCGACCGCGAGCTCCGCTGAGAGTCCCATATTCGATACGCGCACGAAAAACCCCGGGAACTTCCCGGGGTTTGGTGTTCGGTATTCGCCCTGGATTACTTCTTGAAGTTCAGGGAGCGGCCGATGCGGCGGCGGCGGTTGATGATCTTGCGGCCGCCGCTGGTACGCATGCGTGCGCGGAAGCCCATCTTGCGGGCCCGAGAGATCTTGCTGAGACGGCGGGGATAGTGCATGGCTCTAGCCTCGGATAAACTCGGGAAAACCCTAAAAACCGACGTTCCCCGCTCTTGGGGGCCATGAGTGTAGCCGGGATGTTGGGCCTAGCCAAGCTGTTGGCAGTGCGTTCGTGCATTGAGAAGTAAAAATCACTTGCGGGTTCACCGATAATTGGTTAGACTGATAGTGATCCGGGTTCCCGCATCCCGCTGTCGGCCGCACCGGATGTCGGTCGACCGCAGGATGCCGGAATCGCTTGGCTGACGTTTGAGCTGGCTCTCCTCCGGATGGTGCGCCGGCCGTGCCGAGGTTGACATGCGAGAATTCGGCGAGTTGTGCATCGAGACGGCTGAAAGGGCCATCGGGTACAAGTTCAACAACACATGCCTGCTGGTGAAGGCTTTGACCCACGCTTCGGTGACCGATGCGCGGGTTGATTCCAACGAGCGGCTGGAGTTTCTTGGAGACTCCGTGCTCGGGCTGGTGACCAGCGAGCGCATCTTTACCCTGTTCCCCAATCTGCTCGAAGGCGAGATGACCAAGATCAAGTCGACGGCTGTGTCGCGACGCACGTGCGCCGACATCGCCGACGACATGGGCCTGATCGACCTGCTCATGCTGGGCAAGGGCATGCGCGGCGGCGCACCGCTGCCGCGCTCGCTCGCGGCGGCTGCGCTCGAGGCGATCATCGCGGCGATCTACCTCGATGGCGGGCTCGACGCGGCGCGCACGTTCCTGGCGCCGCACCTCGATCCGTGCATCCAGAAGGCCGCGCGCCTGGGCCACCAGGAAAACTTCAAGAGCGTGCTGCAGCAGCACGCCCAGCAGCAACTCGGCGCCACGCCGCACTATCGCGTGATCGACGAGCAGGGCCCGGACCACGCCAAGAGCTTCAAGATCGCCGTGGAGATCGACGGCCGCCGCTTCCCGCCGCAATGGGGCCAGAGCAAGAAGCGGGCCGAGCAGCTCGCGGCGCTCGAGGCGTTGCGCGAGATCGGCCTGATCGAGCGCACGAAGGATGGCGAGATCCGCCTGGTCGAGTCAGCAGACGCGAAGTAGGCCGCTTTCAATCAGCGCGTCGGACGAACGTCGATGATCACCGGCAGGTGATCGCTGCCTGTTGTGTCCGTGGCGTCAAGACCGAGACGCGCCAGCGCGGCCTCGCTCAGCTTGCGCGAGTCGAGCACGAAGGTGTTCACGGCCTCGGTCACGCCATCGCTGTAGAGCAGGTAGTCGAGTCGGCCGGGCGTGTAGGCGCTGCCCGGATCATCCCAGGTGTACATGACCTGATCGCCGAGTTGCATGGGCGAGGCGACCAGAAGGTCGGAGCTGTCGAGGTCGACGGCCTTGCCGATGGTGTCGACGGGCGGGCGCGAGCCGACGAGGTTCATGTCTCCGCCGATGACCACGCCCCAGGCCTCTGAGCCTGGCGCCTGGGCGAGAGCCTTAGTGAGCATGTCGGCGATGGCCGTGGCTTCGGCCATGCGGGTGCGATCTTCGCGGCTGTCCTTGGTGCCGCAGCACTTGAGGTGCGTCGAGCCCACGGCCAGGGGGCCCTGGGGTGTCTGGGCGAGTGCGCTGATGAAGCGCAGCGCCTGGTCGGCGTTCACAGGGCTGGGCACGTTCATCTGCGTGAGCTCTGAGAGCGGGTATCGCGAGGCGACCACCACGCCCCAGGCCTGGCCCTTGAGCACGTGCCAGTCGACCGAATCATCGACGTGGGCGGTGAGCCATGCCTTGACCGAGTCGGCGTCGCCCTCGACCCATTCCTGGAAGAGCATGACGTCGGGCTGCAGGGCGCTGATGACGCGTGCGAAGGGCTGGGGATTCTTCACCGGGCTCGAGTGCTCGACGTTGTAGGTCATCACACGAGCGGCACCCTGCGGCTTGGTGGGGACGCGCACGTCCTGAGCTTGCCACGGCGCGGCGGGCGGCGGGGTGACCTCGAAGGGGTCGGCCCAGGCGCGAAGCTCGTTCTGCCCGTTGAACATGGCGACCACGCCCGCCATGCGGCCGGTGGAGCCCAGGCCCTGGGTGTTGAGGCCCAATTGCTCGGCCGCTGCACGGCTGATGCGCACCTCATACCACTCGGAGGCGTAGGTGGGCGCGAAGTGGAAGCCCAGTTGCTCGTGGGGCACGACACGCGCGGTGCCGTCGGGCTGGTGGACGCGGAACATGACGCCGCTGCCGGGACGCTGGGCGTCGACCTCTCGCGGGGAGAAGATGATCTCGATGTCGGCACCCAGGCCGCCCTCGACGGCGGGCTCTTCGATCGCGCGGCCCGTCTGGGGGTTGCCATCGGTATCGAGCCAAATCGAGACCGGCGTATCCATGCCCTGCAACGTGCGCGTCTGGCCACCGAGGGTGAAGCGGAGGTAGAGCCAGTGGGCGTCTGCCACGGCAGCGGCGTCCTGCGGCCACTCGCTGACGTCGCCGTCGAGGGTGATGGTCTGGCTGCCCTGCCAGGTCTTGAGCGCGATGCCCGGGGCTGTCTCGGCGGCCGGCGCGACAGTCGAGACTGGGTCGGCTGTCGAGGCGTCGCCCTCCGAGCAGGCGGCCAGGCCGGCCAACAGGGTCGAGAGGCCAGCGAGCGAGAGCAGGACGGCGGCGCGGCGAGGTATCGTGGTCATCGCGCAACGGTACCCCCGCGGGGCGGGGGTTGGCCAATGCTCACGAAATCCTCACACTGTCTGGGGCGGTTGCCCGGATCAGCCCCCGGCGACGACCGCCGTGATGATGGTGGCGATCATGCCCACGGCCATGACCAGCGTGAGCACGATGAGCCAGCGCTGGGCGCCGGTGAGGGCCCGGCCGATGCGGGCGTCGCGCTCGGCCTCGTGGCGGCGCATGGCATCGATGGCGCTGGCCAGGCGGTCGTTGGTGGTCGAGACGGCCAGGATGGTCTGGTTGATCTCGATGAGGCTCTGGGCCAGGCGTTCCTCGCGCTGGGTGGCCCGCTCGATGGCCCGGGCGATCTCGTCGAGGCGGGAGCTCTGGGCGGCCAGGGCACGCTCGACCTTCTCGTGGCCTCGGAACTGGCTGGCCTTGAGCTCATCGATGGAGGCGAGCATGGTGTCGATGCGCTCGCGGATCTCGGGCAGGGCGGCGGCCGACGTGCGGATCTGGTCGAGCACGCCCATGGCCTGCTCGAAGCGGCCGTTCTGGGCGTCGACGTGGGTGCGCAGCTTCTCGATGAGGTCGACCACGTCGCCGATCTGGGGGCCCTCGGGCTCGGCGGGCTCTGGGGTCTTCTCGATGGCCTTGGTCTCTGGCGTCGCCTGGGGCTTGCTCCCGGTCTTGGCGTCGGTCTTGGGCTCGGGATGGATCAGGCCCAGGCTCGAGTCGTCCATGTCGTCGAGCAGGGAGCCGGTGCCCAGCGGGGTGTCGTCTTCATCGAGGTGGATGGCGTCGCCGTGGGCCTTCGCGGGCTGTGCTGATCGGTCGGGGCGATCGGGCGAAAAGACCTCGACCGGCCGGCTCGGGGCGCCGGGCATGCGGGGCTTGTCGGCGATGGCGACCGCCGAGGCGCTGCCGTTGCTTTGGGACGCAGCAGCCATTGGCTTGGGCGCAGCACGCATGGGCGCGGGGGCCGGCTTGGCGGCGGGCGGGGCCTTGGCAGCCTTGGGCTTCTTGGCGGGCATCGGCTTGCCGGCGTGCTGGGGGTGGGTCAGAACTCGCATGAATCGCTGGAACAGGGTCACTCGTCGCTCCCTCGCGTAGAACCTGTGGATGTGCCCCGGCGTGCCTCCCACGCCGGACCCCTCACTGCGTACTTGTAGCATCGACCGGTGCGGCGCGCGGCCGCCAGAGATCGCCCGGCGCTCACAAAATCTTGGGGAAATTCGCTAGCGCTGCCCGACGGCCGTCGTGGCGCTGGTGCGGCTGATGCGGCTCTCGCCCTGGAACTGCGTCTCGACACGGCCCTGGAACGCCCCTTGCTCGAGGGCTCGCAGCGTGAAGCGGACCGGCGTGACCTGGCCCGCGGGGACGGGCTGGTCGAAGCGATAGACGCGGTAGTCGGTGGCCGGCTCGCTGGCGCTGAAGGGCGGATCGACGGCCTCGACGCTGAAGCCGTCGAGGTAGCTCAGCTCGATGGTGATGGCCTCGAGGGTGCGGGCCTCGGGGCCGTCGTTGCGGATGCGCAGGGTGAGCTCGAAGGTGTCGCCGGCGGCGATGGCCTCGGGCGTCTGGGCGCTGGTGTGGATGCCCTCTGGGGCCCAGATGAGGTAGGGCCCGAGGAACCAGACGGCCGCGCCCCAGGCGGCCAGGGACGCGAGGGCGACCATGGCGCTGACGACGAGGATGACTTGTATGGCGCGTTTCACTGAAATGGCGCGTTTCACTTAGGTGATTGCTCGCTTCGGTCAGGCGATCGTGACCGAGCCGTCGAGGTACACGTCCTGGATGGCGTGCAGCAGGTCGACGCCGTCGGCCATGGGGCGCTGGAAGGCCTTGCGGCCGCTGATGAGGCCCATGCCGCCGGCGCGCTTGTTGATGACGGCGGTGCGGACGGCGTCTTGCAGGTCGCTATCGCCCTTGCTCTCGCCGCCCGAGTTGATCAGGGGCACGCGGCCCATGTAGCAGTTGGCAAGCTGGTAGCGGACGAGCTCGATGGGGTGGCCGCCCTGGCCCTTCTCGTCGCCGCCGGCGAGCTTGGTGTAGATCTTGGTGTTGAACTTGCCGTAGCTGCTGTCACCGGTGTTCAGGGCGGCATAACCGCCGTTCTTGGTGGCCATCTTCTGCTTGACGATGTCGGCCTGGATGGTCGCGCCCAGGTGGTTGGCCTGGCCG
>JBITAB010000272.1:0-7234 GCA_044439825.1 Phycisphaerales bacterium JB064 | reverse complement strand
CGGCGGTCAGGTCGCCGGCATCGAACAGGTTCTGGAAGGTCAGGAAGTCGAAGATGGTCAGCGAGCCATCGCCGTCCAGATCGGCCCGGCAGCCGGCGTCCGCCTCGACGAGCAGCACGTCGTCGATGTACGACGGGTTGGCGCCGGGGGTGTACAGGTCGAGCACGTCGATCTGCGTCAGGCCGCCACCGGAGACGTTCTCGCTCCAGATGAGGTCCTCGGCCAGGATCGTGTCGTTGTAGTAGATGTCGAACGAATCGGCATCCAGATCGATCTCGGCACGCACTTCGACCCACTCGTCATAGATGAGGTTGGTCGTGGCGCCATCGAACTGGCTCTCGACGATGCCGTCGATCGTGCCCAGGCGCAACTGCATCGACCAGTTGCTACTGCCAGGATCGGTGTCGTTGAACTGGTTGAGCAGCAGCACGTAGAAGTCGCCGATCGCAGCCGAGGACATGAACGTCTGGCAGGTGAACGTCCACTGGCCGCTCTGGGCAATGGGTGCACCGCTGCCGTCACGCATGCGGTAGATCATGTCGGTTTCCAGGCTGTTTGCAAAGAAGCTCTTGGTGCCCGACGCCGCCTGAGCGTCCGTAATCGTCGCGTCGGCCCCACCGGGCCAGACATCCCAGCCGCCCTGACCAGTCAGCACGCTGCCGACGTCGTACGACTCGAAGTCGTCGTCGATGAGCGTCATCTGAGCGAGGGCGGGCGCGGCCAGGCCGCAGGTCAGCGCGATAGATAGCAGTGTCCGCATGGCGAACTTCCCCTTTCAGGTGCTTGTCCGCGACGAAACAACCGGTTGGGCAGCGCACGCCCGTGTACAACCATCAATGGTCACGCTGGCAGTGCGTGACCGGGCCACCGCGAGCGAGTCCTCCCTCGCTCGGGCGCGAAAACTCGATGCGCAGACCAGTTCGGCAACCGTACCGACATCCGGCGTATCTCCCCACGGCGGGACTCGAGCGTCCCATTACCACTTCTCAGTTTCCACAATCCTGCTCGAAGTTCAATACGCAAAAACCCGTATTGCTTGAAGATTGCGTTGGTACTCGGTATGTGTTTATGCCGCGAGAAGATGGCCAATCAGGCCGACCGAGAAGCCGAGCACAGCGCCCATCGGCGGCGCAAACGCTTTGCTGAGCTTGGCTTGCGGCGCGATATCTTCGAACGTGAGGTAGAGGATGCCGCCGCCGGCGATGAGCATGATGGCCCCGAGGGTTGCGCTGTCAGAATCCAGCAAGAAATGTCCCACCACGCCGCACGCCGGCCCCAGCAATGCGAGACATGAAAAGGCGAGCAGCAGCGAGCGAGTTCGAGCAGTCGAAGCCGACCGGATCTCTCGAAAGGCGTTGAACCCCTCGGGCAGGTTCTGCAAGGCGATCAGCACCGCCAGGAACACCCCACTCTTGCGATCGGCTACGAACGTCGCCCCCAGAGCGACCGCCTCGGGGATGAAGTCGGCGAGCATCGCCGCCACCTGCGAGCCGGCCCCGCTGCGCCGGGCGAGCAGGATGTCGAGCCCCATGAAGCCCAAGCCGCCCACCACGAGCAGCAGCGGCGCCGCCCAGACCGCGACAGGCTCCGAACCATCGGGCACCAGTACGAGCGCGACGGCCGACAGCAGAACGCCGCCGCCAAAAGCGATGACGGTGTGGCGCAGCTCGTTCTCGAGCCAGCGCGGCCTGACGTGCTCGATAGCGGCCAGCGCTCCGCCCACAGGAATGGCGGCGCCCGCGAGCAGGGTCCAGAGGATCAGGGCGATCACGACGCAGGATAGAGCGTTTCGGCCACCCGCGCCGTCTCGCGGGAAAGCCTCAGGAGCGGCCGACCTGGTTAGCGGCCATGCACGCCTGGATCCGCTCGAGCGAGCGGGCCTTGCCCAGCAGTTCAAGGGTCTGGCCCAGGCCCGGGCTCACCGTTCCGCCCGTCACGGCCACGCGCAACGGCTGGGCCGCCTTGCCCATGCCCAGGCCCTTCTGCTCGCACCAGTCCTTGATGGCGGCCTCGATCGCGTCAGCCGCAAATGGCTCGACACGCTCGAGCACGGTTGACAGCTCGCGCAGGGCAGCGAGCCCCTCACCATCGTTCTTGAGCAGCACCTTGTCGACGGCCTTCTCGTCGAAATCCACGGCATCCGCCAAGGCGAACCGCACGACACCAGCAGCCTCACGCAGGATGCGCGTGCGCTGGCGGGCTGCGGCCGCGGCTATGCCAAGGTTCTCGCCGATGGCCGCAAGCGTCTGCTGGTCGTAGCGCTCCAGCCACTCCCGCCACGCGTCGGCGAACTGGGCGTCGCTCATGCGATTCTGGATCTCGTCGGCGTTGAAGGCCATGAGCTTCTCGCGGTCGAACTTGCTGGCGCTCTTGCCGATGCGATGCAGGTCGAACTTCTCGACGAGGTAGCCCATGTTGAATCGCTCGATGTTGGTGCCATCATCGAGCTTCTCGCCCGAGTTCCAGCCGAGCAATGCCAGGTAGTTACACAACACCTGCGGGAGATAGCCGCTGCGACGGAAGTCCTCGACGTCGATCTCGGGTGGCGTGAATCCGATCGTCTCTGCCAGCTGTCGCAAGTCGTCGGTGGCGAGCTGGCTGCGTTTGTCATCCATCCAGGTCTTGAAGCTTGCCTCGTCGATCGTGCCGGCGGGCGGCTGGGTGACCTTCTGTTCCTTGCAGAACGCGCGGACCGCTTTGTCCTTGTCGCGCTTGCTCATCTTGCTGTTGTCGGGGTTGAAGATCAGCGGCAGGTGCGCATACACCGGCGTGCGATAGCCCAGCGCTTGTTGCAGAGCCACGTGCCGGGGCGTGTTCTGCAGGTGTTCCTGCCCGCGCAGCACGTGGGTCACGCCCATGGCCTCGTCGTCGACCACGACGGCGAAGTGGTACGTGGGAAAGCCGTCGGCCTTGCGGATCACGAAGTCGTCGAGCTCGCCCGCCGCGAACCGCACCTCGCCCAGCACCGAGTCGGCCACCACCACGTCGTGGTCGGGCGCCATGAAGCGCACCACGTGGGGCTCGCCGGCCAGCATGCGGCTCATCCGCTCCTCTTCGGGAATCTCAAGGGCGGCCCGGTCGTAGCGATAGGTCTGGTTGGCGTCCTGGGCCGCCTTGCGCTTGGCCTCGAGCTCGTCGGCGGTCTCGAAGGCGGGGTAGGCCCGCCCCTCTTCGATGAGCTGAGCGAGGGCCACGTTGTAGATGTCTACGCGATCGGCCTGGAAGAACGGCCCGACGTCCCGCGGATCGCCGCCAAGGCCGGCAAGCTCGGGCCCCTCGTCCCAGGCGATGCCAAGCCAGGCCAGGTCTTCCAGGATGCCCGCCACGGCCGCCTCGCTGGAACGCTTCTGGTCGGTGTCCTCGACGCGCAGCAGGAACCGGCCATCATGCCCCTTGGCGTAGGCCCAGCAAAACAGAGCGGTCCGCGCTCCCCCCACGTGCAGGTGGCCCGTGGGCGAGGGTGCGAACCGCGTGTACACGCCCTGGGCGGGCGTGGGTTGGCCATAGGTATGGGTGTCGCTCATCGTTGCCGATGTTAGCGACGAGACCCGCGCCTCAGCGTGATTTCCGGCTCAGCAACCGGCAGCGAACAGGTTCTGGAACTCCAGGAAGTCGAAGATGTTGAGTTCACCGTCGCCAGTGATGTCCGCGGCGGCTTCGCCCAGGCCGAAGGCCGTCTGGAAGGCCAGGAAGTCAAAGATCGTCAACTCGCCGTCGCCGTCGAAGTCGGCCACGCACGAGGGCTCCAGGCCCAGGGCGGCCTCGGCGTTCACAAGCCCATAGCCGAAGTCGTTGTCGCGGCCGGGCGTACCCAGATCGATAGCCGTATCGATCATCCGCTGGCGCACCTCGTCGTTGATGCGGCCGTTGCCGTTGGCGTCCTGGATGCCGGCGCCGATGATGAGCGCCGCGACGCCCACGGCGTGCGGAGTCGCCATCGAGGTGCCGTCGTAGCGGTCGTAGCTGCTATCGCTGCCGGATGTGCTCGAATAGACGCTCACGCCCGGCGCCACGAGTTCGAGCACCGAGCCGCCCTGAGAGAAGCTGGCACGGCGGTCGCGGTCATCGGTCGCCCCCACCGCGATCACGCTGTCGTACCGCGCGGGCACGCCGATGGGCGAGCCGCCGCCGTTGCCGGAGGCGGCAAAGTGGATGATGCCCGCGTCCCAGGTGTTGTCGTACGCCTGCTCCACCAGCGACGAATCGCCGATCGAGAAGCTGCTGTTGGTCACCTGGATGCCGTTATCCATGGCCCACTGGAGCGCGTTGATGGCGCCCGAGGAACTCGGGAAGAACGTGCCCACCTTGAGCATGTGCAGGTCGACCTCTGGGGCCACACCGATGATGTCCGTGCCGTTGGCCACACCCGCGACCGTGCCGCACACGTGCGTGCCGTGGCTGAAGGGATCGCTGAAATCGGTGCTCATGGCCTCGAAGTCGTAGCCGAACACGAAGTTGTCGGCGATGTCCTCGTGCGTGTGGCGCAGGCCAGAGTCCATGACGCCGACCTTCACGCCGTTGCCGCGCTGGCCGGCGGCGTGGGTGGTCTCGCAGTTGATGCGACGCACGCCCCACACGTTGTCGTACTCGGTCGCCCACTGGCCATGCGCGTTGAGCTCGATGCCCACCACGCGACGGCTGAGGGTGTATAGGTCGACATCGGTGCCAAAGGGCAGGCTGGCGTGCATGCCCGGGACCACCGTCCACACCTGGTGAACCACCCCGCCGACGCTCTCCACCATCGCCACGTCCTGGGGCGTGGGGTTGCTCGAGAACTCGATGAGCACGTCGGCCATCTGCGCCGCGCCCTTGTCGGCATGAGCAACCGAGCAGGCCACGCCACACGAAACAACCACGGCCGCGGCCGTCAGCGAGGTACGCATCATATCAAACTCCTAACGTCTCTTCCTTGGGGCAGCAGGAGGCCGGTGCCGGCTCGATTCCACGAGCCAGCAACCCAGCCACGATACCACGCCTGGCCAGCACGGCCCGCGTGGCGACCACTTCAGGTCTACACCCCTCCACATTCGTCGTTACAAACCCTATGGATGCCCCCAACTCGCCCTGGCTTCACGAAACGATAACGGCCCGGGCCCACGCCCTGTATGATGGAGCGTGGCCGCTCGTGGGCCGGGAGACCATCGCGGGCTCCCCTCGGCCGGGCCACGCCAACTCGCCGGCGGCAGGGTCTGCCCCGCTCGGCCCTGCGCCACCACCCTCGACGGAGGCGCCCTATGGCTGTACGCGACCCCTCGACCATCCGCAACATCCTCCTGGCCGGCCACTCCGGCTCGGGCAAGACACTGCTCGCCGAGCGCCTGCTCAATACCGCCGGCGCCACCAGCCGCATGGGCTCGATCGAGGACGGCAACACCGTCAGCGATTGGACCGATGAGGCCAAGAAGCACGGGCACAGCCTCTCGAGCAGCCTCGTGCACTTCGAGCACAACACCATCCTGGCCACACTCATCGATACGCCCGGCCTTGCCGACTTCTTTGGCCAGGCCATCTCCGCACTGCCTGCAGCCGGCCTGGTCGGCGTGGTCATCGATGCGGCCAAGGGCATCGAGACCAACACGCGCCGCATCATGAACACGGCCCAGCAGCGCAACATCCCGCGCATGATCGTCATCAACAAGATCGACGACGCCCAGGCCGACCTGGAAGTGCTCGTCGGCAAGATCCGCGATACCTTCGGCAACGTGTGCGTGCCCGTCAACCTGCCCAATGCCAACCGCGACGGCGTCGTCGACGTGCTGGGCGAGAACACAAGCGGCGACACGCTCTTCAGCGACGTCGAGACCGCACACACCCGGATCGTCGAGCAGGTCGTCGAGGTCGAGGACGGCCTCATGACCCAGTACCTCGAGGGTGGCGCCGCCTCGCTCGACCGCAAGGCCGTGCACAACGCCTTCGAGCGCGCGTTGCGCGAGGCCCACCTCGTGCCCATCTGCTTCGTGAGCGCGAAGACCGGGGCCGGGGCGGATGCGATGCTGGACTTCATCGAGACCCAGTGCCCAAGCCCGCTGGAAACCAACCCGCGCACCTTTGAAAAACTCGACGACGACGGCAACCTCACCGAAGCCTTCGAGCCCAAGCCCGACGCGGCCGCCACGCTGCTGGCCCACGTCTTCAAGGTCGCGAGCGACCCGTTCGTGGGCAAGCTCGGCATCATGAAGATCCACCAGGGCACGCTGAAGGTCAAGGACGAGGTCTACTTCGGCGATGGCCGCAAGCCCGTGCGCATCAACACGCTCTTCCGCCTGCAGGGCAAGGACCATGTGGACGTGACCGAGGCGGGCCCGGGCGACATAGTCGCCGTCAGCAAGATCGACGACATCGCCTACAACGTCGTCGTGCACGCCCACGCCAACGAGCACCTCAGGCTCAAGCCGCTGCCCCTGCCCAAGCCCATGTATGGCCTGGCCGTCAACCTGGCCAACCACAAGGACGAGTCCAAGTTTGGGCCGGCCATCGCCAAGCTGCAGGCCGAGGATCCGTGCTTCGTGATGGACCGCGTAGCCGCAACGAAGGAAACCGTGCTCCGCGGCCTGGGCGAGATGCACCTTCGCGTCATCCTGGAGCGCATGAAGCACCAGTTTGGCGTCGAGCTCGAGACCCACCAGCCCAAGATCGCGTACAAGGAGACGGTCACCTCGAACGCCGAGGGGCATCACCGCCACAAGAAGCAGTCCGGCGGTTCGGGCGAGTTCGGCGAGGTCTACCTCCGCGTCGAGCCACTCAACGGCGAGGACACCGAGGCCGCCGACGCGAACGGCGAGCACTTCCTCTTCGTCAACGCGACCGTGGGCGGCTCGATCCCCCGGCAGTTCATGCCCGCCATCGAGAAGGGCGTCCGCCAGGCGCTCAAGGAGGGCGCGATCGCGGGCTACCCGATCGAGGGCGTCAAGGTCGAGGTCTACGACGGCAAGTACCACGCGGTCGACTCGAAGGAAGTCGCCTTCCTCAAGGCCGGCAAGCGCGCGTTTGTCGATGCCTGCCGCAAGGCCAAGCCCGCGTTGCTCGAGCCCTTCGTCGAGATCGAGGTCGTCGCGCCCGCCCAGTACATGGGCGACATCACGGGCGACCTCTCGACCCGTCGCGGTCGCGTGCAGGACTCGATGGCCGACGGCGAGAGCTGCACCGTGAGAGCCGTCGCCCCACTGGGCATGCTGCAGAACTACGCCAACGAGCTCAAGAGCATGACCCACGGCGCCGGCAGCTACGTCATGGA
>JBITAB010000271.1:5429-26452 GCA_044439825.1 Phycisphaerales bacterium JB064 | reverse complement strand
GGGGGCGCTCGAGACGCTGATGCACGACATCAACATGTTCGAGCGCGAGGGGCCGCTCGACACCGAAGGCATCGAGGGCTCGGGCGCCGACTGGCTGGATCGCTACAAGCCCTTCATCAACGATGGCCAGACCGTCGTGGTCAGCCCGCACAAGGTCTTCGGCTCGGACTCCAACGACCTCGCGCTCCAGCTGCGCAAGGCGGGCATCGATCAGGTCGTCATCGCGGGCATGTCGGCCAACCTCTGTGTCGAGTCCCACATGCGCAACCTCATCGAAGAGGGCTTCGAGGTCGCGATCGTCTCCGACGCCACGGCCGCCGCCAAGCTGCCGGGCTACGACGGCTTCGAAGCCGCCTTCGTCAACTACCGCATGATCGCCAGCGATGTGTGGAGCACCGACCAGGCGGTCGAGAAGATCGCCGCCGCTCGGGGCAACCTCGTGAACGTCTCCGGCGCGAGCGGCATCGGGCTCGACGGGTTCGACCCGGTCAGCTTCTTTGAGAGCCGCTCGCCCGTGAACGGCTCGCCCATGATCCGCGCCTCGCACGCCGGCGCCACCTATCTCTTCGCTACCGAAGAGAGCAAGGCGACCTTCCTGGCAAACCCGGATCGCTACGCCCCGCAATACGGCGGATTCTGCGCCTTCGGCGTCTCGATCAACATCCTCCTGCCGGTAGATATCACCACCGCGCAGGTCCGCGATGGCAAGCTCTACCTGAACGTGAACTCGGACATCCTGAAGAAGTTCAATGCCGACTTCGACGGCAGCGTCGCGCGGGCGAACGCCAATTGGCCCGGGTTGTTCCAGGAGCACGCGGAGTAGCTCACGCGAGCTGCGCACACCACGCCCCCTCTCTCCTCTCCGCTCGGCCGGGCTTCGCTCGGTCGGGCGGATTTCACGTTCTGGGGACGACATGGCCCGCACGATACTCCCGCCCGGGCCTGCCCCCCATCAGAGCCGAGAGGTCGGTCAGCAGCGGGGTCGTGCTGGCAATCGAAAAGCCCCCAGACACCCTCGTAAAAGGTGTCTGGGGGCTTCTCGCAAAAGCGGGTGAACGGATTCGAACCGTCGACATTCACGTTGGCAACGTGACGCTCTACCGCTGAGCTACACCCGCAGCGGGCCTCAAGGATACAGCCAAAACCATCGGGCGTCAACACTAGCGACAAGTCTTCCGCCCCGGCCTTGCCGGCTGGGCCTGTCGCGGCACCGCCAAAGATTCATGGTTTGTTTGGCGAAAATCGTGTCGCTTGTTTTGCCCGCTTCTGGTACAATCTGCACTTGGATACGGGATAGCCCGGATCATCAGGCGTGGCCCGGGCTCGGGGCGGGCACGCTTGCACACCAGACCCACCCCGGGCACGTCTTGTAATAGAGGAATCGGAACGTGATGCGGATTTACGTCGGCAACCTGCCGTACAGCACAACTGATGAGGAACTGGCCGAGATGTTTGCCCAGTTCGGAGAGATCCAGTCGGCCAGCGTGGTCATGGACCGCGAGACCGGCCGCAGCCGAGGCTTCGGCTTCGTCGAGATGGAAGAGGAGGACGGCCGCAAGGCCATCGAGAATCTGCACGGCACGCCGATGAACGGACGCCCGCTGACCGTCAACGAGGCCCGCCCGCGTGCCAACGCAGGCGGCGGCGGTGGTGGCGGCTTCGGCGGCGGCCGTGGCGGTCGCGGCTTTGGCGGCGGTGGAGGCGGCGGCCGAGGCGGCTACGGCGGTGGAGACCGTGGCGGCTACGGTGGCGGTGATCGCGGCGACCGTGGTGGCTACGGCGGCGGCGATCGTGGCGACCGCGGAGACAGGGGCGACCGTGGCGGCCGCGATGGCGGCGAGCGTCGCGGCGGTGGACGTGGCGGCTGGTAAGACGCCCGGGTCACGACCCACAACCCGAATCACACGCGCGGGCGGGGCTCAGGCCTCGCCCGCGTTGTCGTTGGTGTCCTGGCCTTCTTCAGAATCCTCACCTTCCGCCTTGGCCTCGGGCTTCTTCGCCGCGGGCCCGATCTCTATGCCCACGAATCGCATGCCCTCTGGCGGGCCGCTGGGGAAGGCCTTCTCGGCGTCGCCGTCGTCGATCATGTGCACGCGAGACTGGCTGTCGACGGCCAGGATGGCCACCGCACCCATGCGTGGCTCGTCCCACGTCGCGCAGCGCGCCAGGCCGGCGTCCATCTGGAAGAGCAGGTGCCGCAGCGGCCGGCCCCACTTCATGGCCGTGCCGGGCTGGGGCTGGCCCTTGGCGGGCGGCTTGGGCTTGTCGCGACGCCAGCGCAGCACGTTCTCGACGCCGAAGCGATCGACCGCCCACTGCGAGACGGCCCCATCCACCTCGTCGTTGTCCGAGAGCGAGAGCACGTTGCCATAGCCCACCGAGGCCACCTCCTGGTCCATCCAGCGGATGTCGGTGGCGTTGCCCATATGCGTGGCGATGCCCTCGCCCGCGGCCGCCGCGATGTTGGCAGCGTTGGTGTCGACCAGCTTGGCCGGCACGCCCAGGGCCCGCACGTGGGCGGCGATGTCTCGGCCCAGGCGGTTGCCGCCCACGATGATCACGCCGTTGGGCGGGCCCGCGTGGACCTTCAGCAGCTTGGCGAGCGGGCTGGCCGCCAGGCCGGCGATCGTGACCGTCACGACGATGACGAGGATCACTAGCGTCTCAAGCCGCTGCGCATCGGTCGCCAGCTCGGGTCGATCTGTGATCTCCGTCGCCGTCCGGGCCAACTCGATGGCGACGATGGCCCCCAGCGAGATGGCGACGATGCCGCGCGGGGCGATCAGGGCTGTGTACAACCGTTCGCGGAAGCTCAGCCCCGTGCCGAACGTGCTGGCCAGCACCGCCAGCGGCCGCACGACCAGCACCATGCACGCGACGAAGGCGACTTGCTCCCACCCCACGCTGAAGAGGCGATCGAGCTGCACGCGCGAGGCAAGCAGGATGAACAGAGCACCCACCAGCATCACGGCGGTGGTCTCCTTGAAGCGGCGCATCTCCTCGGCCAGCGTGCGAGCCGCGTTGGCCAGCACGAGGCCGCAGATGGTGGCGGCCACCAGCCCCGCCTCGCTGGCCACCAGCTCTGCGAGTCCGAAGGCGATCATGCACGCCGACAGGCCCACGAGCACGACGGTCTGCGTGTCGCTCTGGCCCTCGCGCTTCAGCAAGGCGAGCACCTTGGCCGCCAGATATCCCAAAACGACGCCCAGCCCGATGCCCGTGAGGGCCGGCGAGCCGAACTGCTGGAGCAGCATCACCACGTTGGTGGCGCCAGGCTGCTCGATGGCCGACCGCACGATCTCGAGCGTCGCCACCGCCGCCACCACGCCGATGGGATCGATCAGGATGCCCTCGGCCATGAGCGTCGAATGCAGGCCGGGCCTCAGCGGCGTCCGCCGCAAGATGGGCTGGATGACCGTGGGCCCGGTGACGATCAGCATGGCCCCCAGCAGCACCGACAGATCCCAAGGGAGCTCGAGCACGTACCGCCCGAGCAAGGCCGTCAGCAGCCAGCTCACCACGACGCCGATGGTCAGCAGCCCCCGCACGGCCCCGGGGGCCCGAGCTACGGTCTGGCGGTCGAGGGCCAGGCCGCCCTCGAAGACCAGCAGCCCCACCGACACCGAGACGATGGCCAGCAGCCCGCTGCTGCTCAGCAGGTCGCCGTTGACCAGCCCCAGGCCGTCGACGCCCAGCGCGAAGCCGGCCAGAAGCAGGAAGAGGATCGGCGGCTGGCGAACGCGGTCGCTGACCAGCGTGATCAACGCCCCGATGCCGAAGGCCAGAGCCAGGCTTTGCACCGCCCCATGAGAGTCCATTGGCAGCGAGTGTACGGGCCGTCGGCTAGCCGATCACGAACCAGGCCCTGCGGTCTCCCCGCTGGCGGTCGAGGGTTGGCCCGTCTTCGACGGCCTCGCAGCGGTGCAGATGCACCAGCGTGACGCATCTCGCCCGCCGCGCGGCGAGCCAATAGGCGTCATCCCCGCCGATGCGATCGCGATGCTTCGACTCGATGTCCTCGATGAGCGCGGGCGTAGCGGCTTCGCGACACTCGACCTTCTGAACGGTGCATCGGACGGCATATCCGCCGCCGGCGACCCTGAAGTAGATCGTGTCGCCCTTGGCGATGCGGCCAAAGGGCGGGCGCTTGTCGCGCGAGAACCGGCTCTCGATGGTCTTGGTTCCGTCCAGGATGGCCTGGGCGACCCAGGCGTGCACGATGGCCACGTGCTCGCGCGGCGGGGCCGCGGAGGCGGGCGTCACCGCGCCGCTCCCAGGCGCGACAACGCGCTCGTCGTGCTCAGCCCCTGGACGAGATCGATGAGCTCCACGCGCCCGCCGGCGGCCTCGACGACGCTCTGGCCCACGACCTCCTTGCCCGCGTAGTCGGCGCCCTTCACCAGCACGTCGGGCTTCAGGGCCTCGATGAGCTTGATGGGCGTGTCATCCTCGAAGAACACCACCGCGCTCACGGGCTCGAGCGCACCAAGAACACGTGCGCGGTCGAGCCCAGCGTGCACGGGCCGACCCTCGCCCTTCAGCCGGCGCACCGAGTCGTCGCTGTTGAGCCCGACGACCAGGAAGTCACCCAGCGCCGCCGACTTCTCCAGCAGCGTGACATGGCCCGCGTGCAGCACGTCGAAGCAGCCATTGGTGAAGACGATCTTGCCGCCGTTGCGCCGCACCGCGGCCGCCTCGGCCCGCAGCTCTTCGAGCGTGCGCAGCTTGCCCGTCAGCCGGCCAGCCTGACGCAGCAGCTCGCGGTGCACGTCCGCCAGCGGGATGGGCTTGACGCCGAAGATCTGCACCTCGAGGCCCGCGGCGGCATTGGCCAGCCGCACCGAGTCGGCCCACGACAGCCCGTTCGCACGCGCGGCGGCCAAGCCCGCGAGCATCATGTCGCCCGCACCCGTCACGTCGTACACCTCGCGCGCGACGGTGGGGATCGCGAGCGGCTCGCGCCCGTGCTCGAGCAGCAGTGCGCCGTCCTTATCGAGCGTGAGCACGACGGTCTCGCACTCGAGCTGCCGCGCCAGCTCCTCGGCCAGCGTCTGGCGCTGCTGGGCAGAGGTCATCGCGTGCCGCCGGCCCGTCGCGCGTTCGGCCTCGCTGCGGTTGGGTGTGATCGACGTACAGCCGCGATAGCGCGAGAAATCATCGCGGGACGCGGGATCGACCAGCAGCGGCACGTTGTGCTTACGCGCCAGCGCGATGGCGGCCTGGCAGGTCGCCGGGTCGCACACGCCCTTGTCGTAGTCTTCGAGGCACAAGACGTCGGCCGTGGGCAGCGCCGCCTCCAGCGCGGCCATCACGCGCTGCGACACACCCGCGTCGAGCGCGTCGCGAGACTCGAAGTCGACGCGGAACATCTTCTGCGGGTGGCGATGCTGCGCCAGGCCGATGAGGTTGCGCTTCACCGTCGTGGGCCGCGACGCGTCGGCGATCAGGCCGGTGGCGTCGATGCCAGACTTGCCAAGGTGCTCTCGGAGCAACTCGCCCTCGGCGTCGACGCCCGTCACACCGAAGACCTTTACCTGCCCGCCCAGCGCGATGAGGTCTTGCGCGAGGTTGCCCGCACCGCCCGGCATGGCCTCCTGCCGCGTCACGCGCAGCACGGGCACGGGCGCGTCGGCGCTCAGCCGCTCGGCATCGCCGTAGAGCTGCTGGTCGAGCATGAAGTCGCCCAGCACGAGGGCGGTGAAGGGCTTCCAGTTGGCCAGCGCATCGAGCAGGGTGTCCACGAGGCGAGTTTAGGGACTGTTCGCGGTGCGCGCAGAAAAAAGCACGCCCCCGGCACCCCGGGAGCGTGCGATTGGTCAAGCAGAACCGATGCGGCCAGTCGCTCTGGGAGCGATCAGGCGCGGCGACGACGGCTGGCGACGGCGCCGAGGCCGGCCAGCACGGCCAGACCGGCCGGAGCCGGGACCGTGGTGTAGGTCAGGTCGTCGTAGCAGGTCTCGGGGCCGCCCAGGCGGACCGAGCCGATCGGCACGGTGGAGACGAAGCTGAAGGCCTCCATGGTGCCGTCGCCGGGGCCGAAGCCATCGGGATCGCTGTACGAGCCGATGGGGTTGCCCGACATGTCGAAGAAGTCGATGGTGTCGACGCCCAGGCCGGCGGCGGTGGCCATGCCACCGAAGCCAACGATGCCGCCGATGCCGGTGAAGTCGAGGGTGAAGTCGCCGAAGCCGAAGGCCACGCCGAACTTGCTGCCCGAGCTGGGAACGACCGGGCTGCCGCCGCGGAAGTCGACCCAGTCGCCACCGTCAACCGAGCGGTGGTCGACCGAGCCGGGGTTCACGGGCACCGTGCCGCCGAAGAGGCTGGTGATCGTGGCGCGGCCGCCCGCGTAGCTCTCGTAATCGTCGGTGGCCTCGGGGGTGAACGAGCCGGGGGTCACCTGGGCGGCGGCAACGCCGGCCACCGCAAGGATACCGAAAACAGCGCTGATCTTGGTCATCTTGTCTCTCCTCTGAAATTTCAGACGCGAACTGATGCCGGCGTTTGCTGCCACCGGCACACTGAGTTGTACCACGCCAGACGCGTTGGTGTGACACTTCCGGTCAGAAACTACCCCAAATTGCAAGATTATCGCAAGATTTCGCTTGACAAAACCCTTTATCGGGCAGGTTGCCATCTCCCAAACGGAACGCGCGACCCAGCTTGACACTAGATCGCGGAGAAAGTTCGTGTTTTGAACGGATAGGACGTTCGGGATGAAACGCTCAGCCGAAGCTGCGACCGGTTTCCAGGTCCAGCAGCTTCCAGGGCAGGTTCTTCACCAGTCGCATGAGCACGGGCCAGGCCACGTCCTCATCGATCAGGGTCACCAGGCCCTGGGTCACGCGGTCGAGGCCCATGGGCAGTTCCACCACCAGGCCCGGGCCGTGGAGCACCACGGTGCCGGCCGTCGCGCTGCGGGAGGAACCATCGGGAGCGGTGTTGAAGTCGGCCAGCTTCTCAGAGACCTCGGCGATGGTGCCAAGGGGCGGCAGGCCCTCGTCGGCGGGCTCGGACGAAACGATGACGATCTGGCGCTTGGGCATGTGCGTCTGTACCCCTTAGGACCGAGCGCTAAGCAACTCAGCCGCCGTCTCCATCAGTTGGCCCAGCGGCACCGGCTTGATGAGGTAGCCGTCGACACCCAGCGACTGGGCGTAGGCCTGGTGCCGCTTGCCGTCGTTGGCGGTCACCATGATCACCAGCGGGCTGTCGTCGTTGCCCTTGATCTTTTCGAGGGCCAGGAAGCCCGAGCGGGCCGGCAGCATCATGTCCAGCACCACCAGGTCGGGCTTGGCCTCCTGGGTCAGGCGGATGGCGCTGTTGCCGTCGCCGGCGGTATGGGTATTGGCGCCCTCGGCCTTAAAGGCCGTCTCCATCGCCAGGAGCACGTCGCGATCGTCGTCGACGATGAGGATGGTGGCGTCACGCAAAGCGGAGGTATCGGTCACCGGCACGAGAAAGGCCTCCTGAAGGACAGGGCCCACCATAGGGCCCAGCCAACGGAGACCTTCGCTTGCGAATCATGAAGTGTTCCGCAGATTCGGGAGACGTAGGGGTTAGTCCTCGTCGTCTGCGACACTCTTGCCGAAGATCCAGCGGTCAAGCGACAGCATGCCACCGCCCGAGAACGCGATCGCCAGACCCATGGCGAACAGGGCGAGCTGGAAGAACAGGTCCTTGTACTCCGACATGTAGAGGTCGGGCTGGGGCAGGAAGCCCAGGAAGGCATCGCCGCTCTGCAGGGCCGGGCCGATGCCCGTGAGCCAGATCGCCACGCCCATCACCCACGCCACGGCCAGGCCGCCCAGGCGTGAGAACAGGCCGATGAGCAGCAGAACGCCCGCGCCGAGTTCAGTCACCGCGGCCGCCCAGGCCAGCCTGACGGCCCACGGGGGCGAGCCCAGAGCGTCGGGCACCAGGGCCATGGGGGTGGTCGTGTTGCCAGCCTCATCGGTCACGGGCTGGGGGTGGGCGGCGGCATCCAGGGCCATCGCGATGTTGTTGGCCATCCGCACCTTGGTTGCGGCCGGGGCGGCAGGCTGGGTCTGGGCGACCATCAGCACCTCGCCGCCATCATCCTCGCCCGGATCGCTTGCGGGCTCATCGCCCGAAGGCCCCGGCTCGACCGGCGACACCGGCTGCGGCTCTTCCTCAGGAACGGCATCTGGCTCGCCTTCGGGATCGGCTTCAGGCGCGGTGACGGGCTCGGGGGCCGGCTCCTCCGCCTCTGGAGTGGCCTCGATCTCGGGGATCGGGTCGATGACGGCCCCGGACTCGGAGAGCACGCCCGCGGAGATCAGGGCCGCCCGATTCTCGTCGGTGACGTCGAAGGTGCCGAAGCACTTCGCGTAGCCGGCCCAGATGAAGATGATCGCCAGCACCAGGCGCAGCAAGAGTGGGGGCACGCTCAGGGCCGTCCGCTGGCCCATGGTCAGATGTGGCGCGTCGGCCATGGTCGTCCTCCTTGGGGGCTATTACGCCAAAAAAAGCGCACCGGCCCGGATGGTGTGTATCGACCCGCCAGCCCTCGGACGATCAGACGCCCGCGGCCCGTCGGATAACACGCTCCCCTGAGCATGATTGTTGGGAGAAGCCCGCCCGGCGTGTCGATCGGGAACAGCCGGGGGCGGGGAAGCCTTATCATGAAGCCATGGTGGGTACGCAAGGTCCGCTGGACGACATGCCCGACTCGATGATCGAGAAGCGAGCCGCCGCCCGCCGAGGCGAGGTGCTCGAGCGTGCGCCCGCGGCCGAGCCCCACGACGAGGGCCCCAGCGACGACGACCTCGACCGCTTCGGCGGCGTCACCCAGACCTGCTGGCGCTGCGGCACCGAGCTCTACGACGACGCGACCGTGTGCTGGAACTGCCAGGCCAGCGTCGGCCCAGGCGGCGGCCCGCGCCAGGGCACGCCCGTGTGGGTCATCGTGGCGGGCGTCGCGCTGGCGGTGGTGGTTGCGCTCTGGGCGATCTTCTAAATGGGTCTTCAGTGACTCTGCTGATCGCAGAGATCACGGCACTACTCAAGATGTGAAAGCATTGCGATCGCTCACGCGTCGCTGCGATCCACGATCTTGTAGCTCTCGCGTTCGCCGCGGCCGCGGACGGGGTAGTCCTTGCGCAGCGGGTGGGCGGGGTAGTCCTTCCAGGTGAGGATGCGGCGCAGGTCGGGGTGGTTGTTGAAGCGGATGCCGTACATGTCGAAGACCTCGCGCTCGGGCCACTCAGCGCCGGGCCACAGGTCGCACACGCTGTCGACCATCAGGCCCGGGTCTTCCTCGATGCCGTCGGTGGGCAGCGTGGGATCGACGAAGGTCTTGACGAAGAAGCGGTCTTCGGTCTTGGTGTTGGTCAGGTTGTAGAGCACGGCGAAGCGGCCAGGCATGTCGCCCGGATAGTTGAGGTAGTCGATGCCGGCGACGTCGGCCAGGAAGTCGTAGCCGCGGGTGTTCTTGAGGAAGGCGAGGACGGCGTGGGCGTCCTTGGGCTCGACGTACAGGGTCGACTGGCCTCGGAACTCGGTGCCGCCGAGCTTCGCGCTGCCAAAGGCGTCCTTGACGGCCTTGAAGTTGGGATGGTCGAGGGTGGGGGTGGGCATCGCGGCTCCCGGTCGTTCAAGCACTCAGCGGTCACGCATTGGCGGGCTGAGAGGGTAGGACGCCGGCCTCGCGGAGCATGTCGATCTGGGCCTGCACGTCCTCGTCGTAGAGGGCCAGCGGCCTCTCGAACGGCCCATGGGCCCGCAGGACGGCCAGCAGGTCGTGGTAGCCCAGGGCCCCGCGGGTGAGCGGGGCGGGCACGAGCAAGTCGTCGTGGTCGGGCGTGGGCTCGCCCAGGGCCGGCCGCTCGGCCCCGGTCAGCAGGATGGCGGCGACGCGGGGGTTGTGGGCCAGGGCCTCGAGGATGCGGGTGAGGTGGTCCTGGGCGTCGTCGGCCATGGCGGCGGTGAGCATGGCGGCCGGCTCGAGCAGGACGCCCAACGCGGGGCTCTCGAACTTGCCCAGCACGCGGCGGATGGAGGGGGCGTCGGACACCACGTGCCGCACGTGGGGCCGAAGCAGCAGCCGGGCCTGGGCGGCCTCGAACGTGGGGAGGATCTGGGCGAGCCGGGCCTCCAGGGTTTCCCACCCTTCGGCCAGCCAGGTGCGCGGGTCGTGGTGGAAGACCCCCGATTCTGGTCGGGCGTTCTCGTCGAACCAGCCCGACCAGGCGACCACGGTCTGGCCGTGCTCGGGCGTGGGGGCGTCGAGAAAAATGTTGCCCGGCCACACGGGCCACGACAACTCACCACCTTGTGAGCGGACGAGCCACCCACCACCAGACCTTGGGCCAAAGCGCAGCATGGACCAGTTTAGGGGGGCTCTGCAGGGCTCCGGCATGGCGGAAAATGTGAATGTTGTGCCGTCGAAGGGCCGAAACTTCGGGCCCGACAGTGGCCCCATAACCGGCGGCACGGATGCCGGCGCGGGGTGCAACGGAGATGCAGAAATGCGCGACCTGGCCTTGAGCCTGGAGTCGTGCGAGATGGCGGAGGTCCGCTCGCCTGGAAGTTCAACGCGATTGACCCGGGAGCAGGTCGTTGATCGCATCATCACCATCAACCGTTCGGCCTCACCGGCCTTTTTGCAGAGATTCGCCGAGCCGCAGCTGCGGCACTACCTGGAGCACCTGACCCACACCGAGCAGGGCCGCAACGTGCCCTGGGTGCGTCGGGGCGAGACTCCCGCGATCGTGGGACGCAGCGCGGACCACCAACCCTCATAGAGAAACGTCTGGCATTGTGACTGGTGGCCGGGGCCCTGCGCGAGAGCGTGGGGCCCTGTTGCATTGGGGCTGTGGCGTTGGTACGGGCGGGGCGGTGCCAATAACCGGGGGGGTGTGGGTAGCTCACGACATTTTGTGTGTGGTCAGGTAATCGGGCTTCAGTCGCGTGTGTGGAGCGCCGAAACAACCGGCATGGGCGGCACGACCCGGACCTTGCCGGGGTGTCGCGCCCAAGACCTGCCCAGCCGCGGCGCGTGCCGAGGGGGCGATTCAGGGGCCGCGGTTGGCCCGTCGGCAAGTCCAGGGTTTGCACACCAGGGATGGAGACTCGCACATGATGCACAGCAGCACGAACACGTCCGTACTGGCCGCCGCGGCTCTGATCGCGGTTGCCGGCCTGACCACCGCCTGCACGACCTCCAGCGGCACGGGCCCTGCGGTCGCCAGCGGTGAGCAGGGCTACTACCAGGGCTCCCAGGGCCAGCAGCAGGCCCAGGGCGGCAGCACCTATCGCCAGCCCGTGACCGGCAGCGGTTATGGCAGCCAGCGCAACCCCTCGACCGCCGAGCCGATCGATCCCTACGCCATCGGCCTGACCGCCGACGGCTCCACGGGCTTCCATCGCACCAGCGGCGCCCCCAACCCCGGCCAGCGTCTGAGCCTGACCCCCAAGACCCCCGCCCAGTTCCAGCCCACCGATGAGGTGCACGGCTTCTACGGCGAGGTCTTCACCGACAACGCCGGCCTGGTGGCGCTCGACCCCGATCGCATCGGCGGCTCGAACCTCGCGCAGATGAGCTTCAGCGTCGAGGGCGCCGACTTCGATCCCGACGTGTCGCCCGACGGCCGCTTCGTGGCCTTCGCCAGCACGCAGCACAGCCAGACCAGCGACATCTTCATCAAGCCGGTCGACAGCCGCGTGGTGACCCGCCTGACCAAGAGCGAGGGCAATGACGTGATGCCCAAGTTCAGCCCCGACGGCTCGCGCGTTGCCTTCTCGAGCAACCGCTCGGGCAACTGGGACCTGTTCGTCATGCCCACCATCGGCGGCAAGGCCGTGCAGATCACCACCGAGAGCAGCCACGAGCTGCACCCGACCTGGAGCCCCGACGGCAAGTATCTTGCCTTCAGCCGCCTGGGCGAGGTCAGCGGCAAGTGGGAGATCTGGGTGACCGAGGTCGGCAACCCCGGCGTCAGCAAGTTCCTCACCTACGGCCTGTTCCCCCAGTGGTCGCCCGTTGCTGGCAACACCAGCGATGGCAAGGGCGAGCGCATCCTGTACCAGGTGAGCAAGGAGCGGGGCGATCGCGCCTTCACCGTGTGGAGCCTGGACTTCACCGGCTTCAACGCCACCAACCTGACCCAGGTGGCCTCGAGCCCCTACGCCGCCTGCATCAACCCCTCGTGGAGCAAGGACGGCAAGTGGATCACCTTCGCCACCGTGCCCAACCCCACGCAGTGGGCCCAGATGGAAGAGACCCGCCCCGCCTCGGCCCAGCTGTGGATGGTGGCCCAGGACGGCACCGCCCTGGTTGAGCTGACCGACGACAACGCCGTCAACCTGATGCCCGCCTGGGGCCCGGGCAACCAGATCTTCTACATCTCCGACCGCGGCGGTGTGGACAACATCTGGTCGATGAGCGCCAACAACGCCATCCTGGCGGCCACCGGCATCGATCCGACCGCGGATCAGGGCAACCAGGCCTTCACCAGCGTGCCGGACGGCGACGGCCAGTAAGCCGGCCTGTAGGCAAAAACCCCTATTCAATCAGATGCAACGCCCGGTAACTGCCGGGCGTTGTGCTTTGGTGCAACAATGGTGCATGGGAAACAAGAGCGCGTCGCTCGCGCTGTTCGGGTTGTTGGCTTTGGTGGCGTGCCTGGTCGGGTGCGCCAAGCAGGATCCGCTGCGCCCGCCGCAGCAGTTGATCTCGCCCTACGCCAGCACGCCCGCCGAGCCTGTGTGGGCCGTGGTGCCGCTGCGTAACGAGAGCGGGACGACGGCGGTCGACGTGCTTGCCCTCAGCGACACGCTCGTGGCGACCATCACCCAGGCCCGAGGGCTGCGGGCCTTGCCGCTCAATCGCTCGCTGGACGCGATGCGGGCGATGGAGATGGCTCACCCGCAGACGCCGGCCGACCTCGATCGCCTGGCCCGCACGCTCGGGGCCGACGGCGTGATCGTGGGCAGCGTGACGGCGTACGACCCCTACGAGCCCATCGTGGGCATCTCGCTTGGGCTGTACGCCAGGCCTGGCGCCCTGGCGCACGCGGGGTCGGAGGAGCTGGACATCGACACGCGGCAGCTCCGCGAGCAGCCGACCGAGTACGACTATTTCGGCACCCAGCAGGCCCAGGGCCGCGGGCCGGCGAGCTCGGTGATGATGGTGCTCGATGGTCGCGACCACGACGTGAAGATGCGGGTGCGCCGGTATGCCGAGGGTCGCAGCGAGCAGGTGTCCTCGCTGGGCTGGGAGCGGTATCTGCGGAGCATGCCCGACTACGAGCGGTTCGTGACGTTCGAGGCCATCGGGCAACTGCTGCAGCGTGAATGGGTGCGTCTGGCGCGCGATCAGGCGGCGGGAGCGGCTGCCGGGGCCCCTGTGGGGGCCGGAGGCGGGGGCTAACCCGAACGTAATGCGAGCAAAATTTTCGCCCGGAAACGTGTGCAGCAAGGAAAGTGGCCCCGTGTACTGGCCGATATCTCTTGCGTCGGGCGGGCGAGTCGGACCTCGCCAAGAGCCGACGGGGGTCTTTGGTGGACCCTGCGAAGGAGTGCAGATATGACGGCGTTGCCGCTCACCGATGCTTTCAGCCGCTACCTGACCGACGAGCGTCAGTTCAGCCCGTACACCGCGCGGTGCTACTCGGCCGACCTGAAGCAGTACGTCGACTTCCTCGTGGAGCACCTGAACCGCCAGCCCGACGTGGCTGCCGAGCAGTCGGCCTATGACAAGCGTGCCGGCGGTGGTGGCGGCGGCGGCTCGACGCTGACCGACGCGATCTGCGACGCCGACAGCGAGCTCATCCGCCGCTTCCTCGAGCACCTGGACTCGCACCACTACTCGGCCGCGACGCTGGCGCGCAAGATCGCCACGCTGCGTTCGTTCTACAAGTGGGGCGTGCGCAACAAGGTGACGGCCAGCAACCCCATGGTCGCCATCCGCACGCCGCGGCAGACCAAGCGACTGCCCAAGGCCATCACCATCGAGCAGGTCGAGCAGTTGCTCAGCGCTCCCGACGAGAAGGACGTGCTGGGCACGCGTGACCGCGCGATCCTGCAGACCTTGTACTCCACCGGCCTTCGCGTGAGCGAGCTTGTTGGCCTGACCTTCGCCGACGTGGACTTCGAGCAGAAGGTGCTGCGTGTGAAGGGCAAGGGCAACAAGGAGCGTCTGGTGCCGCTGGGCCAGCGCGCCATGGACACCATGGGCCGCTACGTCGAGCGTCTGCGCACCGACCCGCGCTTCAGCAACATCCTCAAGGGCGAGGCCGACAAGACCCCGCTGTTCATCAACAAGCACGGCAAGCGTCTGAGCAGCCGCTCGGTGCGCCGCAAGCTCGATAAGTATCTGGGCCAGGTCGGGCTCGACTCTTCGATCAGCCCGCACACCCTGCGGCACACCTTCGCCACGCACCTGCTGGACAACGGCGCCGATCTGCGTGCGGTGCAGGCGCTGCTGGGCCACCAGTCGCTGAGCACGACGCAGGTCTACACGCACCTGAGCGGGCAGCGGCTGCGGGAGGCGTACGACAAGGCCCACCCTCGGGCCGAGGCGAGCTGAACGGCCCGCCTCCTTCCTCGCAGCATGATTAGTCCGAATGGTCTGGCGCACGCCCGCGATCGGGCGTGTATGCCGTTGGGCTGTCGGGCAGCGCGGCGGGCGCGGGTTGTACACCGCGAGAGCGCTTCTCGAACATGCCGTCGATAGCCTGGCCGCCTGCGGTCTGGCCGACCTCGAAGAGGTGCAGGCCAAAGTCGTGGGACAGGTCCTCGAAGACGCGCAGGCCGCGCACGCTATGGCCGTGCAGGTCGACCTTGGGCGAATAGCAGGCGATGCCCAGGCGTCCGGGCACGACGGCGAAGATGCCGCCCGAGATGCCGCTCTTGGCGGGCAGGCCCACGGTGTAGGCCCACTGGCCCGAATAGTCGTACATGCCGCAGCTCTGCATGACGGTGAGCACGTCGCGGACGTAGGCGCCGTCGAGGGCCTTCTCGCCGGTCACGGGGTTCACGCCGCCGTTGGCCAGCGTGCCGGCCATGACGGCCAGGTCTCGGCAGGTGACCTGGATGGCGCACTGCTGGAAGTAGAGGTCGAGGATGGCGTCGACGTCGCCCTCGATCATGCCGAAGTGGAGCATGAGGTAGGCGATGGCGCGGTTGCGGTGGCCGTGCGTGCGCTCGCTGGTGAAGACGGGCAGGTCGACGCTGAGCTTGCGGCCGGCGAAGCGGTTGAAGCTGTCGAGCAGTTGCTTGACGCTGGCGGTGGCGTCCATCTCGCGCAGCAGGCTGGTGACGGCGATGGCGCCGCTGTTGACGCAGGGGTTGTGCGGGCGGTTGGCCGCGTCGAGCTTGATGATGGAGTTGAAGGCGTCGCCCGTGGGCTCGACGCCCACGCGGCTGAGCACGCGCGTGCGGCCGTGCACGCCGATCGCGTGGCCATAGGTGAAGGGCTTGGACGCGCTCTGGATGGTGAAGTGCGTCTGGTCGTCGCCCACCGAGCAGACCTGGCCATCGGCCGTGACGACCGCGATGGCGAACAGCGACGGATCGACGTTGGCAAGCTCGGGGATGTAGTCGGCCAGCGCGCCCTCGTCGAGGCCCGCGTAGCGGTCATGGAGCTCGGCGAGGGCGGCTGTGATCTTCTTCGCGTCGGCCATATGGCATTATGGCTTAGTGGCCCACGCGGTGAAGCCCCGTGGCGCGGATCGTCAGGATTTCCGGCGTGGGGCGTGCGGCGACGGTGCCGACGACCACCACCTCGTCGAGCGGCGCGATCCCCTGGCCGGCAAGGTCGAACTCGAGCGGGTTGCCTTCGGCGTCGACGAGTTGCACGGTGGCCATGTTGGCCTGGATGTCTTCGGGCATGGCGCAGCAGTAGTCCCACGGCGTGGCGCAGTGGTCGTCTTCGCTGACGCAGACGTTCTCGAGCCCGGCATCGACCATGACGAACATGGCCGAGTCCTTGCTGAGGGCGTCCTTGCGACCGCCGATGATGCCGCGGACGGTGATGGCGTCGCCCTCGCTCACGGTGTCCTTGGCCTGCTTGACGCCCTGCGCGTCGGCGGGCATGGAGGTGAGCCGCCACGTGCTGGAGGCGGGTGCAGCGCTGGACGAGCCGCTCGTGCTGGTTGTGCTCGACTGCTCGTTGCAGCCGGCGAGGGTGAGCGTGCAGCCGGCGACGAGGGCCAGAGCGATGTTCAGTGTGCTGTTCATGGGGATCTCCTGCGGGAATGGTATTCAGTGCATCTTGAGCGCCTGGGGGATGGGCAGGCGCAGGCAACGGATGGCCGGGGGCACGGCGCCCACGAGGCCGACGAGGACGCCGCCGCCGACGCCAGCAAGCATCACCGGGGCGTCGAGGGTGAGCGCGAACGCGCCCATGGAAAACTTGACGGCCAGGCCATCGAGCAGCAGCAGGCCCAGGATGGCGCCGATCACCGTGCCGATGGCGGCGGCGAAGAGCGATTCCTCGGTGAGGCTGGTGACGATGGCCGGCCGGGTATAGCCGAACGACTGCAACGTGCCGATCTCACGCACGCGGGCGGCGAACGAGGCGTACATGGTGTTGAGCCCGCCCAGCAGCCCGCCGATGGCGATGAGCGAGGCGGTGACGATGACCATGATGCGGATGGGCCGGTAGAACGCGGCGATGGACGCGTAGTAATCGGCCTCGCGCATGGCGGTGACTTCCAGGTCGAGGCGGCTCTTGGCGAAGAGGTCGACGTCGGAGAAGCGTGCGGTGTCGAGGCTCACGACGACGGCCGAGAGCGTGGCCTCGCGCTTGGTGGCCACCTGCAGATCGATGATGGGCATCCAGATCTCGGCGTCCATCACGGTGTTGGGCGCGCGGAACCTTCCGACGATGGACCAGTCGCGGTTGTCGAAGTGCAGCGTGCTGCCGACTGTCAGGCGTTCGTCGGGAAGGCCGAGGCGCGTGGCCGCGAGCGAGCCGACGATGATCTCGTCCTGCCCGGCCCGTGGCTGGCGGCCTTCGATGATCTCGACCTCGCTGTGCACGAGGAACGCGACGGGGCGCACGCCGCGGATGACGGCCTGGCGGGGCGTGGTGTCGCTGGCGTCGGCGTTGACGGGCAAGGCGATGTTGATCTCGGGCGAGGCGTAGACCACGCCGCCGCGCTCGACCAGGCCCGGGATGCTGGCGATGGCCTGGCCCGCGACCGAGGCGTCGATCTGGCTGCGTTCGAGGGCTTCTTCGCTGCCGGTGCTGAGGATGATGACGTTCTCGTAGAGGCCCTTGCCCTGGGTGAGCGTGAGCTGCATGCCGCGCACGAAGCCGGCGGCCGACAGCACCAGCAGCACGACGAGCGTGGCGCCGATGATGCTGGCCAGCAGGCGCACGCGGCTGCGGCCGAGGTTTCGGTAGGCGTACTCGAAGGGCAGTTGTCTGAGCTTCATGGTGGTTGCTCCTTGGACGTGCCTTAGACGGCTCGGAAGCACGCGGCGATCTCGCGGCGGCCGGCCTGCCACGCGGGCACCAGGCCCGCCAGCACGCCCAGCAGCACGCACACGCCAACGCCCACGGCCAGCAACTGCCAGCTCGCCGTGATGGGGATGGACTGGCCCTCGACCGATAGCGCGAAGCTGCCGAAGCGGGCCACGAGCATCGCGGCTGCCGCGCCCAGCACGCCGCCGAGCAGCGAGATGAGCACGCCCTCGGCGATGATGAGCAGGGCGACCAGGCGGCTGTTGAAGCCCAGGGTCTGCAGCACGGCGTGCTCGGCGATGCGGCTCTGCACGCTGAGCACGATGGCGTTGCCCACCAGCGCGAGCACGGCGATGAGCGCGCCGATGCCCAGCCAGTTGGCGAAGCCCACCAGCTCGATGATGTCGTCGGCGATGCGGGCGACGAAGGCCTTCTCGCCGAAGGTCTGCGTCGGGTCCTGGGCACGCTCGAACTCGTCGTCGATGGCCTGGGCGACCGGGTCGAGCATGCTGGCGTCCTCGACCTTGACGTTGAACTGGGTGACGATGCCGAGCTGGTCGCGTCCGGCGAGCTGCACGAACTCGAGGGCGGTGTAAGCCACGTTGTGGTCCTGGGCGTCCTTCGAGCGGATCACGCCGGCGACGTAGGTGGTGATGCCCGCGGCGTCGAAGGTCTGGCCGGCCTTGAGCCCGCGGCGTGTCGCGAGCGTCTCGCCGACCAGGGCCGCATCGGTGCGCTTCTTCCAGTCCTCCAGGCTGCCGTCGATGACGGTGAAGCGTTTGCCGCGCTCTCGGATGAAGTCGTCCTTGGGCACGCCGCGATAGGTGACGACGTCCAGGCTCGTGCGGCAGTTGCTCACCACCACCTTCATGGGGATGGCGGCGACGACGCCGGGGATTTGCTCGATGCGACGCTGGTAGTCCTGAGGGAGCTGGCTGGTGACCGGGCAGAAGCGGTCCTTGCGATAGACCACGAGCGTGGTGTCGTTCGCGGTAGCTGTCGTAGCGACTTCCACGCCGTGGCGCATGGCCTGCACGGCGGTGAAGAGGAACATGGCGATGGCGATGCCCAGCAGCGTGAGCCCCGAGCGCACGCGGTGGCGCCAGGCCTGCTTGGCGATATACGGGAAGAATTTGAGAGCGTTCACGCCAGCACCTCCTCGGCTTGCGTCGTGTTGGCCTGCTCGCGCGCCAGGCGGCCCTTGTCCAGGTGCAGCGTGCGCGTCGCGTAGTCGGTGGTGCCCGGGTCGTGGGTCACCATGACGATGGTCTTGCCCTTGTCCTGGTTCAGCCGCGTGAGCAGCTCCATGACGGCCTTGGCCGAGGGCTTGTCGAGGTCGCCCGTGGGCTCGTCGGCCACGAGGATGGTGGGGTCGGTGACGATGGCGCGTGCGATGGCCACGCGCTGCTCTTGCCCGCCCGAGAGCTGCCGGGGGAAGTGGTCGCTGCGATCGGCGATGCCCACGTCCTCGAGCGCCTGTTGCACGCGCTTGCGGCGCTCGGGGCGCGGCAGCTTGTGCAATAGCAACGGCAGCTCGACGTTCTCGAAGGCCGTCAGCACGGGCACGAGGTTGTAGAGCTGGAAGACGTAGCCCACGTTGTGGCTGCGCCACGCGGCCAGCTTGTTGCGGCCCAGCTCGGCGATGTTCACGCCGTCGATGACCAGCCTGCCGCTGGTGGGCTTGTCGATGCCCGCGATGAGGTTGAGCAGGGTCGTCTTGCCGCTGCCGCTGGGGCCCATGAGCGCCATGAACTCGCCGGCGGGCACGTTGAGGTCGAGCTCGTCGAGCGGGCGGATGATGGCGTCGCCCTTCTTGAACTCGCGCGTGAGCTTTTCGCAGTGGATGAGGGTCATGTCAGGCCCCTCCTTCGTTGGTTGTCGGTTCTGAAGCGATGCGCACGCGGGCGCCTTCGGAGAGGTCCGTGGTGTTGATGGCCAGCAGGTCGCCCGCGCGCAGCTCGCCTCGCACGCGCGCCCAGGTGCCGGTGTCCTCGATGACCTCGACCGATTGGGCGAAGGCCTTGCCCACGTCGCCCCGCCGGTTGCGCACCACCCACACGCGTCCGTTGTCGATGGCGCCGCTGGGTACGAGCACGGCCGTCTCACCGAGCTCCGGCGCGGGCTGGTCGCCGCCACCGCGAGGCAGGAACTTCACGCGCGTGAGCATCTCGGGCCGTAGCAGGGGCGATGGGTCGATCACGCGCACCTTGGCCTGCAGCGTGTTCTTCTGCAGGTCGGCCTCATAGGTGATGCGGTCGACCACGCCCTGGAAGACGCGGTCGGGCAGCACCTCGACAATGACCTCGCACGTCTGGCCCACGAACATGTGGCTGGCGTCGGCCAGCGGTACGTCGACGCGGACCTGCAGCTCGGCGGGGTCATACAGGTGCAGCACGTGGGCCGAGTGCGCCTCGTCGGCGCCAAGCATCACCTTGTCGCCCGGCAGCTTCAGCCGCTTCTGCACGGCTCCGGTGATGGGCGCGGTGATGGTCAGGCGATCGACGCGAAGCTGGGCCTCATCGAGACGCGCCTGGGCCATCTGCACGGCCGCCTCGGCGCGCTGCGTGTTCGCACGGGCCAGGTCGAGGCTGCGCTTCTCGTCGATGCGCAGCTCGAAGTTGCGCTCGGCGGCGTCGGCGTCGGCTCGCAGCCGGTCTCGCTGGGCTTGCAGGATGCCCTGTCGCTGCTCGGTGGCGCGCAGTGTGGCGGCTTGGCCGGCCACGCGCTGGGTGAGCACGATTACTTCGAGCTTGTTGGCGGCCCCGCCTTGCTCGGCGCGGCTGGCGCGGGCGAGTTCGGCCTCCATCCGCTTGAGCATGGCGCGCTCGGCCTCGATCAACGCGGGAAGCTGCACGAGCTGCGCCTCGGTCTCGGCGAGCTGTGCTTGCGTCGCGGCGACGGCGCGCTCGCGCTCGACGGGATTGGCCCAGTCGGTCTCGGCGGCGCGCAGGTTGGCCTGAGCGACGGCGAGTTCGGCCTTGGCGGTCGCCAGTTCGGCCTGCGAGGCGGCCAGGGCGATGTGGGCGTCGTCGGGCACGAGCCGCGCCACGGGCTGGCCCTTCTCGACGGTCTGGCCCTCGAGCACGAGGATCTCGGCGACGACGCCATCGGTAAGCGCGGTGGCGGCGGTGTAGTAGGGAGCAGCCTCGAGCCAGCCGGGCGCCTGGATGGCCTGGCCCGGCGGCTGTCGATCGCCCTGGGTCTGCTCGGGCTGGGCTTCGGTCGAGGCGTCGAACACCACGGGCGCGACCTGCACGCGCGTGGCGGGGGTGAAGGCGTCGCCGGCCGTCCAGAAGACGACGCCCGCGAGGGCGATGGCGACGCCGGCGGCGACGAGCGTTGAGCGCGGGATGCGCGCGAGCATCTGTTTCGGGGGCATGTGCGGTGTCTCCGCGAGAGCAAGGGGCGCATGGACCAGCACGCGCGCACCGTCGGCATGACGGGCGCGCACCGTGGGTGCGGGCGCTCAGCTTCGCGGGGGTCGCAGCAGCGAGAAGTGGGCCTCGACGGCGTGGCTCACGGGCTCGAGGCCGTGGAACGCGTCGGGCTCGGCATCGGGCAGATCGAGGCCGATCGTGGCTCGGGCGAG